>CAVVKR010000015.1:0-75144 GCA_963748745.1 uncultured Bacillaceae bacterium | reverse complement strand
ACTCCTATTCCAATCACCTTTGTAGCTGGAACACTCTTCAACAGATGGTCAATTACTTTTTGTAAAGCATAGAGTATTGCCTCTTTCCCTGCAGATGCATTCGTTGGATATCTGTATTCATCAACGATTTTATCCTGTAATAATGTCATTCCTTTCACACTTGTTCCGCCAATGTCGATGCCGATAGCGAACACCACTTTCACCTCCCTAAAACATGCCATCATATTAATAAATTTTATCGACAACTGATTGTGCCGTTAACTCTTTCATTTTTAATGCCTTCCCTTTATTTTTCAAAGCAAGTCCTGTACATAATAAATCAATCACGTATAACTGACATATTTTTGCTGATAATGATCCCCCTTCTAAAGGAGATTCCTTCCCACCACTTAACAGAACATAATCCGCTAAATTTGTAATTGGAGAACGTGCATAATAAGTGATCGCTATAATTGTTGCTTTATTTTTCTTCGCAATTGCTAGTGAATCTAGTGTATCTTTCGTACTTCCTGATACACTAATCCCAATGACTACATCCTCTTTCCCTAAAGTAGCTGCAACCATTGCTTGCATATGGGGATCAATCAGTGCATCACTTTGAACCCCCATTCTAATCAGACGGCTTTTGGCATCAAGTGCAGTTAATCCCGAGGTTCCTACTCCGAAAAAATAAAGCCTTTTCGCTTTATTAATCTCATGTAAGCATTTTTCAAGCACCTTTTTGTTTATCATTTGAAAGGTCTCATCGATTGCTTCCTTTGTATACTGAGCGATAGATTCCGACATTCCCTGTGGTTTAGTATCTTTGTCAGCATGATAATGATGACTTGATACTGTTTTGGCAATAGCTAATTTAAATTCTTGATATCCTTTAAAGCCGATTTTTCTACAAAAACGTAAAGCAGTTGTTTCACCTACTTCCGCATGATCAGCTAAATCTGTTACAGAATAATAGAGAACACTTTCAAGATCTTTCAGCACCGTATCTGCAACTTTTTGTTCCGATTTTGTTAAAGAAGGGTGAAAACTGCGGATAAGACTAGCGATATTCCCTTCCATCTGTTTCGTTTCAACCATCCTTTTTTACACCTGCCTCTAGCAAAGTTTCTTGAAAGCGATTCACAATCAACTGTGGTCGGGTGATAGCAGAACCGACAACTACGGACCAAGCCCCAAGCTGCAATGCTCGAACTGCGTGCTCAGGACTCCATATCCGCCCTTCAGCCAAAACTGGAAGAGAAACACTTTTCGATAACCTTTCTATTAATTGAAAATCCGGTTGCTTCAGTTGTGGAGAATATGGTGTATACCCTGACAATGTTGTGCCGATACAATCTGCACCTAACGTGGCGGCAACTATGCCTTCCTTCACTGTTGAAATATCTGCCATCACTAATTTGCCCCGTTTTTTGATATATTGAATTAACTCGGATAATTGTTCGCCCCCTGGTCGCTTACGTGCTGTAGCATCGAGAGCGATCATTGCGACATCTGTCTCACAAAGGGAATTAACTTCCCTTTTTGTCGGGGTAATATAGACATTTGATCCACTATATTCACGTTTTATCAAGCCAATCACAGGTAACTTCACTTCATTTGTAATCGCTTGAATATCATTTTTGCCATTTGCTCTTATTGCTACAGCACCACCTTCTTGAGCTGCGAGTGCCATTTTTGCCATCATTTCTGAACCATACAATGGCTCGCCTTTTAATGCTTGGCAAGAGACAATTAATTTCCCAAATATCGATTGAAAAAAAGCATTTTTCATTCTTTTGTGATCACCACCTGTATGTTGAGAGAAAACAGAGTATATGTATAATGAGGAAGAAAGAGGAAGCTCTCTTCCTTCCTTTAAACATTTATTTTTTCTTCAATATTTTGTTCCATTCTTTTTCCGCTACATCTAAAGCTTCTGCGACCGATTTCTCGACCTAACATAGCTGCTTTATTGCTTCATTCATAGACTTTTGTAAATCAGGATAATTTTTCATAGGTGGCACCAACACTTTTGAATCTTTTAGTTGATTGGCAGAAATAGTCGGGCTTCATCCTGAATGGTTGGATTTGCAGGCATTTCGCTAAAATATGGATCATCAAGTGCTGTTTCAATTGATGGTAATATCGAAGTAATTTTATCGAATGCTACTTGATTCTCAGCATTTGTTATAAATAAAGAGAAGTCAATCGCCTCTTCTTTTTGATGCTTACTTTGCTTAGGAACTACAAGGTTCATTGCGGCGACATTTTTCAAACCAGTTTCACCAGTAACGAATGGTCCAATTCCTGTCGCTTTAAAAATATCCGGAGCATTTTCTTCTATTTTGTCTAAAAATTGTGGTCCTGAAGAAAATAAAGCAATTTCTCCGGCTTGATACATATCAATAGCTTTACCATGTCCTTCTGTTAATACTTCTCGCGGAATGAGCTCATCTTGATACATATCAACAAAAAGTTGAAAAGCTTTTTTTCCTTTTTCTGTGTTAAATGCGGCTTTTGTTTCCTTTTCATCTGTCAAATCAACCCCCATCATGACAAGTGTTTCAAGTAAATGACTGCCATCTAATGGAGGGAAAAATGCGTACTTCCCCGTCTTCTCTTTGATTTTCTTGCAATTTTCTGCACTTCTTCAAAAGTACGTGGTACCTCTTCTTCGCTCAACCCTGCCTCTTTAAATATATCTTTGTTATACATCGCTACCTGTGATGATAAATACCACGGAATACCAAAAACTTTTCCACCAAAGGAATTCGAGTTCCAAATACCTTCAAAATATTTTTCTCTTATTTCGGCAGGAACTGCTTCATCCATATCTACTAATGCATCGAGCTCTGCAAGCTGTGAGGCAAATTGGGTATTTAAATTAACAACATCAGGAGCTGTATTGGAAGCAACCGCGGAAAGAATTTTTTTCTCCATATCATCCCATGGAATATCTACCCATTTTATTTTTACGTTCGGCTTCTCTTTTTCATAGTCCGCAATGACTCCATTCATATAGTCTGTAAAAGTTGGTTGTAATTGCATTGTCCAAAACTCTATTTCTACTTTACCGTCAGCACTCCTTTTTTCATTTTTACCGGCACTGCTTTGTTTACTGTTATTGCATCCAGCTAGAATGAGAACAAAGGAGAATGCTAACATCATGCATATAAAGAACTTCTTTTTCACTTTCATCATCCTTTCTACTTTAAAAATGAATAAATATATGAATGGCTGCAGGAAGATCCTTGCGCCAAAATGCCCATAAATGTGCTTCTTCTTTTTCCTTGTAAAAAAATTGAGTAGCAGAACGTTTAAAATATTTCTTTGCTGTTTGATTTCTAGAATATATGTATAACCGTTCATTCGTTAGTGGAGAAATAAACTGATCTTCTTTTGTTCCTACACATTGATAAACAATCCACGGTAATGTTTTACCATCTTCGTGCATCATTACTAAGTCCTCTTTACAAAATGCTGCAGACTGTAGAAGGATATGTGTCCATTTACGAGGTTTTTTCAACGCTATTCGGTAGCTTGCAGCACCTGCTAAAGAATCACCTATCATTCCTCTTTTGACAACTTTTAAACCTCTTTCCCTTGTAAACGCTTTCAAATATGGTAACAACTCATCATAGATAAAATGGAGATAATGTAATTGGTCCTTCCCAAGTGCATGATAATAATGCCAGCGTTGCTGCGAATCACCCGGAGGAAGTAAAACAAATAATAGCTTTTGAACTTCTTGCGGTGTGAAGGTTACAAAGATTTTTTGTAAATGACCGAGTTTTAAATAATCATAACCATCATGAACAAGGAGTAAGTAGCATTCCTTTAACCGATGTGTGGAAGCTGCCGTTAAGATCGAAAATCGATATTCACTGCCTATCGCTTGGCTATCAATGACATGGTGTTCTAAATTACTTTGCAATCGTCTACCTCCTACATATTCTTCATATTCGTATTATAGCACAATCTTCAGAAAGTTTGGATCATTTCTTCTATATTTTATTTTAAGAGGAATATTTCTTCAAATATCGACTAAAATAATCTTTCTACATCTATGGATGATAATGTTCATTCGTACAAAAGCAGAAGGAACTACCCAATAAGTCTAAAATGGAATCGGAAAATAAAGAGGTGGAGACTCTGCAGAAATAACATACATGAGCGGACTTATACAGGTGTGGAAGGAGACTGAAGCTAAGCACATGGAAAACGAAGTGTATGTCAACTGGAGTTCGTAGCAACACTCATCAAAAAGATATTTTTAAACATAGGTTACGATGATATTGATTTAATGAAAAATAAAAGAGGATCGTTCTTAAAAGTCACTTTACAATGACTCTTGTGACCATCCCCATTTTCCGTCTCGTGATACATTGCTATTTACTTTCATGATATAAATTAATATCATAATTTTTTTTCATCATTTGAAATACTTTATGACGGTTTTTCCACGCGTCTCCTTTCCATAAATCCTTACTTCGATCGATAATTTCACAGCGAAGATCGTGATACTCCTTTTCGTACTTTTCTTTTTTATTAAATAAGATGTTCGATACTCCAAAGAAACCAACTGATAATAAGATGATATATAAATACTTCGTATTATTAACGAGTAACGTAAACAGTTCATACAAAGAATATGAGTAAGGAACAATGATGAATCGATTCATAAAATAAAAAACACATAGTGTATAAATAATACTAATCAATAAAAATAATTTATGAGTACGTTGATAATAATTTAGCTTTCTTTTTCGTTCAATTAAATGTTGGAGCATCTGCTTTGTTGCTTGGTCTGTATCTTCAGATAATAAAATAATATTTGATTCCAATCACTCATCCCCCCTCAATGATGTATATATTCTTTTGTCCATGTTTCTATGAATAGATTTATCGTTCAAATGTAGGAATTTAAATGAGGTGATTGATTCGGATAAGAAATAAAACGTGGTCATTTCATTTTTCGCAACTTCTTCATGATTCCATGCTTCTTTGATTGAAATAGCAAATATGTAACTGAAATGAAAAAAGACAAGAATGAATCATTTCATCCTGTCTTTTATTTTCTTTACTGTGGAAGTGGTATTTGAAGTACTTGTCCTACTTCTATCTCATTTTCGCTAATACCATTCTGTTGTCTAATTTTAACAATGCCTTCTTGAGAATTAAAGTATTGCATGGAAATGCTGAATAATGTTTCACCAGGCTTAACAGTATGGGTCGCTATTTTTGGTGTATCCTTTTTTTCTGGCTGTTTTGATTCTGCTTGCCGTTTTTCTACTTGTTTCGGTTGCTCTACTTCCTTAGGTTGTTTCTCTACTTGTTTCGGTTGTTCTGCTTGCTTTGGCTGTTCTGCCTGCTTTTCTGTTTTTGCCTGATCTTTTTTAACATTATTATTAGCTGTTTCTACTTTCGGTGTTGACTGTTCTTTTGGTTGCATATTTTTATCTTTCTGTTCTTCTTGTTTATCTTTCACTTTACTTTCTGTCTCTACTCGATGATCTTGATCGAGCTTTTCGTCCTTTTCTTCTTTCGGCTCATCACTGATCATTTCATCATCTTCCTCTTCATCATTCTGTTGTTTATTATGTTTATCATTAACAACTAGTGAAGTATCTTCATTTGCCTTTGAATAGTTTTTGTTTTGAATATGCGAATAAACAGAAAAGACAATAATTGGTGTGATAAAGAAAAGAACAAGTAATATTTTTAATAATGGGTGTTCTAATTTTCTTTTATTTTGATTGAGCTCATATCTTGATGGTAATTTTTCACTCTTAACATTCGTTGGTTTTTCACCATCTTTCCCATCATCTATATGTATGTCCGATTGCCCAGCTTCACTATCATCGTAAAAAGGCTTGCTCATTTTTCATCATCCTCCCGCCCGCTTCCATTAACATTATATTGAATGACCAACCCTAGTAAAAAATCAATAGTAAAGTGCATGGTAATGGGAACAAGTAAGTTATTTCCACTAAATTCATATACTAATCCAATCCAAAAGCTTAAAACTAGGACATTAGTAATAAGAAACCAGTGTGACCAATATCTCACATGTACGATTGCAAAAATAATGCTTGTAATGATTAATCCGAAATGAGTTTGTAGTACACCCCGAAATAATATTTCTTCAGAAAAAGCAATAATGATAGATAAAAGCGCAATAGATGCTACTGACCGATTCGCAAAAATTCGTTCATTGATCCCTCCATCATCATAGTAATGCTTCGGAAGTATTTTCATTAAAAAAACATCGATTAATACAACCAATATACCGCTTGTTAAACCAAGAGTGATAATTGACCATTCCAAGCGAAAGAGTGAAAAAAACGCAGACAGATGATTAAAAAGAAAAATACCAATAATAAGCGCAATTATTAAAAGAATACACTGTGAAACTAGTAAATGAAAGGTCAATTCTTTTGTTGACATTTGCCGAATGAGTTCAGCCTGTTTATTTCTTTTCACTTCCAATTCACTTGTTCAGTAACAACTTTCTTAATGTCCATTTCCAATGCTCCTTTATGTCATTGCGAATATTTTGTTCCTCAGTCATAAATTCCTCTATATTTATTTTACATGCATCACAACAAAAATGAAGCTTTTTTGGATATATTTCATCAAAATATGTCAATATTCCCTCTCTTCGACAATTTTTACTAAGAACCCAACGAAGCATCGTCGAAAGTTTATTCAATCGATGAGCAATAAGGTGATCCCTCATATGTTTGATTTCTCTTTTCCTCCTCTCTAATTGATGTGCTTGAGAATAATGGTGATGTAAGAAACGATATTGTGTTTCTGTTAATTGTAATTTTTCTCGTAAAAGATGATTGTTCATAGAAGAAACTTTATCAAAAAACATATCAATTTGTTCATGTGTTGGTAACTCATGTTCAATAAAATGAAGAGGTAGTTCCTCATCACCTGGACAATAAAGTAAAATAGCAAGCGCCTTTTCCCCATCTCTTCCTGCTCGTCCTATTTCTTGCATATAGGATTCAATCTGCTGTGGCATATGGAAGTGAATGACAAAGCGAATATTATCTTTATTGATCCCCATACCGAAAGCGCTTGTCGCACAAATGACATCTAGTTGATTATAAAGAAACTGTTGCTGAATTAACGTGCGATCTTCTTGACTCATTCCCGCATGATAAGCGGCAGTTTGTAAGACACCATTTTGCTTGATCAGCTCAGCCATTTCTTCAGCTACATGTTTACTTGAAAAATAAATGATGCCGGGTTTTTTAAGTTTTTTTACGAATGTTATCAATTTATTCACTTTTTCTTCATAGGTAGTTACTCGCTCGACTACCATCGCAATATTAGGGCGATCGACAGAAAAAATCCATTCTTTTGCATCTTCTATATGTAAATGGTTTTTAATATCACTTCTTACTTCTTCTGTCGCTGTTGCTGTAAGCGCTAGTGTAGTGGGATTACCAAGTTGATGGCGAATTTTACCGAGATTCAAGTAATCCGGTCTAAAATCATATCCCCATTGCGAAATACAGTGGGCCTCATCAACGACGAACAGTGAAATAGGTATCTTCTTTAATGCCTGTAATATGTTCCTATTAGCGAGCATTTCCGGTGAAATATAAATAAATCGATAATATTTAAGTTGGTCAAGGACAGCCAATCTTTCGTTAAAAGGGAGGAAAGAATTTAGGCCGATTACTCGCTTTTCCCCACGCATTTGTAGTTGCTCTACTTGGTCTTGCATAAGTGATAGGAGCGGGGATACGACAATGATAGAACCCGGTAAAATATAACCAGGTAGTTGGTAGCATAATGATTTTCCAGTACCTGTAGGCAACATTGCAAGTGTATCGTTCTTTTTTAAAACAGAACGAATGATTTCCTCCTGTCCAGTTCGGAAAGATGCATAACCGAAATGATATCTTAATTTTTCTCTTAATTCCATCATTCATCACCTAATACTGCTAATGCTAATCGTATTTGAAAATAGGTAACATTTTCTAACCTTTCTTTAATTGGACGTAATTTTTTCTTACCAACGATTGCTGCTGTTTTCTTTATTTTTTTTAATGTATCTTTATGAATAAAGTCATCAATTGGAAACTGAGGATCATTTAAAACAATTTCAATAATATGATCTTCAATCGTACTTTTCTTCACTTTTCGATAAGCTGCAATATCTTCAATAGAAAACCCTTTTTTTAATAGTTTATAAGTTACGGAAGTTGATTTCGTCATTTTTATATCAGTATGTACATCCGCAATAAAAGAATATAAAAATGAATACTCATGCGGATTCGTTGTTATTATCCAAATAATATAATGAAGTAAATGTAAATAGCGATACCAATATTCAGTTGTTTCTATATGTAAAAGTGCAGCAGCCTGATCGACTGTTTTTCCAATTTGCCCGGAACCGGTTAAGCGAAACGTAATAAAGCGGGGATCTTCAGGAGGATTGTTAGAAAAGATTTTGTTTAATTCATCATAGCAAGCATAACCTAACTGTTCTCTTGGTATTTGCTGTTTTTTTAAAAATGACTTCATCCATTTCTTTGCAAGTGGATCATGCTCAATTGGATAATAGGAACGTTCACCACGTATAAGGTGAGAAACGATTTGAATAAAAAATGTTAATCGTTGCCAAAACTTCAATACCGTATCTTGATATCTCCATCCGTTGAGATAAGGTAAAGGAGGATAAGCTTTATATCCAGTGGATAACTCATTGTCCCCTCTTTCGGTTGGAATATATCTATTTTCGTCTATTAACTGAATAAGCCCTTTCTTCGTTAGCTCTGCAATGATGTAATTAAATTGAGACCGATCGGACATTGGATATGTTTGAAATAGATTTGTTAATTGATATAAATGTGCATCTTGAATTGTTTGTGATGACTTCTTTCCATTTAATAAATGAAAGGTTGCATAGATTGTTCTTTCGCTATTCATCTTATGTAAACAGTTTAGTACAATAAAATAAAGATATTTATCCATACAGTTCCCTCCTTCATCCCACTGTAAACTTATTTTAACATAAAAGATATACAAGACTCTGACAAGTAATGACACTTGAAAAAAAGACGAAACAGCTATAACATATTTAATGTAATTCAATGACAGCTAGATAGCATTTTTTAGGACATTAGGGAGGATGTATTGTGCCAAAATATACGATTGTTGATCAAGATACATGTATTGCATGCGGGGCTTGTGGTGCCGCTGCTCCTGATATATATGATTATGATGATGAAGGTATCGCTTATGTGGTACTGGATGATAACAAAGGGGTAGCAGAGGTACCGGATATTCTTGAAGATGATCTCATGGATGCTTTTGAAGGATGTCCGACAGATTCCATTAAAGTAGCAGACAAAAGTTTTGATGGTGACCCGCTAAAATATGAGTAACAAAAAGAGGCTAGGACATAACTAGCTTCAAATAATAAAAAAGGATTGAATCAGCAAATTTTGTTGATCCAATCCTTTTTTGTTCTGTCCGATTCTGCGCTTTTATTTTTATCATGATCATTGTTAATGGCAGTGTATTTCCTTCAGTTTACTGCCATTAACGCAAATCCTCTTTCCTTTTTGATTACTTAAAATTATCGAAATAACGATATGTTGACTGGAACGAAAGACAGTTGCCTCCTGCGGGAACAGCACGAGTCCGAAGATCCCTGTAACGACGCGGACGAGGAGCTACAGAAGCTGAGGCCGTGCCCGCGAAAAGCAACTGTCTGAAGTGAAAGTCAACATCACTTAATAAAAAAGAAGGCAATTTCCTTTGATAAAAATGAAAGGAGTCCAGTTTTATCATCAACTGAACTCCTTTTTCTTATTTAGCTGGGTTTTGTCCCAGCCTCTTTTTCTATCTGTTTTCTAACATAACACTTGTTTGTTTTTGTTTATCTATCCATAATTTTAATCGATTAAATAACAATAGGAATAACAATGTGACGATCATTCCTTTTATAATATTAAATGGCAAAATGGCCGCAACCGCAAGTTGACGAATTTCAGTTGCACTCATCGGATCCCAACCTAGTAAATATATATACGCGGGCAAGATTGCAACGTAATTAAGGATACTCATAAACACAGCCATAAAAATAGTACCAATGATAAGTGAAAGAAGCATTCCTTTCGTTGTATTCAAACGTTTGTACACATAATAAGTAGGAAGTACGAACAATACACCTGCTAGGAAGTTCGCAATGTTACCAATAGGCAATCCTGCTTCACTACCTATCATTAAATAATCGATCATATTTTTTATTAGCTCTACAATGACCGCTGCACCTGGGCCAAATATTAGCGCTGCAATTAGTGCAGGGATATCGCTAAAATCAACTGTTAAATATGCTGGAAACGGTGGTAACGGAAATTTAATCAACATTAAAACATAAGCCAAACTACTTAGCATACCAATGCCAACAAAAGCCTTTAGATTCAATCGCTTCATCTTTTCCTCTCTCCCTTGGAGATTCATCCCTCGTTTGAAGAGAAGTTCGCCATCCAGCCATGCAAAAGAAAGCTCCCTCAAGAAGAAATCCTTCCTGAGGGAGAAGATTGGCATGCTTAAATACGTGTTCAAAATTACACATTTTGAACACTGGCTAACCTCCATCTTCTCCCATCCAGACTATACTGTCGGCTTTGGATTTTCACCAAATCAGCTAAAAAGCTCGCGGGCTTTGAAGGTTGCCCTTCATTACCGCCGGTCGGGAATTTCACCCAGCCCCGAAGATGAATCACATATTATTTTCTATTTAATTATACATAAAAAAATACTGCTTGTGAAGTAAAGTAACTTGCCACTTTCATACATCTAATAATTAATTGGATCTTCATATTTGCTAGATAATCTAGCTTTTATTATAATAAATTGGATACATATTAAATTTTAGGAGGAGGATCTTTCATGAGTGAAAAAAACGTCGTCGTGGATGCATTTATTGAAATACCGACAGGCAGTCAAAATAAGTATGAGTATGATGAAGATCGAGGGGGATTTATTCTCGACCGTGTATTATTTTCACCGATGTTTTATCCAGCAGAATACGGTTACATAAAAAATACGCTTGCTTTAGATAATGACCCTTTAGATATTTTAGTTTTAGTGACAAATCCAACATTCCCAGGATGTATCATTGAAACGAGAGTCATCGGCTACTTAAATATGGTGGATAGCGGCGAGGATGACGCTAAATTAATTGGTGTACCTGTAGAGGATCCACGTTTTGATGAGATAGAGTCGTTGGAAGATCTACCACAACATAAGCTAAAAGAAATCGTTCACTTCTTTGAGCGTTATAAAGACCTACAAAGAAAGAAAACAGAAGTAGGTTCATGGGAAAATGCGGAAGCAGCCGCTAAGTTAATCGAAGACTGTAAAGCGCGCTTTAACGAAAGCAAATAAATATTAGCCCGGACTGGTTGATTGATCTCTTCCAGCCCGGTTTTTCTCTTCTTTTTTCACCAGCAGGATTTGATCTGCAAAAATAACATCAGGATCCTCTATTTTATTCCATGTCATTAACTGCTGAACGGTGACATTATTGCCCTTTGCAATTTCTTGTAAAGTATCACCTTTCTGCACTAAATACTCGTTTTTATGAAGTAACGGGACTTTTAATGTTTGTTTTTTCTGAATGATACCATCCTCTAATTCATTTACTTTCATAATCCGTTCCACACTCGTTCCATACTTTTTTGCAATCCCCCAGATTGTATCACCTTCTTTTATCGTATAACGCTTACTAGCTACTTGTCGTTTCGTTTGTTCAGACTGTTTTTGGTCACTATTTTTCACCATGACAACCATTTTTTCATCTATTTGTTTTGGCTCTTTATTTTTTGCCACATTTTCTTGTCTTTTTTCTCGTTGTTCCTTCATTGCTTGTTCTTTCTTCGCTTGTTCCTTCATTGCTTGTTCTTTCATTGCTTGTTCTTTCATTGCTTGTTCCTTCATTGCTTGTTCTTTCTTGCTTGTTCTTTCATTGCTTGTTCTTTCTTGCTTGTTCTTTCATTGCTTGTTCTTTCATTGCTTGTTCTTTCATTGCTTGTTCTTTCATTGCTTGTTTTTCTTTATTTTTATTTGTTTCATTTGTGCTATTCATTTTTTCTCCATGATTTTTTGTAGCCACTTTTGTTTCTTTTGTGTCTTCTTTTCTGCTTTTTTTACAGGTACAGTAGCTTCTACTGTAGAATATGGATTAGGACTCAACGCAGAGACAGATGCTCCAATTTTACCAGAACCAAATATTAAAAATGGATCGATTGCATTCTCTTTATGAACCGTCCATTTGCCTGAATGGATTTCAAAGTGAAGATGGACGCCAGTTGAATTTCCAGTACTCCCCATACTTCCGATTTGCTCACCTTGTTGGACCTTTTGTCCCTCATTGACAAATCTATTACTCATGTGCGCGTATACTGTTTCATAGCCATTTTGATGACGTATAAATACGACATTTCCATATGTAGATGAAGTGTAAGATTTAATTACTTTTCCGTTTGCAGCAGCAAATATTGGTGATCCATGCTTCCCAGCAATATCTATTCCTCTATGTGAACCATTTCTGGACGCAAACACATCAGAAATTTCCCCTTCTGCTGGGAAAACCCAACCTGTTGTATCCGTCTTTATCTCACTTGTATTGGCATGCGCCTGTACTGTAATAAACATCATACTAATAAATAAAGCCATAACAATTGCTACCAAAAATCGTTTTATATACTCAAGCATTAATTTTCCTCCTTCAGCTTGTTCTTAATTTTAACTTATGAATGCTTGAACTATTCTAGACCAATTTATTTTCATAAAATAAAGTGACAAAATCACGATATATAGCATTTGTTATAATGTGTTTTATATACAAAAAAATTCCACGATTGAAAGAGAAGGAAAATTTTCGAGAGATTTGCTCAAGACGACAAAATAGGTGAATATAAAGATTGCGCATATTGCTGAGTGTAACAAACATGTGCAAAGGCCAAAGAAAATCGTCAAATATACAAATGTGAAAAAAAGGAAAACACAGCTCTTGCTGAGGATGAAGCCCACGGGAATAGATATTGATAGTGCAATTAAGGCCAGATTGTTCTATGACAAGGAAGCAAGGGTTCAGATACGTGGCTAGCACCAAACCTTCATAAATTATTAGTATTATTTTCCTTTCCAAACCAGCAAAAAAGTCAAATCGGAAAAGATACATTTTCCAATTTGACTTTAATGTTACCCTTATTGGGCAGTCTTTTAAAAGCTGTTTCTCATGGAACAAGATTACTCGTCACGTTTCTGTTTATTTTCTAACGCTTTTGGCAAACGAAAAGAAAATGTCGTACCATGTCCTTCTTTGCTTTGGACAGATATCTTTCCATTATGTGTTTCAATAATATTTTTCGCAATCGCTAAACCTAATCCTGTTCCAGACCTCCCCCTTGTTCTTGCTTTATCCGCTTTATAAAAACGTTCAAAAACGAATGGTAAATCTTCTTCAGGGATGCCAGCCCCATTATCTGTAACAGAAATGGTTATATTATCCGCTTTGATATTATAGCTTACTGTTACCGTTCCATCTTCAGCTGTATGTCTAATTGCATTATCGATTAAATTGGTTAGAACTTGTTCAATTTTATCAGGATCCATATAGACGTAATCATGAGCATTATTCGATGGATTGTAAACTAAATGTACGTGTTATCGGTAGCCAATCCTTGGAACTTTGTTGTGATTCTTTCAAGATAGGCATCGATTGGCAACTTTTTCTTTTTCTAATACAGCATGTCCTGATTCCATTCGTGCTAGATCTAGTAGCTCATTTACAATCTTCCCATTCTTAATGATTCATCGTAAATAATTTTAGCAATTTCGTTCATTTCTTCTTTGTTGTCGCCATGTCATCAACATCGCTTCACTATAGCCTTGCAACATTGAAATCGGGGTTCGTAATTCGTGCGAAACATTGGAAATAAAATCATTCCGAAGTTTATCAAGTCGTCTTTCCTCCGTCATATCCCGAACAACTGCAACGGCACCACGAATACGATCTTGATTATATAATGGAGTATCGATTACTACATAGTAACTACCTTGTACCTTCAATTCCCCAATCTGCTCACTTTCGGTATGAAACTACTTTGTCGAGTAATTGGATCATTTCTTTAGGAATAAATTGTATCGTTTTTATTTTCTTTTTCAAAATACCATTGCTGTAAAAATAATTCAGCAGGTGGATTGGTAATTAGAATCGTTCCATCTCGATTAAAGGTAATGACACCATCGGCCATACTACTTAAAATACTTGTCAAATGCTCCTTTTCCTGATTTAAAGCATTAATATTAAATTTTAATTGCCTTCCCATTTGGTTAAAAGCTGTTGCCAATTCGCCGATTTCATCATTTGTCAAGATAGGAACTTTTGTATCGAATTTACCTTTAGCAACTGAAAAAGCTGCTTCACGCATCTTCCGTAACGGCGCTGTAATACGTGTTGATAAGAAAAACGCAAAGAATGTGGTTAAAATAATGGCAATTCCAGCAGCTAGTACAATTAGTTTTGTCGTTTGTTTTGTTGTTTCTTTTATAACACCAAGGATTGATAAATAAAGACGCCACCTTGCTTATCTTTATCTGCCTTTAAGAGGAACGCCTGTAATAATAATATTTGAATCTCTCTTATTTTCATTGGCTCCTTTTTATTACAGATACTTCTTTCGTTACAACTTCTCCCTCATAAAAAACATTTGCTAGATCGCTATCACTTTAATAAGAAGTTAGCATCTACCCCTATCTTTCTCCTTTTTATGTGGCGAGTAATTAACGTATTTTGATCATAGGCTACAATCAGATTAGTCGGGTGTTCAACAATTTCAAAAGCAATCTCTTTATCCTATTTCCTTTTCCGGGTGTGCTTCAATAAGATAGGATACTTTTTGAGCCGTTTCTAATAAATCCCCTTCAATTTGCTTTACATGATAATCGTCAAAAAATTCTAACAAGCAAGATCGTTAGTAAAAATAAAACGAAGGCGACTAGAATAAGATCGTCATCCACAGCTTGCCAACTACACTACGCCATAATCTCATTCATCAATAACCTCAAATTTATAACCGACGCCCCAAACGGTCACAATCATTTTCGCTGCTGTTTCGGAAACTCGATTTAGTTTTTCCCGTAATCGTTTGACATGGGTATCTACTGTGCGAAGATCACCAAAAAATTCATATTGCCATACTTCCTTTAATAATTGTTCACGATCAAATACTTTATCTGGTGATTTCGCTAAAAAGAACAATAATTCGTACTCTTTTGGGGTTAAGTTTACTTCCTTACCATCAGCAGTTACTCGGTGAGCATCATTATCAATTGTTAAATGTGGATAAACGATAATATCTTTTGCCGTTGTATCCGTTGGCAAGTAGCTGTTTTCGATGCACGCCTTAAGATAGCTTTTACTCTTAAGACAACTTCACGTGGACTAAAAGGTTTGACAATGTAGTCATCCGCACCAACTTCAAAGCCTTGCACTCGATTCGTTTCTTCCCCTTTTGCAGTTAACATAATAACTGGAGTGGACTTCTTTTCACGAAGTTCGTTTACATACTTCTATACCATCTATTCCTGGCATCATTAAATCAAGTAAAATAACATCATAATCATTTTCTAATGCCATTTTTAAGGCACCACGCCATCTGCAGCTTCTTCAATAATATAATTTTCTCTTTCCAAGTACATTTTTAATAAGCGTCGAATTCTTTCTTCATCATCAACAACTAATACTTTTACTTCTTGTTCCATTAAGCATACTTCCCTTCATGTTAATCAAATCCTATACTACTATTGTATATAAAAAAAGCCATCACTTAAAGTGAAGGCTCTTTTTATTACCATTTTATGCATAGGAATGTAAACCAGCAATAATAAGATTGACAAATATTAAGTTAAACAGAATAATGACAAACCCAATCACAGCTAACCATGCCGATTTTTCGCCGTGCCATCCTCTCGATAATCGCAAATGGAGGAAGGCAGCATAGAATAGCCAAGTAATCAATGCCCACACTTCTTTAGGGTCCCATCCCCAAAAACGGGTCCAAGCAATTTGTGCCCAGATCATAGCAAAAATAAGTCCACCTAATGTGAAAACTGGAAATCCGATTAGAACGGAACGATAACCAATTTCATCGAGTAAATCAGAATTTACTCTCTTTGTATATGGTTGCAAGATGAGACTAACTCTTTTTCTTGCAATCAGTCGAATAAGTAAGTAGATGATTGAACCTGAGATAAATGACCAAATGACTGTATTTAATTTTTTCGCTTCAATTATAGCTGGAACAGTGACCAATGGTTCCAACCTATCTGGTGTTTTGAGTTCCGCTTCATTCGGTCCTACAAGTGCTGGAAGTGTATACTCAACAGTAGCAGGTTGACCATCTGTATTAATATAGTCAAATGATGCTTTATAGTCACTAATCGCAAACACAGATGTAATCATAATAAATCCTATGATAACGACAATCGAATACATAACGACTTCAACCCAAAAGGATTTTCTACTTTTAATAGTGTGATCGATATTTTTGATTAAATAAATGACACCCGCAGCAAAGCTAACTGCTAATATTGCTTGTCCGGCTGCTGTCGTAATAACGTGAATCGCAAGCCATTTACTTTTTAAAGCCGGAATTAATGGATTAATATCGGTTGGGAACATTGATGCAAAAGCGATAATGATAAGTGCTACAGGTAGTGCAAATAGGCCTAACACTGGTGTTTGATAGATAAAATAAATAATAATGAAGGCACCAACGAGCATCATACCGAAAAAGGTTGTAAATTCAAAAAGGTTACTAACGGGTGCATGCCCTGCTGCAATCCATCTTGTAATAAAATAACCTAATTGTGCTACAAAACCGATAATAGTCAGCGTGATTGCAATCGTTCCCCATCGATTCTTTTTCGTTTCTTTTTGTTCTATTCCCTTCTTTTGCTTGATCGTCCCTCCGAAAAACAACGTGGCAATGAGATATAGAATAAACGCTGCAAATAACAAATTGCTACTTAGTTGCGCTAAGTTCGTCACTAGTTGTTCCTCCTCTCTTACACTTTATGTTCTTTTACTTTTTTCTCTTTTTTCTTTTTTTAATTGTTGACGATCAACTGGTGTTTGAAGCCCAGTGTCTTTAATTAAATAGTCAATTTCTCTCTTTATTCCATACCAATTTTTATTTGTATGTGCTGCTAAAATGATACCATCTTTTCCTTTTTGTAACCAAATTCTGCGATGATTCCAATAAGAGCCTTGTGTCACACCAATCATAAAGATGACACCACCGATTCCGAGGATCCATAATGTTAAATCTTTCCGAATTGTAAGTGCAGATACATTTCTTGTATGCAATTCCATAAAGGCCATTTTATAATCCGTTTCTCCTAACGGCTCGACAGTGTTCTGAATACCAGCAAAACTTATTTCACCATCAGGATGCTCTGGAGAAATCATTTTAAATAGAAATGCCGGGTTATTTGGTACTGGCGAAATCAGTTTGAGGCTCACCATTTTCAGCAAATCCTGAAAAATCGGGATAATACCCAACTAATTCAACCTTGTAACCATTGCCTAAATCATATTCATCTTGCGGATCGAATAAATCGATCGTCAATTTCACCATTCGATTTTTCAGTCTCTTTATTAATTAAATTAAATGACATTGTATTGAATTCATCCAATTTATAATCCACCTGATAAATAGCGATAGCGATCAAACTTTAATGGTTCATTCACGCGAATTTCTGCTTCTGTTTCTAATTCAAGATTCATCATCTCACCAAGTGTTTTTTCCGTATCTCGTTTGTAAAGCATTACGTCTGATTGGAAGTTTTTAAAAACAGAACCCATCGGTCGATCGCCGCTTCGATATACTTCTCTATCCTCTTCTTTGTCATATACTTCGGCATTGTAAATTTTTTATTTTCCAACACATACTGTTCATCGGTCCCTGGAATAACCTTTTTTTCTCCTTCACGAATCCATAATATCTCATCTATATACATACCGGGAACGAAGCGTAACATCGCGCCAATTAAAAAAATAATGAGACCAATATGATTCACGTATGGGCCCCATCGGGAAAACCGACCTTTTTCTGCAAAAATATTTCCATTTTCTTCACGAATCTGGATATCTTTTTGTCTTTCAGTCTTTCTTTCACTTTTTCCATTTCTTAATCTGGTTCTGCTACTCCGTGAGCTGACATAGCCTCTGTCTTTTTAAAAAGCCTTCATGTCGTCGTTACTCGTTGGTTTTTCAATGCGCGATAAAGCGGAATAACCCGATCAAGGCTACAAATCACTAATGAAACCCCGATTGAAGCTATCAATAAGAAATACCACCAAGAACTATATAAATCATGAAAACCTAATATGTAATAAAGTTTACCCGCCAATCCATATTGTTTAGCATAATGTTCGGCTTGGTTAATGACTACTCTGGTGGAATATACATCTCTTGTGGAAAAATGGTTCCAATTGCAGATGCAATCAGTGTAATTACTAATTAACCAAACCCCTACTTTAACAGAAGAAAAAAATTCCATATTTTATCGATGATTGTTCTCTTATATGTTTGTGATCTGACGGGCACTCCCGTCATATCGCATATCATGAATTTTTTCCTTCTTCGCTTCCTCTGTTAATGCCCTGCCACAGGATTCACATAATATCGTACCAATTGGATTTACATGACCGCATTCACATTTTACTCTTTCCATTGTCAAACTCCTCTTATCATTAAGGTTTATTTTGACATTCCATATATTGTCTTGATACTGTCCATCTTGCGTCATTTCTCCTCGTAAGTCAACTTCTTCGTTTCGATCAGTTTCCGTTCGGATCGATGAAAATTGTCGCTGGTAAGTGGTACATGATTCCATAAGCATTCATCACTTCTTTATTTTTATCAATAAGAATCGGGAAAATCTAGTTCATGTTTTTTTACAAACTTCTTCACTGCATAATCCGACTCACCAACATTGACTGCTAATATTTCAACTCCTTGATCTTTATAAACTTTATATTGATTATTCATATATGGCATTTCTTTCTCACATGGCTTACACCATGTTCCCCAAAAGTTTAAAAATACACCTTGCCCTTTATAATCAGAGAGCTTGTGTTGATTTCCTTCCATGTCTGAAAGGATAAAATCCGGAGCCTTGTCACCAACCTAGCTATTCTGCCCGCGTCATCTTTTGTGATACTTGCATATAATGTATAAACGATTGCTGCAGCCAGATTAGCTAAAATAACTGATCGCATAATCAAGCGATTTTTTTTCTTTGTAGACATAATCTTTACCTTAACCTCCTTCAATTTGTACCACAATTTGTCATGTACATTATATCATGCTATCAATGTGTTCTACTCTTCGATTATTTGAAGGTTATGTGAATAGTTTATCAAGAATATTTCACCTTTTATCTGTTCCCTGCCAATATTTCTTAACTGCTTTACTTCATGTGGTGTTAATTCCCTGCTGTCCCCGGCATTTAATCCCTGCAAATTAAGAAACGCATATTGTTCACGTTTTAATTTTCTACAGGATGGCCGATGGCTTCCATCATTCTTCGCACTTGACGATTTTTACCTCATGGATCGTTATTTCCACAATCGCAGTGCCTTGCTTTTTATTTATCTATAACATTTTCACTCGAGCCGGGCTGTCATTCCATCTTCAACTCGATGCCGCGTTCCAACTTGTTTGCAGTGATTCCCTCAATGGAATTCCTTTTAATTTGCGACATACGTCTTTTTCACTTCGATAGCTTGGATGGGAAAGCTGATGCGTAAATTCACCATCATTCGATAGCAGCAATAATCCAGATGTATCATAATCAAGCCTTCCGACTGGATAAATACGCTCCTCAACATGCGGAAAATAATCCGTGACTACTTTTCGATTCTTATCATCCGTGACAGCTGAAATAACGCCTCTTGGTTTATAGAAGAAAAAATACCTTTTTACTTCCTGCTGCAGCTGGATGCCATTTACTTCTACTCTATCTGACGTTGAGACCTTCGTCCCTAAGTTCTTTGACAATTTTTCCATTTACCTTAACTTTGCCTTCGAGAATTAAGCTCTTCTGCTTTTCGGCGTGATGTAACGCCTGCATGAGCAATCACTTTTTGTAATCTTTCCATTCAATTCACCTCATATTAATATACGGGTTTTACTGTATGAATTATTACATATAAGTTGATAAAAACAAAGGAAGCATGCTATTTTTACGCCATTATAAAACAAAAAGATGTTCCAGTCTATGCTTTAATCATGAAACATGCATCGTTTAAGACAAGTAATAATAATGCAGCGGAAATCCCGATTAAATCTGCCAGCAGCCCTACCTTTAATGCATCACCCATTTTTTTAATTCCTACCGCGCCAAAGTACACAGTTAACACATAGAATGTTGTATCTGTACTGCCTTGAATCGTCGAGGCCATCCTGTCCGATTAAGGAATCCGGTCCGTGAACTGACAGTAATATCACTCATGACGCCCAGTGCAGCTGTGCCGGAGATGGGCCGATTAATGCTAATGGTACAACCTCTGCCGGGACGCCTAGTGCGTTCAGGATTGGCCGTAATAAATTGCAATGAAAAAGTCGAGCGCTCCGGATAGCCCGAAAAACTGTAATCGCCACGAGCATTCCGACTAAAAAAGGAATGATAGAGAACGCAATTTTAACGCCTTCCTTTCCACCTTCAACAAAGTGTTCATAAGCGGGGACCTTTTTCCAAGCGCTATATAATAAGAATAAACCCAATCATGGCGGGGACGATCCACAATGAAATAGCAGATAATGAGCTGCAGCTTACTTCACATCCCTTCTCGTTCGGCGTTTATAAAAGTACCGATCAATCAAAATTGCGCCCACAGTTGCACAAACGGTAGCGATTAATGTTGGCCCAACAATTTCGGTTGGCGATGCAGACTGATAATTCATTCGAATGGCAATAACTGTTGTGGGAATAATCGTCAAACCTGAAGTATTTAGTGCTAAAAATGTTACCATGGAGCGACTTGCTGCGGACGAGCCCCCATTTAATGCCTTAAGCTGCTCCATTGCTTTTATTCCAAGGGGAGTCGCCGCATTACCAATCCAAACATATTCGCAATAATATTTGACAATATATAGCCAACAGCTGGATGATCACTCGGTATACTCCGGAAATAGTTTGAGAATCAAGCGGCTTAAATAGATTCGCAAGTTTTTCAAGCAAACCCGCTTCTTGAGCAATCCTCATAATGCCAAGCCAAAAAACGAGAATGCTAATTAAACCGATGCATAAAGTGACTGCTTCATTTGCAGACTGAAAAATAGCTTCACTTGACTTCTTTCATTTTTCCGTTTATGCCGGCAAATGCAAATCCAATGATCGTCATGCCAATCCAAATATAATTAATCATCATTGCTATCACACCGAAATGCCAGAATTGTTGAAAAATAATTCCCACAAGCTCTCTTTCTCTTTTTTCTCAAACTGTATTATATAATTGGCCTGTCTATGATTGGCTTATCCTGTAAATAAACAACCATTTGCAAAACTACTTCTGGTCTATTTCCTTATTTTTCACTAATTCTTTTGGGCTTGAACAATTGATATTCAATACGAATATGCATATTTCTCCTTTTTGTTAATGGGTAATCGATAGTCATTTTTTAATTGAATACTTTATGATCGATACGGCTCTCGTTTTGATAAAGTTCTTGATCCCTTTCTTGGCAATATTTAACCTGCTTATATGTTGAAAATGCCGTATTCATACATGTCAATATGGTCGTTCCAATCATTTGGTGCATCGAATGTAACTGCAATTAAATCCATACTCCCTTTCGTATGCTGTTGTGATCAAGCGTTCTGCCTCGCGCGTTTCGTGTAACCAGTTTTTCCTCCAGTGCAATACCGGATATTTTTCTGTTAATAATCTATTTTTATTGCGCCATTCGATATCCCACTGACTCTCAGGATCGGGGTGAACTACTTTATGAACCTTTGTTCCTGAAATCACTCTGAAATTTTCATTCTCCATAGCATAGCGTGTCAGCAAAGCCATATCATACGCCGTTGAATAATGATCTTCATGGTCGTCTAAACCATGTGGATTGGCAAAAGAGGTGTTTTCCATTCCAATTTGCTCTGCTTTTTGATTCATCAATAAGACAAATCCTTCTACACTACCCCCTACATGCTCAGCAATTGCAACTGCGGCATCATTGCCTGAACGTAAGCATTAACCCATAAAGTAAATCTTCCAGTTTCATCTCTGTTCCTTCTTTTAAATAAATGCTTGATCCCTCCGTATTGACAGCTCTTTCGCTCACTTTCACCTTTTCATGAAGCTTCCCTGACTCAATGGCTATTATAGCTGTCATTATTTTCGTAATTGAAGCAATCCGACGAATTTCATGAGCATTGTCTTCATATAGCACTCTTCCGCTTTTTTGTTCCATTAAAATGCTACTCGCAGCGCTCAATGAAGGTTTTGCTGAACTGACGTTTGGTAGAGCAGTGAACAATAGTGTGAAAACAAATAGATATATAGATAACTTTTTCATATGTATCATAGGAAGCTCCTTTTCTCCTTACTCGTTCTTGATAAAAGTTTATGCTGGACAAGACAAGTTATGATTAAAAAAATGGTTGTTTGCCTAGGCAAACAACCATTTATGTCATTATGATTGCATTGTTTCTTGAAATTTTTCAAAGAATAAATCTGCTTCCTCTTCTGTATATAATTCACCCTCATTTTCCGGTAAGGATGGTAACTCCTCTAGATCTTTCAATCCGAAATAATCGAGAAATTCCTTCGTCGTTCCATAAAGAATGGCCCTACCTGTTCCTTCTGCTCTCCCTTTTTCCTTTATCAGTCCTTTTGCCATCAATGTTTGTAATGGTCTTTCCGTTTTCACTCCACGAATATCTTCAATTTCTGTTCGCGTTATCGGCTGTTTATATGCAATAATTGCAAGCGTTTCTAAAGCAGCTTGTGACAATGTTTTCACACCTGAAGAAGTTGCAAGTTTTTTTAAATAAAGTGCATGTTCCTTCTTCGTTGCTAATTGATAGGTTCCAGCCAATTCTATTAATATGAGACCTCGCTCACTATTTTTTCTATAGTTTTGCTGCAAGGCTTGTATCATTTCTAATACTTCTTGTCTACCGACTCCCATTGCATCCATTATTTGTTTAAGAGATAATCCTTCATCCCCTGCCACAAACAACAAACTCTCTAATACACCTACTAAATTAACAGTCTTCACGCAAAGCTTCTCCTCCTACTTTATAAAGATAAATATCTCCAAAGTTATGTTGTTGGCTGACAGTAATTTCATTACGCATCATTAATTCTAATGTTGATAAAAATGTTACGACGATTTCCTCTTTTTCATAAGATGTAAATAAAGAGAAGAAGTTTATCCTTGTCGGCTTGTTTTTCATTTGTTCAAGAATATCTTTCATCCGCTCAGCGATGGAAATTTCCTGTCGTGTTACTTTTGTCGATAAAGGTTGCTGAAGCTTTTTTCTTCTTAATAACTTATGAAAGGCTCCTAACATATCATAAATAGTTACATCAAGATTTGCAGTCTGTGTGTTGTTTGTGTATTCACTTAAATCACTCGGTGGCTTTGTATATAATTTGCCACGCTCTTCTTCCTTTTCTCTTAACTGTCGAGCAGCTTCTTTAAATTTTTTATATTCCATTAATCGCTCCACAAGTTCTTCTCGGGGATCCTCTTCAAATTCAACATCTAATTCATCATCTAATGGTTCTTCTGATTGTGGAAGAAGCATCTTACTTTTTATCGATAGTAAAGTCGCAGCCATTACTAAATACTCACTAGCTACATCTAACTCCAATTCTTTCATCGTATGTACATATATAAAATATTGATCCGTTATTTCTGCCATTGGAATGTCATAAATATTAATCTCCATTGTGTTAATAAGATGTAATAACAAATCTAAAGGACCTTCAAAAGCATCAATTTTTACATTATACTTCATCTTATCACCGATTCCACATCTATAAGTTAGATCATTATTAGTATAGTAGATTCACTTATTTTATCCAATCATTTTTACATAAAAGAATAGGTATATGCCTATACACTTAGACTGCTATACACATATCATACAATATCATTTGCTAAGTATTAGATCATTTCCAGTTTAGCTGGAGCATGAGTAAATGATTGTTCTTCTTAAGTGGAGAAGCAAGTGGAAGGAGGTTAGAAAAATGAGCGGTGGTTTTGCATATGGCGGATTCGCAATGATCGTCGTACTGTTCATTTTATTGGTGATTGTAGGCAGTGCATATATTTATTAATGCTTTCGAAGTCCAGATTTCGGTCTGGACTTTTTTATGTTTGGAAAATGATGTTAAGAAGAAAGATATGTTATGCTAATTGTAATGGTCAGCGAAAGGAGCATGGAGATGACTTTTCCAAAAGCATATATTGATTTTTTAATTCATTTCCACGCTGATAGGGATTATTTCCAATGCCATGAAGTATTAGAAACATATTGGAAAGAAACTTGTCATGATAAACTGGATTCTATGTGGATAGGCTTCATTCAAATTGCTGTTAGTTTTTATCATTACCGACGGAAAAATTTTGTCGGAGCGAAAAAGTTAATGATAAAAGCAATTCAACTGTTAGAAAAAAACCAAGCGGAAATCGAAAGGTTACAACTAGAACCCACTGAACTTTTAACACAAATGCAGCACACACTTACAAACATAAACGAAAATAAACCATATAAAAGTATTCATTTACCATTTAAAAACAAAGCTTTTCTTCAGTTTTGTAAAAGGAAATGTGCCCAACGTGGATTGGTATGGGGTCGTGAAAGCGACGTAAGTAATCATTATTTGCTCAATTATCATACCCTTCGCGATCGGACAAGCATAAGGAAGAGTCGCGAAATAGCTAAGCAACGTAAACATCAAAAAAGAAGCGGCTTACACTGCTCACTTTCTTAAATTTTTATATTATCAAGCATCCATATAAAAAAGCTCGGATTTTAATTGTCCGAGCTCTTCGTATTTTCGTTTTCTTCATCTTCGAGAAGCGCACATTTTTCAAAAAAAGAAGTTATATATTTAGTAGGTAATAACTTTTTATCTGCATAAATTTCTTGTAATGATTTTAACATACTTTTTCCTACTCCCTCGTGACGATGGGATGGATTTACTGAAAGATGCTGTATTTTAACCGTTTCATCATCGATAACAACACCAACGATTCCAATGACATCTTCCTCCTTCCAAAGGAAGAGTTGCCAATTTTCATTTTCCTCGTAATCTTTCATCGTTTGTTGCAATTGTTTTAAGTCTTTTTCATTTGGCATAAATGATAAAAGACCCATTGCAATTTTCTCAAAGGCTTTTTTATATCGAATTAACATACAAATCCCTCGTTACAATTATTGCAGCATTAGCTGCTTTCATCATTATGAACATTCGTTAGCTAAAATAAACAGGAGCCAATTGCTTCCTATCATACTAAAAACAATGAAAGGTTTCAATCGGGGTTATAAACCTATTATTCGAGAACGAACTTCCAAAAATAAACAGCTCCCCAGCCTAGTGAAATAACGAGAATCGTAATGAATAAAAGTATATTTTTTTTTCGCAAAAAATTGCCACTCCTTACTATTATATAAAACAGTTAAATAAAAGTGCTTCTCTTCCAGTTACTATTTTATTCATTTTCTTCTATTTTCGCAAATTTTACAAGGGAAGTGACTCATGCTAGTTATGAACAAGTCATTCCTTCTTTTAATGGTTGATCTAAACGGATCAAATCTTCATATGTCTCACGTCTAATGACGAGCCTATCTTTCCCATTTTCGACAAAGACAACTGCAGGGCGGGGAATGCGATTATAGTTACTGGCCATTGAATAGCCATACGCTCCCGTACTAAAAACTGCTAAAATATCATTTTCACTTGTTTTCGGTAAGGACAAGTCCCATATTAACATATCACCTGATTCACAACATTTACCAGCTATAGATACCTTTTCCTCTTTTGGATCATTAGGTCGATTGGCAAGCAGTGCTTCATATTTTGCTTCATATAAAGCTGGTCTTATATTATCACTCATCCCTCCATCTACAGCGACATATTTACGAATATTTGGGATATCTTTTTGCGAGCCGATAGAGTAAAGGGTAGTTCCAGCTTCTCCCACAAGTGAACGGCCTGGTTCTATCCAGATTTCAGGCATTTTCAGGTGATATTTGGCCGCTTCTTTTTTCACTTCTGAAATAATCGCCTTTATATACTGTTGAGGCTGTAATGGTTTGTCTTCCTCCGTATACCTGATACCAAATCCACCACCTACGTTCAATACCTTAGGCTGAAAATGATGTCGTTGCTTCCAATCGGCTACTTTTTGCATAAGCTTGCGGATAGTTAATAAAAAGCCGGTTGTCTCAAATATTTGAGAACCAATATGGGTATGAATACCAAGCAACTTGATATGTTCTGCATGTATTGCTTGTTCTACTGCTTGGTCGGCTTGTCCACTTTCTAAATCAAAGCCAAATTTAGAATCTTCTTGTCCTGTTAAAATATAGTCATGCGTGTGAGCTTCAATACCAGGGGTCACACGCAACAGTACAGAGATCGTTGTCTTCCTCTCTGCACATATCTCGGTCAATTGAGATAATTCATAAAAGTTATCAACGATAATACAGCCAACTTGATGATCGACAGCCATTTTAAGTTCCTCAATACTTTTATTGTTTCCATGAAATTGAATTTTTTCTGGAGGGAATCCGGCAGCAATTGCAGTATATAATTCACCACCAGAAACGACATCCAGTGATAAACCTTCTTCTTTCATTAATTGATACATAGCGATCGATGAAAATGCTTTACTTGCATAGGCAACTTGTCCCTTCACATTTTGTTTTTCAAATGATTGTTTAAACAATCTTGCTCTTTGTCGAATAAAAGCAACATCATACACATATAAAGGAGTTCCATACTTTTCAACTAACTCAATCGTATCCACGCCACCAATCTCTAAGTGACCTCTGTCGTTTATTTTAGTCGTTCCAAAAAAATCCATAAAATCCCTCATCCCGTGTTTATTTAAGGAGTAAACTTCTCCTTTGTTCCAAATAAGTAGAATAGACAGTTGTCATGAGACGAACTGTCTTTTAAAAGAGACGGTAAAGTGAACTTCACTTAAGACTTTAGTGTCTCGATTTTCCTATCTTCATATGTAACATAGGAACAGTCGCTCTTTTTCCATTACCTAAACTTATTATACGAAACAGTGATAGAGAAACTACTACAGTTGAAAAGGAAAAGTTTACGTTCCAATTTTTCTCTTACAAGTCTTTAATTGAGATAAACCTTACCATAGAAGAATCATTTGCGCAATCTTTTCTCTTTATTCATTTTTCGGCTTTTTGTATACATTTAACGGTTGGACTATACTTGGTCTTTTTCTTGACCCAGGGACAGATCTTCTTAGAACAATTTGCATAAATGCACCTAAATTAAAGGGAATAAACGGCCATAAATAGGGTGTATTTAATGGGCGCATCTGTGCCAAAAAGAGAATAAAAACAGTGGAACCAACAAGATAGCCGGGACACTTAAATATCGCTACAACAACAAGCAGAATCAGCCGGCAAATTTTATTCGCAACTCCCAGCTCATAGCTAGGGGTTGCAAATGTTCCGATCGCTGCAATTGACACATATAAAAGCACTTCGGGAACAAACATACCGACGTCAACCGCAATTTCACCGATTAAAATAGCAGCTATTAACCCCATTGCCGTTGAAAGTGGTGTTGGCGTATGAATGGCTGCGATGCGCAGAAATTCGACACCAATATCAGCAATAATTAATTGACCAATAAGCGGAATTTCTGATTTTTCCTTTGGACCTATAAATGATAATGATTCGGGAAGGAGTGATGGATCAAGCGCAAATAAATACCAGAGCGGTAAAAAGAATATAGAAGCAAAGATACCTATATAGCGCATCCAACGAATAAATGTTCCAACTGCAGCAGATTGTCGATATTCTTCTGCATGTTGCAAGTGATGGAAATAGGTAGATGGCATAATCATAACACTCGGTGATGTATCAACAAAAACTAAAATATGGCCTTCCAATAAATGAGTTGCGCCAACATCGGCGCGTTCCGTATAGCGAACAAGCGGAAAAGGATTGAACCCTTGCTTTAAAATAAACTCCTCTAATGCTTTATCTGCCATTGGGATTCCATCTATTTCAATATTACAAATCTCCGCTCTTACCATTTCTATTAGTTTAGGATTGGTGATATCTTTAATATAAGCTAGAGCAACTTCCGTTTTTGATCTTTCTCCTACCTTTAATATTTCAAAGCGCAAACGTTCGTCGCGAATACGCCGCCTCGTTAAGGCAGTGTTAAAAAGAATGTTTTCGACATAACCATCGCGCGAACCTCTAACAACCTTTTCCGTATCTGGTTCTTCAGGATCTCTCCCTGGATAGTTTCTGACATCAACAATAAATGCTTGCCCAGATCCCTCAACGACGATTGCAATAAGTCCAGTGAGCACTTGATCAACCATTTCGTCCAATGTGTCAACAAGTTGCACAGACTCATGAACAAGTCTATTTTGGACAATTTGAAACAGCTTGGAGGAAGCTTTTTCATGATCATTTATATTGACAAGCTCTTCGATAATTTCAATAACATATTGAGTCTCAGTAAGCCCATTGACATAATAAAGTTGTACATCTTTCTTTAAGATTTTTAAATGTCGCATCTCCACATCAAAGCTGGTGCCTAGTCCAACGTTTTCTCTGAAAAACTTTTCAAGTTCTTCCGTCTTTTTCGGGATTCTTCTTTTAAGATGTACATCAGAATTTTTCATAATTGATCCACTCCTTAATCAACAAAAATAGTCCAATGGAAGAGAGAGCCACATACTTTTCCGAATACTAAAGCCATTAATAATACGACTGTTTTCTCTTCCATCCCGATCCGCTTTGCAATGATCGGAAAAACATTTAATACTTCTGTTAACGCTGCGGCTAACATGCCGATAAAAATCCCGCTTGCAAGTCCAATCGGAATAATGATGTATTTGGAGAAATGAAAAACTGGATTCGAAAGACTGAGAAAACTGATGATAACAGCTCCAAAAACAACTGCAGCTTCATAAAAGCGAATCATTTCAGCTGTTTTTGTTAGTTGTATCAATCTTGGAATAATTCCCAGTACCGCTAGAAATGCAACAAAACCAGTGCCAACTGCCAATCCCCCAGCTAAACCTACAATTGCAGCAAGCAATAATTTTATGATCATGATTGTCTCCGTTTTTGCTTCACTTTTTCCTTCATGATCATAAAACGATCTAAGTCCTCCTGGTAATTAAACATCTCTACTTCAAGTGGACTCGGCTCTTTATTTATCCGTTTACGAAAAAGATGATTAAAAAATAAAATCATACCAATACCTAGGCCGATGGAGTATGGAATTTGGAACAATAAAGGATAAGAAGTTTCTATTCCTGTTATCATTTTGTAAAGCTTCATTTGTGATGCTCTCATACTCACATCCTCATGAAAGTACATAATTGCCAAACCAGCACCAATAAATAATAAAAACCAGACTAATAAAAAGGATAGGATTGAGATCTTTTTTTCAGCTGACTTGATTTCGATAACCGCTTGTGCTGGTCCAATTGTTTGAATATCAACGACACCGACTCTTTTTTCAATATGGGAAATTACATCGATTGCATCGATAATAATGACTGGAGTATCTACCTCGGTTACGTCATATATGACCAAATTATTTAGCAAGGGTATGTATGCATCTGGAGCAACGATGGTTGCAATCGTTTTTAATTTGATGGTAGATGTATCATGAGGTATTTCTATTCGTGGTCGTAAGCGAAAATAAATTGTACTTTTCATCCATCTCACTTCCTGCATATGTGTTTATATCGTTAGTATGCTCGAAAAAAGCTCATTTCATGTCTGTGAATTCATGTGATTTGATTTCGTCGTTGTAAAAACAGAAAAAGGATGCTAACAGGAGTGGTTTTAATCACTCAGCTATTAGCATCCTTTTTCAAATTATAATAAGGAAGGATTACACTACATCAGATGAATTTGCCCCTTCATTCAGCCTGCGGTTGTTAGGACGAGCATTCACCATGTGACTTCCTATTCACCATTGTACTTGTTTTAGCTATATTTTTATTTTATCTTCGTTGTTCAGTTGGTTACAAAAAGAAGCATGATCGTCATCTCACTCATCGCCCCTACGCATTCCTAGTGTGATAACTTTATGTGTCAACCTCCATGCGATCTTTCATTTGTTTTAATATTTTCTTTTCAAGTCGGGAAACTTGAACTTGAGAAATGCCTAACCGTCCTGCAACTTCAGACTGAGTTTTATCCTTGTAGTATCTTAAAAAGACGATAAGACGCTCACGCTCACTTAAACATCGAATCGCTTCTTCAAGAGCCATTTTATCAAACCACTTATTTTCACTCCGCTCATCTTGAATTTGGTCTAATAAAGTAATTGGATCACCATCATTTTCATACACTGTTTCATGTATAGATGATGGTAAACGACTTGCTTCCTGGGCCATGATAACATCTTCCAACGAAAGATCAAGATGATCAGCTATTTCGGTAATTGTTGGATGTTTTCCGTGCTTTTTAGATAACTCGTCTCGGGCTCTTCTAATTTTATTTCCTGTTTCTTTTAATGATCGACTTACTTTCACTGTACCATCATCACGAATAAAACGTTGGATTTCACCAATGATCATCGGGACTGCATAGGTAGAAAATTTAACATCATAAGATAAATCAAATTTATCCACCGATTTTAATAAGCCAATGCAACCTATTTGAAATAAATCATCCGGTTCATAACCACGATTGAGAAATCGTTGAACAACTGACCAAACCAAACGCATATTTTTTTCAACGAGTGTATCACGAGCAACTTGGTCGCCTTCTTGACTTTGCCTTATTAGTTGTTTAACTTCGTGATCTTGTAGAAATGGTTTTTTAGAATTTTTCTCCAATTCAACATCCACAGGCACCACTCCTAATTACATAGTGCTTTACTTTTTGTTAAATATTTTTTTAACCTCACAGTGGTGCCTTGACTAGGATGTGATTCTATCTCTACTGTATCCATGAAGTTTTCCATAATTGTAAATCCCATTCCAGACCGTTCTAATTCTGGCTTTGTCGTGTATAAAGGCTCTCTTGCTTTTTCGATATCAGCAATTCCTTTTCCCTCATCTCTTACAACGAGATCCACTAAATCATTTTCAATGACTGCAGATATATATACTTGACCAGCGGGATTGCCTTCATAACCATGAATAATCGCATTTGTCACCGCTTCAGAAACAACTGTTTTTACTTCTGTCAATTCGTCCATCGTTGGATCTAACTGGGCTACAAAAGCAGCGACTGTAATGCGAGCAAACGACTCATTTTGACTAAGTGCACTGAATTGTATTTGCATTTCATTTCTCATCATTACGCAACCCCCAATCTTTCTAAAGCGAATTTTTCAGAGGATTCTAGGCGGATGATTTTAAATAATCCAGACATTTCAAACAGTCGCTTTACTGGTGGTGAAATAGCGCATACGACCATTTCCCCATGCATTTGACTTATTTCCTTATACCTTCCTAAAATAACGCCAAGACCTGAGCTATCCATAAATTCTAAATGCTCTAAATTTAAGACCATGTGTTGAATATGATGAACTGCAAGTGTTTTCGACACAGCTTTCCGTAACTTTTCAGCTGTATGGTGATCTAACTCACCGCCAAGTCTCAAACAGAGTACATCTTCCTTCACTTCTAAATCAATAGTAAGACCCACTATGCAGACTCCTCCTTCAATTTAATATAGTGAGTCATTTCGCTATGCTGATTGTAGATTCCTTCTTCATGACAAAACTAGAAGCAATTAGACAAAATTAGTGATCATTCAGTTAACTTGACTTTGTCATCATCCCTAAACTCTTCTTATAAAGTTGCCACCAATTCGCTTTTTTAATTTCTTTTTCGGCAAGTAAATCTGATTCTATTAACACTTTATCTCCTTTTTTGATAATTAATGTTCCGACTTTGTCCCCTTTTTTAATCGGGGCAACTTGCTTTTTGTTTATATTTATTTCCTGTTTTAATTTATCAAATTGTTGCCCTTTTTTTGTAAGAACGGAGATCGATTCACTTGTTACCGCATGTACATCGTTTTGATGTCCTTTATTCACTTTTATTTTTGCTAATTTTTCCCCTTTTTCTATAGAAAGGATGCGTTTTATATTGAGAAAAAGCATAATCCATCATTGACGTAATTTGGGCATTTCGTCCTTTTGGATCTTGAGCTCCGAATATTACGGCAATTACACGCATATCATCTTTTTTAGCAGTTGCTGTTAAGCAATATTTTGCCTCTTTTGTAAAACCAGTTTTCAGCCCATCTGCCCCTGGATAAAATTTAACGAGCTTATTTGTGTTTACTAGCCAAAATTTCTTATCTGTATCTTCACGTAAATAGTCTTCATATATTTTCGTAAATTTCGTTATATCTTCATACTTTAAAAGCTCTTTTGCCATTATTGCCATATCATATGCCGAACTATAGTGATCATCAGTGGATAAGCCCGTTGTGTTTTGAAATTTTGTGTTTTTTAGTTTTAACTCAGCTGCTTTTTTATTCATCATTTTCACAAAGGCTTGTTCACTACCAGCAATTTTTTCAGCAAGTGCGACTGAAGCATCGTTAGCAGATGCAATAGCGATACTTTTAAGTAAATCTTTTACTGTCATTTCTTCACCAGGCTCCAAAAAAATTTGCGAACCTCCCATTGATGCAGCATATTCACTTGTACGAACTTTTTCGTTTAATTGAATCTGCCCTTTATCGATTGCTTCCATTATTAAAAGCATGGTCATTATTTTTGTCATTGATGCGGGTGGAAGCTTTTCATGAATATTTTTTTCATATAGAATGGCCCCGGTATCTCTTTCAATCAAAATAGCGGATTTAGCATCATCTGCCAGCTCTGCATTTTCTTCCGCAGATGCCGTCGTCGCAACGAAAGAAGAAAAGAGTAACGTACATACTATTAAGCCAATTTTTTTCATTTTAACCCCTCCATGATCATCACCACTATGTAAATAACGGGAATTTTATCCATAAATACATTCTTTCCAGCGGATTATTTTTTATACCTAATACCTTTCATGATAAAAAATAATGGAGAGGCGACAGAGATGTTCATAAAGGGTGGATAAAAGTAAGGACAGGGCAGTGAAGAGAATTTATATGGTTGAGAAAAATAAACATGGACATCATATAGATTTCCGTTCTAAGGTGGACGCTTGCCGCAGACTTGGCTGCGGTCTTCTCGTTGCGATGCTCTTAGGGCTTCTGTTCAAGCTTTCCCACAGGAGTGGATGTCTCGGCAAACCTACATGGATCTTTCATTTCTTTTTTTATTTTTAAATACAAATTCGCCCCTTTTTCGTACATTTAGAATTAGCAAATGCTACTCTATTTTCAAACAGACAAATGACACTATGGAACTGGCGTATCTGAAAATAAAAGAAAGAGAACTGCTCTTTTAGACAGTTCCCTTTCTATTTTTTTACTCACTTATTTCTTCATAAATCAATGTTGGCATTTCTATTTTCCCTTTGGAAATGTTGATGCTTTCGCTAAGCTTTTTTTTCACTTCTTCATTATTTTCTTGATTAGAATGGATGACAGCGATTCTTTCACCTTTTCTTACTCGTTCCCCAACCTTTTTATTCAGAACGATTCCGGCAGCAAGATCAATCGTTGATTCTTTCGTCGTCCTACCAGCTCCTAAAAGCATTGCCGCATGACCAACTTCGTTCGCAGCAATACTCGATATGGTTCCATCAGTATCTGCGAACACTTCAACTTCATGTTTTGCTTGTGGAAGTTTTGTAGGATCATCAACGATAGCATCATCACCACCTTGAGAGCGAAGGAATGTTTTAAAGGTTTCAATGGCAGAACCGTCTGTAATGGCTGCTTGTAATTGATAGCGAGCAGTTTGTATGGAGGTTGCTTTACCTGCTAAATAAACCATATGACTGCCAAGTGTCAAACATAACTGAGTTAAATCGTCAGGCCCTTTTCCGCGCAAAGTTTCAATCGCTTCTTTTACTTCTAAAGCATTTCCAACTGCATAACCGAGGGGTTGGCTCATGTCAGAAATGATTGCCATCGTTTTTCTGCCCGTATGATGACCTATACTAACCATTGCCTTTGCTAATTCGCGAGCTTCATCAAGTGTTTTCATAAAAGCACCTGCTCCTGTTTTCACATCTAAGCAGATAGCATCTGCACCGGCAGCAATTTTTTTACTCATAATGGAACTAGCAATCAGAGGAATACTATCGACAGTTGCAGTTACATCCCTTAATGCATAAAGTTTTTTATCTGCTGGTGTTAAGTTACCACTTTGTCCGATAACAGCTAACTTATTTTCGTTAACGATCCGAATAAATGCTTCGTTGTCGATTTCGACATGGAAACCAGGAACAGCTTCTAGTTTATCTATCGTTCCTCCGGTGTGACCGAGCCCGCGTCCGCTCATTTTAGCAACAGGGACACCGACAGAGGCAACAAGTGGAGCTAATATAAGGGTGGTTGTGTCACCAACACCTCCTGTTGAGTGCTTATCCACTTTTACTCCATTGATTCTTGACAAATCAATAACTTCCCCAGAGTTTGCCATTGCTGATGTTAAGTAGGCACGTTCTTTTTCATTCATTCCTTGAAAATAGATAGCCATAAGTAAGGCACTTACTTGATAATCCGGAATGTCTCCGTTTGTATAGCCTTGTATGAAAAAATGTATTTCTTCGGCTGTTAACGCTTGTCCGTTACGTTTTTTAAGAATTAAATCAACCATTCTCATTTTCTATCACCACTTATTCAATCATTTTAATAATTTCTTTGACATATCTTAAAAAATCATCTCTCACTTTTGCTGTTGTTTCAATGACTTCACGATGAGTTAAAGGTTGATCTAGTATTCCAGCTGCCATATTCGAAATACAAGATATACCCAGAACATGTAAATGAGCATGACGGGCTACAATTACTTCAGGCACTGTTGACATCCCGACCGCGTCTCCTCCAAGTGCTTTAATCATCCTTACTTCTGCGGGTGTCTCATAAGATGGACCTGTGTTACCGACATATACCCCTTCTTTGACATTCATTCCAAGTTTTTCAGCTGCTTTTTTAGCCAGCTTTCGTAATTTTTCACTATAGGCATTGGACATATCAGGAAAACGTTCTCCTATTTTAGGATCATTTGGACCGATGAGCGGATTTCCATTCATATTATTGATATGATCAGAAATAATCATTAAATCACCAGGTTGTAAATGGTCGCTTATTCCGCCAGCAGCATTCGTTACAATTAATGTTTCGACACCTAGCTCTTTCATTACGCGAACGGGAAATGTTATTTCGGCAAAATGATAACCCTCGTAATAATGAAATCTCCCCTGCATGGCAATAACTTCTTTCCCGTTCAAATGACCTGTCACAAGCTGGCCTTCATGACCTTCAACCGTAGAAACTGGAAAGGCGGGAATATCCTCATAACGGATTTTGACAGGTTCTTCGATTTCATCCGCTAAAACACCTAATCCAGACCCTAAAATCAAACCTATTTTAGGTGTCATCTTGATTTTCTTTTTTAAATGGTTTGCTGCTTTTTCAATCTTTTCTTTATGCAATGACATGTCCCTCCTACTTTAAATTTTTTAAAAAACTCGTTCCGTGCTTAGGCATGTTTACTTGGAAGTTTTCAGCAATCGTTGCCCCTACATCTGCAAATGTTTTCCGAATTGGCAGTTCTTTACCTTCTGCAAATATTGGAGAGTATACGAGGAGTGGAACATATTCACGTGTATGATCGGTTCCATGAAAAGTTGGATCATTACCATGGTCAGCAGTAATGATAAGTAGATCATTTTCGGTCACTTTCCCCAATAATTCTGGTAATCTTGCGTCATATTCCTCCAGTGCTTTACCATAGCCTGCTGGATCACGACGGTGACCATAATCAGCATCAAAATCAACTAAATTAATAAAGTTTAAACCTGTAAATGGCTTGTCACATGTACGTATAAACTGATCCATTCCATCCATATTTGATTTCGTTTTGATTGCTTCTGTTACACCCTCTCCATCATAAATATCGGCTATTTTACCAATTGCTATCACGTCAAATTGCTCATCTTTTAACTCGTTCATTACCGTACGAGAAAATGGTTTTAATGCGTAATCACGACGGTTAGCTGTTCTTTTAAAGCTGCCTAATTCCCCGATAAAAGGACGGGCAATGACGCGTCCAACCATATATTCTGAATCCAATGTTAGCTCCCTACAAATTTCACATATTTGATAAAGCTCCTCAAGCGGTACGATTTCTTCGTGTGCGGCTATTTGTAATACTGAATCAGCAGATGTATATACGATAAGTGCACCTGTTTCCATATGCTCTTTGCCTAACTCTTCAATAATTTTTGTTCCGCTTGCAGGCTTGTTTCCAATTACTTTTCTTTTTGTTCTTTTTTCAATTTTATGTATAAGCTTTTGTGGAAATCCGTTAGGGAAAACTTTAAAAGGTGTTTCAATATGAAGTCCCATTAGTTCCCAATGCCCTGTCATTGTATCTTTTCCATTGGAAGCTTCCTCCATCTTCGTATAATAAGCTAATGGATGTGTCGCTTTTTCTACACCTTTGATTTTGCGGATATTAGACAGTCCTAATTTCCCCATATTTGGCATGTGAAGACCGTTCACTTTCTCCGCAATATGCCCTAATGTATCAGCACCTTCATCATTAAATTTTGCAGCATCTGGTGCTTCCCCTATACCAACAGAATCCATAACGAGTAGATGAATTCTTTTAAACGTATGTTTTGCCATATTTATCTCTCCTAACAAATAAAGTAGAGTATTTTTCACTGACAATGAGATGTCTGACATCTATTATTGTACCGAAAATAAAGGGAAAATAACAACAGATAGAGGAAAATAATGAAACTGCATCACTTTTATCCCACTACACGCAAAGGTGTTATCATTAGCTGAAGGATAAATGATGGATAAAACAGGGACTACGTCTAAATAATTGACATGCTTTTTTCATCATATATCATTCGGTGCAAAAGCTATATAACGAACAAAAAAGCAATAAAACCGCCTATCAAGCGGTTTTAAGCACGTGGATGATACTTCGTATAAACATCCTTTAATCTTGTTTTTGTCACATGTGTATATATTTGGGTCGTTGAAATATCTGCATGTCCGAGCAATTCTTGAACTGCTCGTAAATCAGCACCGTTTTCCAATAAGTGGGTCGCAAATGAGTGCCTTAATGTATGGGGGGTTAATTCTTTTTCAATCTTTGCTTCCGTTGCTAGCTTTTTTAATATTTTCCAAAAACCTTGTCGTGTCATTCCTTTACCATGATGATTTAAAAAAAGGGTTTTGGTAGTATATGTCGATGATTGAAGTTTTGGTCTTCCATCACTTAAATAGCGGGCTAAAATATTTGTTGCAATATCGCCAATTGGAATAATTCTTTCTTTATTTCCTTTACCGACGCAACGGACAAATCCCATCGTTAAATGCAGATCATCCACATTTAATTCAATGAGCTCTGAGACCCTCATACCTGTTGCATATAAAAGCTCTAACATCGCACGATTACGCAGCCCGTATGCTGTGTTCACGTCAGGTGTAGCTAATAGTGCTTCCACTTCTGATAGTGAAAGCACTTGAGGTAGTTTTTGTGCTAATTTCGGTGCTTCAATATGTACTGTTGGATCACGTTCACATATTTTTTCTCTTAATAAAAATTGATGGAACGATCGAATAGAAGCAAGGTGTCTTGCTAATGTTTTTTCAGATTTTTCTTGTTCTTTTAAATAACTTAAAAACTGAATAATATGTACTCTCGTCACCTTGTTTAATGACGTTTTCTGTTCAATATGTTTCAGATATTGGATATATGATTTCAAGTCTCTTTCATAGGAAATGATCGTATTTTTGGCCAGTCCTTTTTCAACAAGCATGTAGTGGATAAAATCTTGCAAATGATCTTCCATGTGTGATTACTCCCCATCTAAATAAAAAAGTAATAGACGATTCCACCAATCAACACCTTGATCAGCATCAGCCTGGAACACTTTGATTGCTGATCCTTCTGGTTCATCATAGCGATGATAGTTTTCATACTCTTGATTAAGCCATATAAAGCCATAGTAAAAAAGAATCGTGCAACAAGTGAACAAGATAAATACTTTTAACGTTTGATATAATACCTTTCCGACATTCCTCACTTTTTTCGCCCCTCGCTCATCTCTCAAAATAGTATGTAGTACAAACATATGGTTAGAGGGCGCTAAATTATACCTAACCGATATAAAAAACCTTCTCAATTGTGAGAAGGCTATTCATTAACACCTTTTTGTTTTTCTTGACATTCTTTACATATTCCATGAAACGTTAAGCGATGATCCTTTACTTTAAACTGCCAATCTCTTTCAATAATCTCTTCTACTTCTTCAAGCAAATCTTCCATAATTTCATCTACAGCTCCACATTCAAGGCATACTAAATGATGGTGGAAATGAGTGGCTCCTTCTTGTCGTAAATCATAGCGGGAAACACCATCTCCAAAATTAATTTTATCAACAACTTTCAGCTCTGTTAAAAGCTCTAACGTCCGATACACAGTTGCTAATCCTATTTCAGGAGATTTTTCTTTGACAAGGAGGTATACATCTTCAGCACTTAAGTGATCGTCTTCATGTTCAAGAAGTACACGAACAGTTGCTTCTCTTTGCGGTGTAAGCTTATAGCTGGCTGAATGTAATTGCTTTTTTATTCTTTCAATACGTGCTTCCATTTCTGACGTCCTCCCTCGACACATTACCACCTTATTATACCAGGTTTATGGCATTTTGCAAAATGAAATCATTATTATCATAGATAAATAATCATTACTAATTAATAATAAATATATTGTGTTGTATGAAGAAATGCACGAAACTATTGTTCATATTATTTATAATCGATTTCATCATATATGGTGACAAATGGGCTTCAACAGCTGCTGCTATCGTTACAAATAAAATGGCAAAAGCGAGGGAGAAAACATACCTTAACAATAATGGTGTCGTTTGTACATTCATTGCTTTTTTTATAAAAATTTTACGGATAATTTTCAAGGAAAAACCAACAGAAATAACTGCCATAAAAATAAAAATTGGGATGATAAATAAATTTTGTGGCAATACCGTGACAAATGAAAGAAAAAAGCCATTCCATCCCATTTGATTAACGAGAAAGCCGACAGAAAATCCTATAACAATCCCCTTCAAAAATAGTAAAACGAGGATAATAGGTAACCCGATAATAGAAATACCTAAAATCCAGATCAATCCTAAATATTTGACATTATGCCAAAAACTTAGTCTAAAAAGGTCATCAGCATTAGCAACATTTCCTTTAGATAGTTGTTCAAAAAATTGGTTTAAATAATAGAATAAATCTTCCTTTTGATCAATTGATAAGCTATTCACAATGATAGCTCCAAAAATAACACCCATCAAAAATAATACCATGACAAACATATAAATCGAGGAATATTCTTTCATATGATTTGCTGCGAATCGAGACAAAATTTTTTTCCTCATTCTCCATTCCTCCTGAGTCATTAGATAGTACATGTTATGCTTGTTTCTACTCTCTTATGATAAAAGCTATCAATCTCTATTACATTTTTAATAGAGATTGATTATTATCGCTATTTTCTGTATAATCGGATAATATCTCACGTGGAGGGGGATTCAATGGATCAAGTTCTTCTTTATTTTCCAGACAAAATGACGACGAAAAGGCTTATCATTCGCCCTTGTAAACCTGGGGATGGAAAAGAGGTATATGATGCGCTCAAAGTATCTCATGAAGAATTAAAAAAATGGATGCCATTCGCTCAAAAGAGGCAAACAATGGAAGAAGTCGAGGCAAATATACGGCGGGCTTATGCGGATTTTATTTTGAGAGAAGATTTTCGCCTCCATATGTACCGACGGGAAGATCAACTATTTATAGGTTCCACTGGCCTTCATCGCATCGACTGGGAGACAAGAAAAGTTGAAATTGGATATTGGGTTGACTCTCGGCATCAAAAGAAAGGATATGCTACAGAAGCTACGGAAGCATTAACAAGCGCTGCCTTTCAATACTTAAAAGTAAACCGAGTAGAAATTCGCTGTGATTCTAAAAATAGCCAATCAAGAAGAATTCCAGAAAAGTTAGGATATACATTCGAAGGAATTTTACGTTCATATGATAAAAGCGCAGACGGGACAAAGAACCGTGATACGTGTGTCTATTCCGTCCTTCCACATGAATGGAATCCAACTAATGATGCTTAATTTATCGCCTTTTTACTTTACCGTAATGTCCACCACCTCCTGAAGACAATATTAACTCGCCATTCCGCGCTTGAATAATAAGTTTCGCTAATTCTTTATTCACAACCTTCGCTAACTCGTCCTCTGTTACATCATGAAGAATATTCATCTCTGTGTGGAAATGAGAAGTCAGCTTTGCGAGCGTCTTCGGTCCTAAACCAGGCAAGAATTCAAGCGGTATTTGATGGATATAGGGCGGACGGATCGGTCCTTTGTTAGTTGTTTTTAATTCTAATATTCGTTCGTACACACCTTTAATAAATTTCTTAGATCCACAGGCAGGACAAACTTGCTGTTTTTCCTGTTTTGAAAAACAAGTGGCACAAGTTGTTCGATAATACTTTCCTAACAATGGATTCAATCCATAGTTAGCGATCACTTTATTGTCTCCTATTCGATGGAGCGCTTTTTTTATTGCAGCAAAGCTAGGGGAGTCAAGTTGCATCACTTGATATTCCCGAGCTATTTTTGGCAAGGGATGGAGCATCTGAATTGCTTAAATAGGTATAATAGTGGAGTTCTTTTAATCCATCTGCCATTTCCGTGTTTGAACTTAGTCCAAGTTCTATTCCATCTATGAATTGAGGATCGAACACCTCACTGAGAGAAGTTTTTACCCCTTTTCCGAACAAACTTTTAAAAGGAGTAAAAACGTGTGCAGGGATAAAAAGACCGCCAAATGACTTTATTTTCTTTTGAAGCGCAATGCCACTTTCATATATTCGTTGGGAGCTTAGTTGAATATTCGTTACCCGCTTACTCAACCATTGTGAAAAAGCTTTTAATACGTTTAAATGAGGGAAATATCCGAGGACGTGAATGGGCCCTTGACAATTTTGGTCATATACTTCAAGTTCGACACCGGGAATAAGCGTTACTTTCCCCTGAAAGCGCAATCCCCCTTCTTTCAATTCAAGAAGTTCACCTGTATCTAGTAGATGTTCGATTTCCTGTATCACTTCAGGAGAATGACAATCAATCACACCAACAATATCCAGTCCCTTTGGAGCTTTCGCCGTCTTTAAAATATTCGTTAATGTCAATGTTTTTGACCCGGTGATTTTTACTGGCTTTCCACTATGAGTTTGTCCAATATGAATATGTAAATCGACAAAGTGATGAGTCATTTAGCTTCCAACGCCTCTTTCAATTGTAAGTATTGAATAGCATACACCGTTTTAGCATCACATATTTTCTTCTCTTTTACTAATTGTAATGATTCTTCAAGCGATACTTCCAACAATGCAACAAACTCATCTTCATCACCTTTAAGCGGTGTATCTACTTTATTTAATCCATGAGCAATATATAGGTGGATCAACTCATTTGCAAATCCAGGTGCTGTGTAAAAAGATGTTAAATGCTCCAGTGATTTGCAACGATAGCCTGTCTCCTCTTCTAATTCCCGAACAGCCGTTTTACTCGGTTCTTCATTTGGTTCAAGTTTACCAGCAGGTATCTCAATTAATGATCTTTCCAATGGTTTACGATATTGTTCCACTAAGATAATTTTCTTATCCTCTGTTAATGCAAGAATCGCTACTGCTCCGGGATGTTTTATTATTTCACGCTTCGATGTATTGCCATCAGGTAATTTCACGTCATCTACTTGTAAGGAAACAACCTTACCTTCAAAAACTTTTTGCGAATGGATTGTTTTTTCTTCAAACTTTTTCATCTATACTTACTCTCCTTCATTACGATATGGTAATGATTAGCACTCACTTCATAGGCAATGAGCCCTTCCCATCATAACATATATTGCTCACAATTTTGCTTTTTCATAGATAGATTCGATAGTATAATAAGCAAAAGATGGGAAAAGGGGCGAGTGAAAGTGGAAAAAAATAAGTTAGGGACATCTGATCTTTATGTGTCAAAGTTAGGGCTCGGCTGTATGTCACTTGGAACGAACGAAAACAAAGTACAAGAAATCATTGAGACAGCACTTGAAGAAGGAATCAATTATTTTGATACAGCTGATTTATATCAATATGGTAGAAATGAATCCATTGTTGGGAAAGCATTGAAACCTGTTCGTGATCAAGTGATCATTGCAACGAAAGTAGGGAATCGGTGGAAAGAGAAACAAAAAGGTTGGAGTTGGGATCCTTCAAAAGCTTACATTAAAGAGGCTGTTAAAGATAGTCTCCGTCGTTTACAAACGGATTATATCGATCTATATCAACTACACGGTGGAACGATCGATGATCCATTGGATGAATCGATAGAAGCTTTCGAAGAGCTAAAACAAGAAGGCTATATTAAATATTATGGTATATCATCGATCCGTCCAAATGTGATTAAAGAATATGCAGAAAAATCATCAATCATTAGCGTCATGATGCAGTATAGCTTACTTGATCGCAGACCAGAAGAAGAAGTGATGCCCATTCTCAAAAAACATCATATTGCTGTTGTTACGAGAGGATCGTTAGCAAAAGGGATATTAAGTAATGAAACGTTAAAAAAGGCAACAGAGAAGATAAAGAAAAATGGTTATTTAAATTATTCATTTCAAGAATTACAAATATTGCTTGAAAAAATCAAAGAGCAACCGCTGCATAACGAACGGCCGATGACAGAAATCGCACTGCAATTTAATTTGGCAAATGATGCAGTGGCATCCGTAGTTGCAGGTGCTAGTTCCGTGGAACAATTAAAGGAGAATGTAAGAGCTGTTCAGACGCCTCCTCTAAGTGAAGTAGAATATCAATTACTTCTTAACTTAACGGCACAAAATAAGTATTCTGCACATCGATTATCGTAAAATATGCTTGTCATTGATCCATTTATTTAGTGATTTGATCAACTAGACGGAGGCGCTTACAACTTAAAGACTAACAGTCTATCATCAAACTGTTTTGTCCTTTCTTGACGATGTACCTTAAGGTGTAAAAGTAAACAGAGGCTAGTCATTTGCCATCTATCATCTTCTGACAAACTAGCCTTTGTTGTCATTTGAAGTGGATGAGCAAAATTTAGCAAGATGAAAGGGAGCAGTCGATCCCACACTTAAAACTTCATCAATCGCCCTTTTTGAAGTGAAGAAGAGATTGCTGTTCCCCCATTAGGAATCATTTTTTAATGTTTTTTAAGATACGATGAAAGTAAAAAGATGGGTATTCCTATTTAAAGTTTCTCCAATCCATAGGATTTTCCTCGAGCAGTTCTGCAAATGTTTTATTTTTTTCTCGTTGCTTTCTTTCTTCTCTTTTACGCTCAGCTTCTTCTTGCTTTCGTTGCTTTTCATCCTTTTTCAGCTTTGCTTTCGTTGCTTTTAATTTTTGTAACATTTCTTCATCAAGCGCATCTTTTAGTGTCGCTGATTCTTGTTCTCTTTTTTGATGTTTTCGTGACATTGTCATTTCCCCTTTTAAAATACAAATAAAAAGGAGACATTGCTCCAGTCAGGACCAACTCTCCTTTTTTTATACTTTACTATATCATTTTTTCGTTAAAATGCATTAAGTTTGAGCTGATCACATGTTTCCAATTCTACATCAACAGTCGATCGGATATCCTCTACTGAGTAGCCTTTTGCGACCTCTTTTAATATCAATCCATGCTCCGTTACATCAATTACCGCTCGATCTGTTATGATCCGATCAACAACCTCTTTTCCTGTTAAAGGGAGTTTGCATTGCTTAAGTATTTTAGATTCGCCATCTCTATTCACATGTTCCATAATGACGATCGTTTTCTGGGCACCATGAACAAGGTCCATTGCACCGCCCATTCCTTTAATCATTTTCCCTGGTATCATCCAATTTGCTAGATCGCCATTTCCGGAAACTTCCATTCCTCCTAGAATAGCAATATTTACATGTCCGCCTCTAATCATCGCAAAAGATTCTGCACTATCAAAATAAGCGGAGCCAGGGATGGCTGTCACCGTTTCTTTCCCAGCATTAATTAAGTCGGCATCAACTTCTTCTTCAGTTGGATATGGTCCAATACCGAGCAAACCATTTTCTGATTGTAAAACGACTTCTTTATTTTTTGAAATATAGTTTGCTACGAGAGTCGGCATCCCTATTCCAAGATTGACGTAGAACCCGTCTTGTATCTCCTTTTCCGCCCTCCTCGCTATTTTTTCGCGAACAGCAGCTCTACCCTTAGCCATTTTATTCCACTCCTTTCTTTTCGGTTTATCGAGTTGTCCGACGCTCAATGCGTTTTTCTTGGTTACCTTGGATCAGCCTTTGTACGTAAATACTAGGTGTATGGATAAAGTTGGGATCTAATTCTCCTATTTCTTTCAATTCTTCCACTTCAGCGATCGTTACTTTCCCAGCCGCAGCAATCATCGGGTTAAAATTACGGGCCGTTTTGTTATATACTAAATTTCCCATTTTATCACCTTGCCAAGCTCGGACAAGGCTAAAATCGGCTGTGAGCGCTTCTTCTAATATATATTCTTTGCCGTTAAAATGACGGCTTTCCTTTCCCTCTGCAATTGGTGTTCCGACGCCTGCCGGAGTGTAAAAAGCTGGAATTCCTGCTCCACCTGCACGAATTTTTTCAGCCAATGTTCCTTGCGGCGTTAATTCCACTTCAATTTCTTTCGCAAGTACTTGACGTTCGAATTGCTTATTTTCACCTACATAGGAGCCAATCATTTTTTTAATCTGCTTATTTTTCAGAAGCAATCCGAGCCCCCAATCATCAATTCCACAGTTATTTGAGATAACTGTTAAATCCTTTACTCCTTTTTCTACGAGGGCAAGAATTAAATTTTCAGGTATTCCACAAAGTCCAAACCCGCCAACCATAATAGTTGAACCATCCTCTATATCAGTAACTGCCTCCTGAAATGAAGTACATATTTGTTTCATCCCACTTTTCCCCCTCCTTTACGATACTTATCTGCATTTATTAGGCAAGCTCTACAACTGTTGCTACGCCTTGCCCACCGCCAATGCATAATGTCGCTAAACCGGATTGCGCTTGTCGACGCTTCATTTCATGAATTAGCGTAACTAAGATTCTCGTGCCACTTGCGCCAATTGGATGACCTAAGGCGATTGCGCCTCCATTTACGTTTAAGATGTCTTTATTAAATTGCAATTCTTTATCTACAGCAAGTGACTGAGCAGCAAATGCTTCATTAGCCTCAATTAAGCTTATGCTTTCTAATGAAATATTTGCTTTTTCCAGCACTTTTTTTACGGCGGAAACCGGCCCGATCCCCATTACACTTGGATCTACACCAGCGCTTGCATTCGCTTTTATAGTAACGAGCGGTTTGACCCCTAGTTCATCCGCTTTTTTACGAGACATGACGACAACGGCAGCAGCTCCATCGTTAATGCCGGAAGCATTCCCTGCTGTGACACTGCCATCTTTTCTAAATGCTGGTCGTAAGCCAGCTAGTTTTTCAACAGTTGTATTTGGCTTCGGATATTCATCTGTATCAAATGTGATTGGATCCCCTTTGCGCTGCGGGATCGTAACTGGTACAATTTCCTCTTTAAACTTCCCGTCTTTTATCGCCGCAACAGCTCTCTGTTGACTTAATGCTGAAAATTCATCTTGTTCTTGGCGAGAAATATTGTATCGATCACACAGGTTCTCTGCTGTTACGCCCATATGATAGTCGTTAAAAGCACACCAGAGCCCATCGTTAATCATACTGTCTATCACTTTTTGGTCGCCCATTTTAAATCCAGAGCGTGCATTTTTTAATAAATATGGTGCTTGACTCATATTTTCCATTCCACCAGCAACAATGACATCAGCATCCCCTGCCACAATAGCTTGGGTTGCTAAGTGAACTGTTTTTAACCCTGAGCCGCACACTTTATTAATCGTCATAGCGGAAACGCTTTCAGGTAAGCCAGCGTTGATAGCTGCTTGACGTGCAGGATTTTGACCTAGCCCAGCTTGTAGCACATTCCCCATTATTACTTCATCCACTTGGTCTGCTTTTACCCCTGCTCGATCTAACGCTTCTTTCACAACAATAGCCCCAAGCTTTGGAGCAGACATATTTTTTAATGAGCCGTTAAAACTACCGATTGCTGTACGAACGGCACTAACAATAACCACTTCTTCCATGATGATGCCTCCTCTTTTATGTTTCATCTCATATAAATACTTTTCGGCATAAACTTCAAAAATCCTCTATCATTCTTCCAGTTAAAAATAAATGACTCCTCTTTAGTTATCCATATCAGCAATATTTACTATTACTTTTCATCGTTCCTTTTATTATTTATAATAGTAATAGGTTGAAACTTTTTTCTCCCTTTTTCGTAGTAAAATAGTGAGGTTTGTCACTATGTGTAGTGTCTCAGCCGCAATGATCGACCGAGACAAATATTCCTGCTGACTTGCCAGCAGTTTTATACGTACGGATGAATCGTATGATTGGAACAGGGGGGTTCATACTATGTATACGATAAAGTCCTTCTTACATTTACTTCTGCGGATTTTTTTTACACTTTCAGCAACAACGACAGTGTGGATCATTAGTTTCACCGCTTTGCAACAAACTTTTTGGATGTCGAGCCTCCTTGCTATTATTGCAGGCGGAGCGACTTATTTTAGTGTAAAATGGTTTACAGAAAGAAAGTTTTTAAAGCAAAACAAGTTGACGAAACGAGAATATATATATATTAAAAGAAATTTAGAGGAAGCAAAAAAGAAAATCAATCGTCTTCAAAGGGTTTTTCTAACAAATTCGTAGCCTGCATAACTTCAGGCAAATGTTAACTATTCACCGCATCGTTAAACGAATTTATAAGACCGTTAAAAAAGAACCCCGTCGCTTTTTCAAGCGAAGATTTCTTTTTTTATCACTGGATTCGGTCGTAGAATTAAGTGAGAAATATGCTTTTCTGATAAATCAGCCTGTAAAAGATAAAAAGATGTATCAATCTTTACGCGATACGCGAAAAACAATCGAGAAGTTGAGCAAATCAATCGAGGAAGATTTCGTATCATATACTATCGTCTGGATATAGACCATCTTGAGTTCGAATTAGATGTTGCTAAACACTCCCGAAAAAATTTAGAACGTCCGCTGATGGATGACGAAAGGAGCGGAAAACAAAATGAGTGAGAAGTTGAACAAAGAGCTTATGCAACAAGATTTAACAAGTGACATAGATGATCTGCTTGCTGATCCTTTCGGAGAATGTATTCAAAGCGAAGCCGAAAAAAACGAATTAGAAAAAGAAAAAAAGCCACGTCGTCTTATCGATGTGTTACCGCCTGAAAATCGAAAGCGTGCGGAAGATTTAGCAAAGGAAATAGATCCGACAAATCATCAGGAAATCATTTCATACGGAACCCAAGCTCAATCAAAACTATTACACTTTTTCCATACGATGCTCGACCATGTTCAAAAGAAGGACATTGGACCAATCGGTGATATTCCTGAATGATTTAATGAAAAAGCTTCAACAAGCAAACCCAGATGAGCTGAAAATGGAAGAAGAAGAAAAATATTTTCACGCTTTTTTAACAAGATATCCCGTTCCGTTAACGAAATCTTTTCCAAGTATCAAAAAATTGGCGCACAAGTTGATCGGATTACTATCAAATTGGATCATTCCAAAAAAATTTACTAGAAGATATACAATTACTTGAACAACTGTATGAAAAAAACAAAGAATATTTTCATGCCCTTAATATTTTATTGCCGCAGGAGAATTGAAGCTGAAGAAATGCATACGAAAATAATTCCGCACAAAAGCAGAAAGCAGAAGCTTCAGATGATCAAATGGCCTATCAAGAAGTAAATGATATGATTCAGTTTGCTAATCGCTTAGAAAAACGTTTGCACGATTTGAAACTTAGTCGACAAATTACAATCCAAAGTGCTCCACAAATTCGCTTGATTCAAAATACAAATCAAGCGTTAGCTGAAAAAATTCAGGCTTCGATTATGAACGCCATCCCACTTTGGAAAAATCAAATTGCAATTGCTTTAACACTTTTTCGACAAAAACAAGCGGTGGAGGCACAACGACAAGTTTCAGATACAACAAATGAACTTTTAACAAAAAATGCCGAAATGCTCAAAACAAATACAATCGAAACAGCAAAAGAAAATGAACGTGGACTTGTTGACATTGAAACATTAAAGAAAACACAGTCAAACTTACTTACAACTTTGGAAGAAACAATGAAGATTCAAGAAGAAGGACGAGTAAAACGTCAGCAAGCGGAACAAGAACTGCTTACAATGGAAAATGAATTAAAACAGAAACTTCTTGAATTAAAGTAAAAACCGGATGTGAAATCGGGTTTTTTATTTCATTTTTCTGAATAAAGGGAAAATACTTGCATTTCTTCTTTCTATTTTTTTAAAATAAAGAAAGATAGAAAAAGGAGGAGTTGGAATGACATTACCTGAAAACGTAACAATTATCGAAGTGGGAGCACGTGATGGCTTACAAAATGAAAAAAACTTCGTAGAAACATCCATCAAAAAGGACTTTATTTTTAAATTGAAAGCAGCAGGAATTCAAGAAATGGAACTTACATCATTTGTCTCGCCAAAATGGGTTCCGCAAATGCAAGATGCAGCTGAAATTGTTCACGCTTGTTTAGATGAAACAAAAAATATTGTTTTAGCACCAAACAGAAAAGGGATTGAACGCGTAATGGAAACAAATTGTAAGGCAATCGCTGTTTTCGTTGGCGTCAGTAATACCTTTAACCAAAAAAACATCAATAAAACGACACGCGAAAGCATGGATGAGTTAGTACCAATCGTTCAAGAATTAAAGAAAAAAGACTATTTTGTTCGCGCTTGTATTTCTACAGCATTTTATTGTCCTTATGAGGGAAAAATAACAGAAGAAGATGTACTCGCCCTCTGTCAAACATTTACAACTGCTGGAATAGACGAATTAAGTGTAGCTGATACGATCGGTATGGCTACGCCGATAGAGGCACACTCACTTTTCTCTAAGCTTAAAGAGAAACTCCCAAATGTACTCCTCACTGCTCATTTTCATGATACACGTAAAATGGCACTTGCAAATATATATGCATCGCTACAAGCAGGTGTTCAACGCTTCGATACTTCAGCAGGTGGTCTTGGTGGCTGTCCTTTTGCACCAGGCGCAACTGGAAATGTCGCGACAGAAGATGTTGTTTATATGTTAGAGCGCATGGGAATTCAAACTGGAATTAACCTTGACAAACTCACAGATGCTATTGATACCATTACTCCAGCTATTTCTCGTCCAATTGAAAGTGGATATTATCGACTAGCAAAACAGACCGTATAGTTTTTCCTTTTTACGATATCTCTATTATCGATGTACTCGTTATCAGTAAGTAAGCAAGCATATAAACTCCGCTCGGTTGCTTCATTTCATGAAAAGTAAATGTTCCAAATGAAGCGACTTGAGTCGTTATCAGAGGAATGAGTAAATGAACTGGTTACCTACCCTGAGGAAAATGAAAATAGTTTGTTTTGCGTTGAGCTGAGTAACCAAACTACTTCAACTATCGCTACATAATGAAAGAGGTGTTTTATCTTTGCAAAAAAGAAAAAACCTAAGTGCAACACTAGGCGGGATTGTGCTTGCTATGACCGGGTTAGGTTACTATATTTCCTCCAGGGTTATGTACATGAGAAGGAAGAAAGAAAAATCAATTTATAAACGGGAAGTGCGAGCAAACAGACTCATCCCAAATGACTTTGCTCAATTGCCTAAGCAAGATATATTGATTTCATCTCCTTTCGGCTATCATTTGAAAGCACAATTTATTCGCCCTTTTCCAGATGTGAAAAAATATATGATTTTTTGTCATGGTGTTACGGAAAGTAAAACAAATTCGATCAAATATATGAATCTCTTTTTAGAAAGAGGATTTAATGCCATTATTTATGATCATCGCAGACATGGTGAGTCTGGAGGGAAAACAAGTAGCTATGGGTATTATGAAAAATATGATTTAAAAGCAGTTGTCGATACATTAATTTCCCTTGAAGGAAACGATCTTTTTTTCGGTATTCATGGGGAATCAATGGGGGCTGCTACGGCACTTCTTTATGCAGGGGCAATAGAGGATCGTGCAGACTTTTATATCGCCGATTGCCCTTTTGCCGATTTCAGAGAACAGTTAGCTTATCGCTTTACGAAAGAAATGAAATTACCTGGAAAATGGATCCTTCCACTTGCTGACTTTTTTATTCAAATCCGCGACGGCTATTCACTTAAATCTGTCTCACCTGCAACAGTAGTTGATCGAATTAAAAAACCGGTTCTATTTATCCATAGTAAAAAAGATGATTTTATTTTACCATCCATGACGAAGCGATTATTTCATTTAAAAAATGGAGCAAAAAAACTTTATATAGCAAGGAATGGAGCGCACGCACAATCATACAATGAAAATAGAGATGATTACGAACGGGCGATAGATGAATTTCTGAGAGATACAGTTAAAATGGAGAATATTTCAAATGACAAATTGCAATAAAGGAATACTTTTATTTCGTTTTGGGTAGCATTGTCGTTAAATAGGATATCAAGATGCATTTCCTTTTTATTTACTGATGGGTAAAATGTTAGGATTACGATCAAAAAGTGAGTGTTTATTTTTCTAAAGGGGTGATATTTATGTCAAAAATACAAATGAAAGTAATGGATAATGGTCCTTACCGAGTAACAGGAGAGATAGAGCTTGTAGATGGTGAAGGGAATACAATTGAAACAAAAAAAGTGGTTACCCTTTGTCGTTGCGGCCTATCGAAAAGAAAACCTTTTTGTGACGGTACACATAAAGGCAAATTTGAATCATGTGTGCGTGTAAATGATTAAGTCGTTGCAAAGCAGCTTTTTAATAAGAGCTGCTTTTTATTTTAAATGAATATGGACAATTTTTTCTACAGGTACATAAATCGTTTCTTTAAACTGATTAGTTATTTCTATTGCTTGTGTGGAAGGATGATAACGGCGAATCATCCCTATGCAATTTTTATAGCGCCGTTGGTCCATATACGTCACCTGAATGAATTTTTGTTGTCGTATCGCTTCCTGTGCTATTTTATTCATTACTTCGAATTGTTGCTCATCGATTTGCTTTGGTGCGTCGGCTGTTTCCTCCTTTGCCCACTCACGAAGCATCTTCACATGCTCTGGCAACATGAGAGAATTCCATTTGATCCGACCTCTATCATATATCACATCTTTCGCCTCCCATTTTATGCCTTATGCCCACCTACTAAAGTAGCTCGTTTCCTAGCGGTTCCAGCATCTGTATACGAAACAGCGCGTAATAAAGCATTCGGACCATGTCTATCACGAATCCGATCGACCGCATAACCAAGTGCTCTTTCTTTAAAACGATTCGGCTCAAACAGACTGAGTTGCAACATCGAATCATCAACGAGATTCGCAAGTGTGATCGAGATTTGCCGAACAGCTTTTCCTGTATCATGCACCTCGAATAGCTGTAAACATACTTGATATATTTTCATCGTCACATTTGTCGGTTCCGCTATTGTATGTGAGCGGTAAAAGCCTCCTCCATATTCAGCATCACTGTAACTGATACCAAGACTAATTGTCCTTCCCGCTTTGCCATGTGCACGAGCACGACGAGCCACTTCCTCACATATTTCTAAGAGGACATATTTGATTTCTTCCCTCTTTGTATAATCGCGCAACAAAACTTGGCTTTTCCCAAAACTAAGTTGTTCATCCATGATTGGTGTGCCAATTTCTGATAAATCAACTCCCCAAGCGTGATAATAAAGTTGCTTACCCATTACCCCAAATTTTTTTCGTAAAAGGTCGACATTCGTATGTGCCAACTGCTTAACAGAAAAGATCCCCATGTTATTCAATCTCCTTTCTAATCTTTTCCCTATCCCCCACATTTTTCTTAAAGGAGTAACTGGCCAAAGTTTTTGGGGAATATCATCATATGTCCATTCTGCAATGCCGGTTTGTTTTGCTTCAAGATCAAGACAGAGTTTTGCCATCAGCATGTTTGGACCAATCCCAATTGCGCATGTCAATTGAAATTCTCGTTCAATATCCCTCTTTATTTTTTCTGCAACTGTATACACATCTCCCCATAAACGCTCCACTCCATCTACTCTTATAAAGCTTTCATCTACACTATAAGTATGGATTGCTTCAAGTGGAACATAGCGGTGAAACAGGCGAGTAAGTTCTGTGGAAACCCGTAAATAAGTAGCCATTTTGGCTTCGACGATATGAATCCGCGGGTCGTATGGTATTTCAAACAAACGAGAACCGGTTTTAATTCCAAAATCTTTTTTTAGTCGAGGAGAAGCAGCAAGCACAACACTTCCTTGTTGTTTTAAGTCTCCTACAACGGCTAAATAACAGTCAAGGGGATCCAATCCAAGCATGACTGCCGAACAACTTGCATAAAAGCTTTTCATATCAACACATAAAATATGTGCAGACGGTAACTTGCTGTAGTCGATAACCATCTTGTACCTTCCTCCCTAAAATTTAGAACATGTGTTCGTATCTATTATATTTCACATTTTATGAGAATATACGTGTTATTTCAATCTGCGTTTTTTGGTATTTGAACCAATAATATCCATTTATTTTTAATAAAAAAGAAGTGATCTTACTTGCTTGCAAGTAAGATCACTTCTATGTACGACAAATTTTCCATTTTCATGTACCTATATGTTTAACCCTGCTTCTCACATCCTTCTTTTACTTACTCTTCTCCTCTCTACCTAACAAAATTCTTTAAACAAACAGGTGGATTTCATTATTATCATATAATAATTCTCCGTGAATCTTCACTATGGTATCAATTGTGCTTTCCCGGGAAATGATGTTTCCACCAACAATTTCCATCATCAATGTTCTACATATTGCTTACAGCAGCAACCCCTAAAAGTTGATTAGCGAAGTACCTATTACTTCGCTGTAAAGTAAGCAATATTATCTGCTGCTACATTTTTTTCTACTAAATCAACAGACAGCAAATAATCAAGCTGCGCAGTCGTTTCAGATAATGTGAGGCCAAGCTCTTTACGATAAACGTCGGGAAAGAGCTTTTTACAAATATCGAAAGTAGTCATTTGCTTTCCCTTCACCATTTCTCTTACTTGTAATGCCCGCTCACGCTGTCTAGCGATGCGCTGCTCAATAAGTGCATGAATGTTTCGTACTTCTGGCCCATGACCAGTAAACGTTTGACGAATATCATAATTCAATAATCTTTTTAATGATTGATTATATTGTAACTGCGGTTTTGGTCGTTTTGCATCTATTTTAAGAGGTGGTTCTAACAATGGATTAGAAGATATTGTCGCCAACACATGGTCTCCAGCAAGCAATGTGCCATCTTTTTCTCGGTAAAAAACGAGGTGACTTTGTGCATGACCTGGCGTTTCAATTGTTTGCCAATCTTCAAAGCCACCAATAATATCACCTTCCTGAATATTGCTTGTTTGTGGACGTTGCGAATTATATTTTAACGATGCTTTCATTTTAAATAATAGCTGATGAAAGTCACCAGATAAGCCAAACTCTTGAAAGAGCTGCAAGTAAAACTGATCATGATGCTCAAAAAAAGCTTTGTCGTTAGTAAGCCATTTCTGATTATATGGATGTCCATGAATTTTCACTTCATCCGGTAACCAATCAAGGAATCCAATATGGTCAGGATGATGATGTGTTAACACTACTTGATCAATATCCTCTGGCGTATAGCCTAACTGAGAAAGTTGAAACGCAAATGCTTTCCATGCTTCTTTTGTTTTCACGCCTGCATCTATTAAAGTAAGTGAGTCTCCCCTCACTATGTATAAATGAACATCACCAACAGAAAACGGTGTTGGCACTGTTATTTTCGCAATATTTCCTTTCCAACCAACCATGATTTCCTCTTCCCCTTTGCTTAAAAATTATTTTAAAATAACGATGTAGTCTTAACAAACATTCCCAGGACTATTTATCTTCTATAGTGTAACCGTATTTATAGAAAATGTCATTATATTCACATATAAACAAACCATTTTTTAAAAAAAGCTTGACATATAGTGGCTTCATTATGCATAATCACATATAAACTACAATTTATAAAAGCGATGATCAAGACTAGTAAGGAAAAATGGTCGACAGAGAATAATGCCCATTGGCTGAAAGGCATTAGTGCACCCTTATTTTTCCTGAACCTACCTTGGTAGCTGTGAGTGAAAACTCAACCGTTGTCCCGGCGTTAACGGAAGTAGAGATAACTGTAATCAGTCGTTTTTTACAGTTAATAAAGGTGGTACCGCGAAGTAATCCTCTCGTCCTTTAACAGATGAGAGGATTTTTTGTCTTCAATAATAAAAAGGAGGGCTTTATCACATGAAAATAGCATTTATAGGGGCTGGATCAATGGCGGAAGCGATGATAAATGGCTTCATTGACAAACAGCTCGTGAAAAATAAAGATATTTTTGTTACAAATCAATCAGATAAGCAAAAGTTATTAAAATTAAAAAACACATACGGGGTTCAAATCACATACGATTTAGACGAACTATTTCATGAAACAGAAATTGTTGTTTTTGCCGTCAAACCGAAAGATGCCGAAGAAGCACTATTAAAAATAAAACCGTTCGTAAAGAAGACAACATTATTTATTTCCGTCTTAGCTGGCGTTTCTATTTCATATATACAAAATATTTTAGCAAAAGACTGTCCAATTGTAAGGGCAATGCCAAATACATCAGCAACAATTGGAAAGTCAGCTACAGGACTTGCATTTAATGACCATGTCTCTAAAGAAGCCCAAAATCGTACGCTTTCCCTATTTACAGCAATTGGATCTGCTTCGATTGTAAAGGAAGATCAGCTCGATATTGTGACGGGATTATCAGGAAGTGGTCCTGCCTATATTTACTATGTAGTCGAAGCATTGGAACAGTCTGCAGTGGATTATGGCTTAGAAAAGGAAGAAGCGAAAGCACTTGTTATTCAAACACTACTTGGAGCAACACATATGCTTTCGCAATCAAATGCAACCGCAAAAGATTTGCGCCAAGCAGTAACGAGCCCAGGTGGCACTACTGAAGCTGGCGTTCGTATACTTGAGCAATACCGTGTCAAAGAAGCTTTTATCGCTTGTGTGAAAGAAGCGACACAGAAGTCAAAAAAGCTTGGTCATGTGTTTGAAAAAGCATAAAAATAATCATGACAATATACAATCTATTTTGGTCTTCTTCAATCCAGTTTCCAGAATGTTATGATATTTCTCCTCCTCATCATCGAACGCATAACGCTTTTAAGAACAAATGTGCATTGTTATAATGGTTATTATTGTATGAATATAGGAGGAGATCTACTTATGACAGTAAAATTATTTGAACCGTACAAAATAAAAAATGTTACACTAAAAAACCGCATTGTCATGTCACCAATGTGCATGTATTCAAGTGATAATGAACAAGGTTTAGTAGAAGATTGGCACCTTACTCATTATACGAGCCGAGCTATCGGGCAAGTTGGACTAATTATGGTAGAAGCCACAGCAGTTACTCCTCAAGGGCGAATTTCTTCACAAGATTTAGGAATTTGGAGCGATGATCATATTAAAGGGCTTGCAAAGCTTGTCAAAATGATGAAAGAGCATGGAGCAGCAACTAGTATTCAACTGGCTCATGCCGGACGAAAAGCAATGATAGACGGAGAAATTATTGCACCTTCAGCTCTTGCTTTTAATGATAAAATGAAGACCCCGAAAGCGATGGACAAAAAAGAAATAGACGAGACAGTGACCGCTTTTAAAAAAGGGGCCGAACGCGCTGCAAAGGCAGGGTTCGATATCATTGAAATCCATGCTGCTCATGGTTATTTAATCAATGAGTTCCTCTCTCCACTTACAAATAAACGAACAGATGAATATGGTGGCTCAGCGGAAAATCGCTATCGTTTATTACGAGAAGTCATCGATGCGGTAAAATCGGTGTGGGATGGTCCCTTGTTTGTACGTGTGTCAGCGAATGATTATCATGAAGATGGATTAACAGTGGATGATTATGTAAACATGTCTATTTGGATAAAGGAACAAGGGGTAGATCTTATCGACGTTAGTTCTGGTGCAGTTGTTCCAGCGCGAATTCCAGTTTATCCTGGTTATCAAGTGCCGTTTGCAGAAAAAATCAAACAGGAAGGGAAGATCGCAACTGGAGCAGTTGGTTTAATAACATCTGGCATTCAAGCGGAAGAAATTCTGCAAAATGAGCGCGCGGATTTAATCTTTGTCGGACGCGAGTTATTACGTGACCCATATTGGCCGCGAACTGCAGCAAAAGAGTTAAATGTAGAGATTACTTCACCTGTCCAATATGAGCGCGGGTGGTAATACACATTTTGGAAACCTGGGGCTGTTCGAAAGACAGCCCTTTATATTTGAAAAGAAAGAATGTTGATATAAAAGCTTGTATTTTCTCACTCTCTCAAATGCGGTAGATTTCACCTAATTCTCGTCACTTTTTGGCAGATGGAATATCAATTTCAAGGAAATCATGTGCAATGATCGTGTTAGCAAAGATAGCTTTTGCCTCACTTTCTAATTTACCCCAATGTTCTTTTCCATATCGTGAGCTAATATGAGTTAAACAGAGCTTTTTCACATTCGCTTGTCTAGCAACTTGAGCAGCTTGTTTCGTCGTTGAATGGAAATAAGCATGAGCCATCTCTTCACTATCAGCCGCAAAAGTCGACTCATGAACGAGTAAATCCGCATCTTTAGCTAAAGATATGGCATTTTCACATAGCCTCGTATCTCCTAAAATAGTGATTATTCTTCCCTTTTGTTTCGGACCAAGATAGTTTTTTCCATCAATTGTTCGACCATCCTCAAGCTTGACAGTTTCCCCCTTTTTTAAGCGTTGATAAATTGGTCCAGGCGGGACATTATCCTCCATCAGTCTTTTCGCATCAAGCGTACCGGGCTTGTCTTTTTCCATCACTCGATAACCAAGACTTGGCAAAGCGTGATCTAGCCATTTTGATTCCACGCGAAACTGATTATCTTCAAATATAGTACCATCTTCGATTTCCTTAATAAAAAGTGGATACTGAAGATGTGTATCGCTTACTTGTAAACAAACTTGAATATATTTTTTTATTCCTTTTGGACCGTAAACCGTCAATGCGCTCTGACCACCTTGAAACGATCTACTCCCAAGTAAACCGGGTAACCCATATAAATGGTCCCCATGTAAATGAGTGATAAATATTTTTTCAATCCGGCGCGGCTTCAAACTCGTATGTAAAATTTGGTGTTGGGTTGCTTCCCCACAATCAAATAACCAAACAGCTTTCCGTTCATTCAATAGCTTCAATGCACTAGAGGTAACATTCCGCATTTTAGCTGGAACACCAGCACCGGTTCCTAAAAATAACAACTCCACTAAATCTTCCTCCAAACTTTATTTTTATTATCATACCATACATGGAATTTGAATAATATATCATCTTACCATCTTTTTTGTCACTCACTATACTTACCTCAGCTCGTCTCTACGATAACTAGGGGAAAAAGAAAAGCCAATCTACTCTCTTTTTAGTGGATCAATTGATAAGATAGATGTATTAATATCTTTCCAAGCACATTATGTGGATAGAAATAAGAAACAATAAACTATAAAATCTAATAAAGGTGGTCATATCATGAAAATTTACGATGTCACTTCATCTATTTATGAAGGGATGCCTGTTTATAAAAATAATTTGAATAGGCAGCCACAGGTGACAACCGAAACGGACGGACATGTGACTGAATCACGGATTTGCTTAGATGTACATACTGGGACACATGTGGATGCACCATTGCATATGATAAACAACGGAAAAACGATTGAATCAATCCAAATAGAAGAGCTTGTTCGTCCATGCAAAGTATTTGATTTGACAACAGTTAATGAAAAAATAACGAAGCAAGATTTAGAAAAAATCACGATCGAAAAAGATGACTTTATTATCTTAAAGACGAAAAACTCCTTTGACACAAAGTTTAACTTTCAATTTGTTTATGTTGAAGAAAAGGCCGCAAACTATTTGGTCGAAAAAGAAATTGCTGGTGTTGGCATCGACTCGCTTGGAATAGAAAGGGACCAAGAAGGGGATCCAACTCACAAAACGCTGATGAGCAACGGTATCATAATTATGGAAGGACTCCGCTTGAAAGAAGTCGAAGCAGGGGATTATTTCATGGTAGCAGCACCCTTAAAGATTGTAGGTACAGATGGAGCGCCAGCTAGAGTGTTATTACTGGATCAACAAAATGAATAAAACTGAGCTTCCCTATAGTCAGCAAGCTTCTCACCAGCTGTAAATGGAGGTCTTATTGTGTGTAAGGCGAATATAGATGATTATTTGCAAAAAGGAATATATGGTGAAAAACAAACAAAGCCGGAGGAACGCCGCCGTTTTCTAGGTACGCTACGCGAAAGAATCGTCGTTGCCTTAAAAAAAGGCCAAGTAATGGAGCAAGATACGTATTCCGAATTAGAGGTTCTCATGAAAAAATACCCTGATGCTACCCTCTACTTAAACGGTGACATCCGTTATTCATTTCTTACCGGTTACATCCAACTAGCCAAAAAATGTAACAATGCTTTTTCAATCGTAACTAACTCGAATCATGCTACAGATATTGGACTCGTTCTTGCACTCGATTATGCTATTCATATAGAAAATATTTTTATCGAAAAACAGACAGAAAAAAAAGTGAAAAAAAATGTAAAATCAAAAAAACAAGTAAAGAAAAACTTTTTCCTAAAAAAACTCTTTAAAAAGTAACCTAAAAAATCTTCCAACAGGTATAGAAGATTCCTAGACAAATAATAAGCTGAAGCTCTCAGCAAGAGTTTAGAGTTTCGGCTTCTTTCTTTTCCACCAATCACTTTTCTCTTATTACAATCAAGGTTTGTTTGCCAAAGTAGTATAAAATCTTTTCCGCTCACTTTGCATTTCTATCAATATTGTGCGCTCCTTTATGAATGATTGATTTTCCAAATTTTTTTTGCAAGGAATCAATCGCTTGATTAAGGGGTTCCTTTTTCGCAGCTTCCGTAAAAGTAAACAAATCTAGTTGCTCATATGCATAACGTTGTTCTACGAGATCATGTCCAGTTACACCCAATAGACGAACAGGCTCTCTGTTCCAATGTTCGATAAATAATGTTTGCGCAGCTCGATAGATGTCTTCCTCGTTCACGATCGGATTAGGTAGCATTCGACTCCTCGTTATTGTTTTCCGATGATGGTATCGGATCGTAATAGCAATATTTGTTGCAACATATTTTTTTCGTTTTAATCTGACAGAAGTCTTACGAGATAATTGTGCTAGCACTTTTAATAACTCTTGTTTGTTAGATAAATCTCTCGATAGCGTAGTAGAACTTCCAATACTTTTACTTTCTTTTGCAGCCTCTGGATCAACAGGTCGTTCATCAATACCGTTTGCTCTTGCTTTTAAGCGCGAGCCTCTTATCCCTAGTATCTTTCGCAATTGTATTTCATCTGCATTCGCTAAATCTTTTATCGTCATCACTTGCATTTTCCGGAGCTTTTTGGAGGTCTTTTTTCCGACCCCATGCATTTCAATCACTGATAATGGCCATAGTTTCGCCGGAACATCTCTTTTTCTTAAAATCGTAATACCTAATGGCTTCTTCATATCAGATGCCATTTTAGCCAAAAATTTATTCGGTGCAATGCCGATGCTACACGGTAAATCTAATTGCTTTCGTAATGATTGTTGGATCATTAGTGCAATTTCATAAGGGGTACCCATTTTATAACAAGCTGTTATATCAAGATAACCTTCATCAATGGATACTGGTTCAACGAGGCTGGAATATTGATTAAGAATATCAAACATTGCTTTAGAAGCTTTCCGATAACGCTCAAAGTGAGGTGGACGAATGATTAATTGTGGACATAGCTTTTTTGCTTCCCAAACCGGCATCGTCGTTTTAACGCCAAATTTCCTCGCTTCATAACTACAAGTAACAACAATTCCTTTTCTTTGCTTAGCTGCCCCAGCAATGGCTAGTGGCTTTCCTTTTAAAGAGGGATCATATGCCATTTCAACTGAGGCAAAGAAACTATTCATATCAACATGAAGAATAACCCTTCCATTTTTAGGATAATAACGTTTCACTTGCCATCACATCCTTATGGTACTCCTATTATAACAAGAATGAGGAAGGAAGCTAAGGAGGAAAGATTCTTTCTTCCCCTAGAATGTTAAACCTGCGGACAAATAATGCTGTCTTTTACGTGGAACTGAAGATCAACGTCGGATTAAAGAGGTGAAGACAACTCCTGCGCGAAATGCTTCAGGTGGAAGACTCCACAAAAGCATAGCGAGGAGACTGAAGCCAAGGCTTCCCCCAAAACGAAAACATGATGTAAAAAAGAAACAAGGCTGTCGAAAAGTGATTCATTTAATGACTTTTCGACAACCTCTTTATTGAATGTTAGCTGGTATGCGCTAATAAATTAGGTATCGACTGTTTATTGGGCTACCTCTTCGACAATAGCAACAACCATTTCAGTAAGTTTTTCTAACTCTTCGATTGGCATGCGTTCATTTGTTGTATGAATTTCTTCATAGCCAACGGATAAGATTAACAGTCGGAATCCCAAATCCAGCAATTACATTAGCATCACTACCACCACCGCTTGTTTTTATCTCTGCAGTTCGACCAATTTTTTCCACTGCCTTTTTAGCTACTTGTACCACTTGCATGCTCTTCTTCAAAATGAAATCCAGGATACATTAATTCTGTTTCTGTCACTTCGCTTTTCCACCCAGTTTTTCCGCTGTTTCAACAAATGTTGCTACCATATGTGCAACTTGAGCATCCATTTTTTCTTTATTAAGCGAGCGAGCCTCTGCTAAAATATGCACTTCATCACAAACGATATTCGTTGCTTGTCCACCTTCAAATCGACCAATATTTGCAGTCGTTTCTTCATCTATATCTACCAATTTCATCGCAGAAATTGCTTTAGCAGCTAATAGTGATTGCAGAAATACCTTTTTCAGGAGCAACTCCAGCATGCGCTGTTTTTCCAGTAATCGTTGTCCATAGTTTTGATTGGAATGGAGCAGCAGTAACAATATCCACCAACTGTTCCATCGCTATCTATTGCATAGCCATATTTTGCATTAGTAAGGAAGGATCCAATTCTTTTGCTCCTACTAATACCACTTTCTTCTCCAGCTGTAATGACGAACTTGAATATCCCGTGTGCAATGTTTTGTTCTTTCAAACGACGAATAGCTTCAAATATACGCAGCGATTCCTGCTTTGTCATCCGCTCCTAAAATTGTCGTGCCATCAGAATAAATATAACCATCTTCTTTAATAATTGGTTTAATACCTTTTCCAGGTACAACTGTATCCATATGGACAGTGAAATATATCGGATCTACATCTGCTTTTGAACCCTTTAATGTGCGATTAAATTGCCTGCTCCATGTCCAGTTTCTCGATGCAGAATCATCTTCATAACAGTAAAACCAAGTGCTCTAATTTTTCTTTTAATATTGGTGCGATTACTTCCTCATGCTTTGTTTCTGAATCTATTTTTACTAATTCTAAAAATTCCTCAACTAATCGTTCACTCATTGTTTATAAGATCTCCTTTTTATAATGGAATATTTCCATGTTTTTTGTTTGGTCTAGTTTCTTTTTTATTACGCATCATCTCTAATGCTTGAATTAACTTAATACGTGTTTCTCTAGGATCAATTACATCATCGACCATTCCCATTGAAGCTGCTACATATGGATTCGCAAATTTCTCACGGTACTCTTCAATTTTTTCCGCACGAACTGCTTCAGGATCTTCACTATTTGCAATTTCACGTGCAAAAATAATATTCGCAGCCCCCTCCGGTCCCATAACCGCAATTTCTGCATTTGGCCATGCGAATACTACATCTGCTCCAATTGATTTGGAATTTAACGCAACATATGCTCCGCCGTATGCTTTTCGTAAAATAACGGTCATTTTTGGAACAGTTGCTTCAGAATAAGCAAATAAGATTTTCGCACCGTGACGAATAATTCCACCATGTTCTTGTTTAATACCTGGGAAGAATCCAGTTACATCTTCAAATGTAATGATTGGAATATTGAAAGAATCACAAAAACGGATAAAACGAGCTGCTTTGTCAGAAGAATCGATATCTAAGTCCTCCTGCCATTACTTTTGGTTGGTTACAAACTAATCCAACGACTTCTCCTTTAATACGTGCAAAACCAATCACAATATTTTTAGCAAATTCTTTTTGTACTTCTAAAAAAGAATCTGTATCCACTACTTGTTCAATCACTTTGCGAATATCGTATGGACGAATAGCTTCAAAAGGAACGATATCTGCTAAATCGGACGATCATCATCTTCTTCATCGTACTTCTGCAATTGTCGGTTTTTCTTCAATAGTTTTGTGGTAAATAACTTAATAGTAACCGAACGCTTTCTAATACTTCTTCTTCAGTTTTTCCACGGAAATGCGCATTTCCACTAATTGTGTTATGTACTTTTGAACCACCTAAGATCTTCTGCAGAAATTTTCTCCCCTGTAACAGTTTCAATTACCTTCGGACCTGTGATAAACATTTGGCTCGTTTCATCCGTCATGAACACAAAATCAGTAATAGCTGGCGAATAAACTGCACCACCAGCACATGGCCCTAAAATAACAGAAATTTGTGGAATAACTCCAGAATAAATCGCATTACGATAAAAAATTTGGCCATATCCATCCAGTGACACAACACCTTCTTGAATACGTGCACCACCTGAATCATTTAGTCCGATAAAAGGAGCACCATTTTTAGCAGCTAAATCCATCACGTTTGCAATTTTCAGTGCATGCATTTCTCCAAGTGCTCCGCCAAATACAGTAAAATCTTGTGAAAATAAATAAATTGGACGACCATTTACTTTTCCATAACCAGTGACAACCCCGTCACCAGGTCCCTCTTGCTTGTCCATACCAAAGTCAACTGTACGATGTTCGATAAATGGATTTAACTCTACAAATGATCCTTCATCTACTAGTAATTCAATTCGTTCACGTGCAGTCAGCTTTCCTTTTTCATGTTGTTTTTCAATACGTTCATCTCCGCCACCTAATTTCGATTTTTCCTTTTCGATCATATAAGTCATTGATTTTTTCATAAATATCCATATTGTTTCTTCCCCCTGATTTTTCTTCACATAGTTCATAAAGTACTCCACAAGATGAACTGGATGCATGAAAGCTACCTTCTGCTCCACCTGCACCGCGCTTTGGTACATCATGTATCATTCGTACATCATTATTTTTTAAAGTCGCAATTCGCTCCTCGATAGAATTCTACACCAAATGCGATATGTTGAATACCTTCACCACGCTTTTCAATAAATTTAGCAATGGCACTTTCTTCATTTAACGCTTCAAGTAACTCAATTTTCACGTTATTCGCATCAATAAAAGCTACTCGCACATTTTCGGACGCAACCTCTTCTATTCCAAGACAAGTAAAACCAAGAATATCCGTATAGAAGGGTAATGTCTCTTCTAAAGAACGAACAGCGATACCAATATGATCAATATTTTTCATTCTCTCTCCAACCCCCTAATTTCTCCCCTCACTTTTTCATCTAATATCAGTTATCTAACTAGTGAGGTTTAATTGTGTAAAAAGTGATTCCATTCTTATTGTATCAAATTTGTGAAAACTTATATCGTCTTTTCGAAAAAACGTCACATTTTACCCATTATTTTCCTTATAATGATTACTTACTTATCTTCTATCACTTTTTACTTGTCATCTACCATTGAGCAGGATAAAATAATGATAACATTTGTGTGCAAGGAGTGTAAAAAGTGACTAATAAGAAGGTCCAAAAAATCGTCGTTTTTCTTATGCTATTTGCTATGCTCGCAACGACGATTTTAACCGGGATTACGATGTTTTTATAAAAAGATAACTTCCTCTGCTAAGGAGTATATGATACAAACATGCTTGCTTTAGCATCACTCTTGATAGTAAATATTGAAAAGGACTGCTCTAAACCTTTCATTTAGAGCAGTGCCTTTTTGACTTTTTACGAAAAGATATAAAGAATGGTCCTACCGAATAATCTATTGATAGTGTTTTTGCTTTTAATAAATTGCTCCCTGTTCTTTTGCAAGTTGTCCAAATGATTTGGCTGAATGTGTAACGAGTATTTTTGTACCGATAGGGACCTCCTCATACAATTTTTCAACCATACGATTCGGCATTCTAATACAACCTTTAGATACATATTTTCCGATAGCGTTCGGATCATTTGTTCCGTGAAAACCAATAATTAGCTCCATCCGTATTCCGTGCATCAAAGCCAATCCATCTACTTCCTAATGGATTTCGTGGGTCGCCACCTGGTATGTCCTTTTTCCGATAATAGGGATTTTTAGCTTTTACTGTTATCGTAAATAGTCCTTCTGGTGTCAGATCTTTTGTTTTTCCAGTTGCGACTTTTGTTTTCCATTTTATTTTCCCATTAGTAATCCAGGCTAATTCATTATTTTGTTTGTTTACAATAATAAACGGATCACCAGGTATAGTTTTATATCCGAGTGGCCATATCGGAGAACCAATAAACATTAGAATTGCAAGCATTAAAGGCATGTTATCACCTTTTTTCTTAATGGTAGATAACATTAGCTTGTCCCATATAACAGGGAACATAATTATTAATTTTCTACATTATAAACACTTTCACTTAGTGGAAGCTCTCATCGTCCCTTCTCTTGACTTATAGCAATTTATTGATCATTTTAGCTGCAATCGATCGGTATTAGCTAGTTCTACTATGGAGGATACGCCAATCCCAAACATCACCATTCTCATTTCTAACTCTATTTTTTCAAATGTTGTGCGCAAAGCTTCTACTGATTCAGTTGCAGCATGTAAAATAGAACGCCCAAAGCCGACGAGATTCGCTCCCAAAGCGATTGCTTTGGCTGCATCTACACCTGTTTGTATTCCCCCACTTGCTATTAATAGCTCGTTTCTATTTTTCTGTCTTGCAGTAACGAGACACTCGGCTGTTGGAATCCCCCAATCTGTAAATGCTTCTGCAGCAAGTCTTTTTACTATTTGATCAGATTTAAATTTTTCGACCTGACTCCAGGAAGTCCCACCTGCTCCAGCGACATCGACGAAGGCTACTCCGACATCAAATAAAGCTTTTGCTAGTGTACCATCAATTCCCACCCAACTTCTTTTACGCCAATAGGAACATCTAGTTGCTGGGCTATTTGGCCAATTTTTTGTATCAATCCTTTAAAATTTGTATCTCCATCTGTCTGCATAATCTCCTGTATCCCATTAGAATGGAATATGAGTCGATCTGCTTCTGTCAACGAAATAATTCGTTTACAAGCATCTAGATCATAACCAGCATTAAGTTGCACAGCTCCAAGATTTGCAAAAATAGGAATCGTTGGCGCATATTTTCTTAACTGAAATGTATGTGCATATGCCTCACTTTCAAGAGCTGCTCTCGTGGAACCTAACCCCATTGCCCATCCTTTTTCTTGTGCGACTGTTGCTAAATTTTTATTAATCTTACCAGCAATCTCTGTCCCACCTGTCATCGAACTGATCATGAATGGTGCATTTAATTCATGATTTAGAAAAATGGTTGATAATGATACATCTTTGAAGTCAAGCTCTGGTAATGCACAATGAATGAACTTATATTTTTCTTAAAGCCTGTGCTGATTTGCTTACCTTTTACATCTTCTTGCAAACATATCTCAATATGCTCCGATTTCCGTTTATTTATTGCATTTTTCTCCAACTATTTCACCTTCCTCATATCCACTCTTAAAAAGAGTTGCACATTAGATTAGCCTGTTTTATGCAAAAACAAAAGAAAAAGAGGCTGGGACAAAACCCACCTAAAGAAGAAAAAGGAAATTACATTCTTTTTGATTGTGTTATGTTAACTTTCACTTCAGACAGTTGCTTTCCGCAGGCACGGCCTTAGCTTCTGTAGCTCCTCGTCCCCGTCACTACAGAGATCTTCAGACTCGTGCTGTTCCCGTTTGATGATTTTTAAGTAAACAAAAAGGAAATAGGATTTGCGTTAATGGCAGTAAAAACACGGAATCGTACAGAAAAAAAAGGATTGGATCAACAAAATTTGCTGATTCAATCCTTTTTATTATTTGAAGCTCGTTATGTCCCAGCCTCTTTTCATTTCAATTATATTTCTTCACAATACTTATCAAAATATTGTTGGAGTTTATTTACGACTGACATCGGATCATGTCCTTCTATTTCATGGCGTTCAACCATCGCACATAATTCTCCATCTTTTAAAAGTGCGAATGATGGTGAAGAAGGTGGATAACCAGTGAAGTAGGTACGTGCCTTTGCAGTTGCTTCTTTGTCCTGGCCAGCAAATACCGTAACTAAATGGTCAGGTCTTTTATCGTGATGAATTGCGTGTATAGCAGCTGGACGTGCAATCCCCCCTGCACAACCGCAAACAGAATTAATCATTACTAATGTCGTTCCTTTTTTTTGGAATGCTTCTTCTACTTCCTCAGGGGTTTTCAATTCTGTATAATCGGCTCTCACCATTTCTTCCCGCGCTTGACGAACAACATCATTCATTAATAAATTGAAATCCATCTAAATTTTTTCGCTCCCTTCACTATCGATTTAAACGTCTTTTCAAGCATAAAATTAACTTCTACCAATATTTTTCAAGGCGATTTTATTATAACATAGCACTGAACCAACTTCATTCCCTATGATCTTAAAAATTGAACGAGTTATGTTTACCTTTTTGCAAATTGGGTATGATATAAATACATCTAGATCCATACCCCTAAACTCCCTAGATGTTTTTGGATAGCGAAAACGACGCTGTCCTTTTTTATTTTATTTTATTTTGTAAGCAGCAAATAACATCTCTACTGCTTGCGAAACAGTTCTATTTCCTTTTATCACTTCATCTTCAATGACAGGAAGTAATCTTCGCACTTCTTCATGCTGGAAAAAAGTCATTTGCAACTTTTCAGTAATCATTGCTTTTAACCATTCTTTCGCTTGTTTTTGGCGTCTTTTAGAAAACACACCGGAATTTTTCGTCACTTGCATAAATCGCTCAACGACTTCCCAAATCTCGTTTATTCCATCGCCATAGAGCGCTGAACAAGTATGTGCTCTTGTTTGCCATCCGCTTGTAGCAGGCTTTAAAAAATGTAAGCATTTGATTGTATTCTCGCTTCGTTTTTCGCGCTAATTGTATATTATCTCCATCTGCCTTATTGACAATGATTGCATCTGCAACTCCATAATTCCTTTTTTCATCCCTTGTAATTCATCACCAGCACCAGTTATGACAAGAAGCATGAAAAAGTCAACCATGCCTCTAACGATTACTTCACTCTGACCAACACCGACCGTTTCAATTAAAATAACATCATAACCTGCTGCTTCACATGCTAACATCGTTTCCCTTGTTTTTCGATGAACACCACCTAACGTGCCTTCTGAAGGTGATGGTCGGATAAATGCATTTGGATGTTTAGAGAGTCGCTCCATTCTTGTTTTATCACCAAGAATGCTCCCACCGTTAACGTACGAGCTTGGATCGACAGCTAACACAGCTACACGATGTCCCTTCTCACATAAAGCATAGCCCAAATGATTCAATAAAAGTACTCTTCCCAGCTCCAGGAACACCAGTAATTCCAATTCGAATCGATTTACCTGTATGCGGTAAGAGCCGTTTGTAATATTTCTTGGGCTAGTTTGAAAATGATGTTTTGCATTGCTTTCAATTAAAGTAATTGCTTTCGACAAGCTGATTCGATTCCCTTGTAAAACACCTTGTACAAGCTCTTCGACATTAAATTGATGTTGCCGCTTTTGATTTTTTTCACCTATACCTTTTTAAAACCGTCGTGACTCGTTTCGTATTCCACGTGAATAACTGAATCAAAATCTTCGGGCGATCAGATCTGCCCATTCAGGTCGTTTTTTTCAGTCATTATTCCGCCACTTCCTCATAACCAAGCCTGCGATAAATTTCTTCAATCACTTTTTGTGCAGCTACTGGAATAACTGTTCCTGGTCCAAAGATTGCTGCAGCACCATTTTCTATTAAAAACTCATAATCTTGTGCAGGAATAACTCCACCGACGACAACGACAATATCTTCTCGTCCTAATTTTTTTAAGTTCACTCAACGAGCTTTGGCAATAACGTTTTATGACCGGCAGCAAGCGAACTCATACCTATCACATGAACATCATTTTCAACAGCCTGCATTGCTGTTTCTTCCGGAGTTTGAAATAATGGACCGATATCGACATCAAATCCCAAATCAGCAAATGCAGTTGCAATTACTTTTGCTCCACGATCATGACCATCTTGACCCATTTTTGCAATTAAAATACGTGGTCTTCTACCTTCATTTTCAAGAAATTCATCCGTCATTTGTTTTACTTCTTCAATTTCTTCTTCATTTGAAAATTCGAGCTATACACGCCACTAATCGAACGGATCACCGCTTTATGTCTTCCAGCTACTTTTTCAATTGCATCAGAAATCTCCCCAAGAGTTGCCCGAGCTCTAGCAGCTTCAACTGCCAACTCCAGTAAATTCCCTTCACCTGTTTCAGCAGCTTTTGTAATCGCTCAATGCTACTTTCACTTTTGTTCATCTCGTTCAGCTCTCTAATTTTTCTAATCTTTCAATTTGCTTTTTAAGAACAGCTGTATTATCAATATCTAAAATATCAATCGGTTCTTCTTTTTCTAAGTCGATAGCTGATTTACACCGATAATCGTTTCCTTCCCAGAATCAATCTGTGCCTGTCTGCGGGCAGCAGCTTCTTCAATTCGCATTTTTGGCAGTCCTGTTTCAATCGCTTTCGCCATTCCGCCAAGTTCTTCAATTTCCTCAATATGTTCCCATGCTCTTTCATCAATTCTTTTGTTAATGCTTCAACATAGTAAGAACCGCCCCATGGATCAATGACATTGTTAATCCTGTTTCTTCTTGTAAAAATAATTGCGTATTACGGGCAATACGCGCTGAAAAATCTGTCGGCAAGTGCAATCGCTTCATCCAAGTGCATTCGTATGCAGTGATTGCGTATGCCCCATCGCAGCAGCATGTGCTTCAATTAATGTTCTAATCACATTATTAAATGGATCTTGCTCTGTCAAACTCCAACCTGATGTTTGGCTGAATGGGTTCGTAAGTGCCAAGGATTTTGGATTTTTTGGGTTAAATGGCTTCATTAATTTTGCCCAGATCAGTCTTGCGGCTCTCATTTTCGCTACTTCCATAAAATAGTTCATCCCGATTGCCCAGAAGAATGATAGTCGTGGTGCAAATTTATCAATATCAATTCCTGCTTTCAAGACCAGTTCGCACATATTCAAGTCCATCTGCTAATGTATAAGCCAATTCAATATCAGCAGGTGCACCAGCTTCCTGCATATGATAGCCAGAAATACTAATACTGTTGAACTTCGGCATATGTTTGGACGTATACTCAAAAATATCAGCAATAATTCTCATCGACATTTCTGGTGGATAAATATACGTATTGCGAACCATATATTCTTTTAAAATATCATTTTGAATCGTTCCTGATAGCTTTTCTTGTGCTTACACCTTGTTCTTCCGCTGCAACGATGTAAAATGCCATGATAGGCAAAACGGCACCATTCATCGTCATCGATACTGACATTTGATCTAGTGGAATACCATCAAATAAGAATCTTCATATCAGGAACGGAATCAATCGCAACACCTGCTTTTCCAACATCCCCTACCACTCGTGGGTGATCAGAATCATAGCCGCTATGTGTCGCCAGATCAAAAGCAACCGACAAGCCCTTTTTGGCCCAGCCAAATTCCGACGATAAAAAGCATTACTTTCTTCTGCTGTAGAAAAACCGGCATATTGTCGCACTGTCCAAGGACGATCAACATACATTGTTGGGTATGGACCACGTGTATATGGGGTTATGCCCGGTTTATCATCTAAATGTTGCAAACCATCTATATCTTTATCTGTATATATAGATTTGATAGCAATCTGTTCATTTGTTTCAAAAAGTAAATCGTCGATAGATTCTGCTATCTCTTTATCTATTGCTTCTTTTACTTTAGATGTATATTCTGTCTCTTTTATTTCATCTAATGGATGTATATCTTGAAAGTTAGGCTTTTTACTCATTGATCTCTTCCTCCCATTTTTCCAACAAGGATGCTAGTTTTTCATACATATTTTGTTTCTTATGAATGAGACCAGTGACCCCTTTACTTTGCCATGATGCTAATTTCTCAGGTGTTGGATTTCCAGCGATATCGAGTGAGACATTCGCATATTCTTTCTGGAATAAGTGAGCGATGGCATCAACATGCTGCTCATAAGCTTCATCCGTACCGCATATACAATAATAAGAGAAGTTTCCTTTTTCAATAAATTCTTTCACATCTTCTAACGAAAGGCATTCACCACTCCAGACAGCTTCTATTCCACCTGCAGCCAGGAAGTTCGTTGCAAAGTCAGCTCTTGGTTTATGGTCTTTTATTTTATCTAGACATATGAAGCCTGCTTCTGGTTTGATTCCTTTTTCCGTTAATAATTGTGCTCTTTCTCGTAATGATTCGAAAGGTGCTGATTGTCTTTGTATCCCAATGGCTTTGTCCTCAACAGGCAACGGTTCATCCTGAAGATTCACATAAATATTTGTTCCAATAATAGATTTGTTTCGGGTAATGATATCATGGTGACGTTTATCCATTACTTTGGCAATTTCTTGCTGAAGCCAATGCGTGTTTAAAACGTCAATTATTCCGCCTTTCTCCTCGATTGTTTGGAACAAACTCCAAGTACGGTTGATTAATTCAGCCGTAATAGATTCAATATAGTAAGAACCTCCAGCTGGATCGACCACTTTATTTAATAAAGATTCTTCTTTTAAAATTAATTGCGTATTTCGAGCAATCCGATTGGAAAACTCATTGGAATTTTCGGATATTTGATCATATGGTGAAACGTGTAAGAAATCAATCCCGCCAAGGATGCCTGCAAAAGCCTCATTCCCTGCACGTAGCATATTGACATAAGGGTCAATTCTATTCGTAAATTGCGAAGTTTCCGCACTAATAACTACCTTTCGTTTATTTTCCGCTATCTCATAAGCTGAACAAATCGTTGACCATAATGTTCGAAAAGCACGGAATTTAGCAATTTCCATGAAAAAGTTTCCACTAATAGCAAAATGGAAAGCCATTTTGTTCACCGTTTTTTCCGGCTCCCAACCTTTTTCTTTCATTGCTTCAATGTAAAAGACTGCTTCTGCTAGAGCAATCGCTAATTCTTGAATAGCATGAGCACCACCGTTATGATAAGGTGTCGTATCAATTAAAATCATTTTTACATTAGGAGCAATCGTGGCAGCTTTCTCCACATTTGCCTGCCATTGTTGATACATTTCGCTAGAAGTGTTAATCATTTTTTCTTCATGAATAGTAGCCGAAACAATATCAGTTCCAATGATACCATGAAGCTGTTTACGATCTTCTAAAGAAGAAATACTTTCGATCACATTAGAAAAATACTTTTTCGTAATGAGGCAAACAGGTACTTCTTTTAACTGAATATTTTCAGCTATAATATTAAAATCTAATTGTTCGATATCTTCCAATTCGTCCATACAAAATGAGATTGTATTTTGGCCTCTTTTGACACTATCGAAGAGGAGCTTCACTAGTGAATCCCAATGTTTACTTTTAAGTTGTTGAGCAATTCCCCACGGTTCCTTTATATAACCACGTGGTTCGAATCCTCTCGTAAAAGGTGCCTTTCCTGGTACGTTTTCTGAATGAAGTGTTTTGATTGATTCTTTAGTATATAGAGGAGATAATGTAATCCCTTCATAAGTTGTTCTTTTTAAAGATTGTAATGTTTTATTTTTGAGTGACTTCTTTGCTGCTTTTTCCCAATCTTCTATCGATTGTTGTTTAAATGTTTGTTTTTTCATTTCTTGAACATTGATGTCCATCCAATCTTCACCTACCCTTTCTTCTGCAAAAAATTGTGTAATAAATACAACTATAATACTATTATTTTAGTCTATAAAAAAAACAAATACAAATTGTATAAAAATGTAAGCGGGAATTTCTAATTAAAAAGTTATGTCCCTAAAGATTAAATAGGCATAACAATCTCATATTGACAGAAAAAAATGACTAAAAAGAAAGAGGATGGGACATAACGAGCTTCAAATAATAAAAAAGGATTGAATCAGCAAATTTTGTTGATCCAATCCTTTTTTTGTTCTGTACGCAAATCCTATTTCATTTTTGTTTACTAAAAAATTATCGAAATAACGATATGTTGACTGGAACGAAAGACAGTTAACTCCTGCGGGAACAGCTCGAGTCCGATGATCCCTGTAGTGACGCGGACGAGGAGCTACAGAAGCTAAGGTCGTGCCCGCGGAAAGCAACTGTCTGAAGTGAAAGTCAACTTAACTCAATAACCAGTTTTATCAATAACTGAACTCCTTTTTTTATTTAGCTGGGTTTTGTCCCAGCCTCTTCTCCAAGGGTTATGCAAAATATGCGTTTACATTTTTTAATATATAGAGGTATTTTCACTTGATATATTTTCAAGTATTGCTTTTACACGTTGTAAAAAACGTCCACATATGAAACCATCAAGAACGCGATGATCAAGAGACATACAGAGATTGACCATATCGCGAATCCCAATCATTCCATTGTCCATCACAACTGGTCGCTTCACGATCGTTTCGACTTGCAGAATCGCCGCTTGCGGATAATTGATAATTCCCATTGATTGCACAGAACCGAAAGAACCCGTATTATTTACTGTCATTGTTCCACCTTGCATATCGTCTGCGCTCAATGTTCCTGTCCGTACTTTATGAGCTAGTTCTGTAATATCTTTGGCAATTCCTTTTATCGACTTTTCGTCTGCATTTTTGATGACTGGTACATATAATGCATCATCTGTCGCTACTGCAATCGATATATTTATCTCCTTTTTCTGAATAATTTTGTTGCCTGCCCACATTGCATTTATTTGTGGAAATTCCTTCAAAGCTTGAGCTACTGCTTTGACGAAAAAGGGAAAATAAGTTAATGGAAATCCTTCTCGTTCTTTAAAAGTTGCTTTTACTGAATCGCGATATGCTACTAATTGAGTCACATCTACTTCCATCATTGTCCAAGCATGTGGTATTTCCTGTTTACTGCGAAGCATGTTGTTGGCAATTGCTTTCCGAACTCCTGAAACTGGAATTGATACATCACCTGGCATCGACATAACGGCCGTTTTTTCCCGATTTTGTTCTTTTTTCGCTGCCACACTTGCTGGTGAGGCAGTCGATGAGGATGAAGCGACTGAAGCTACAAGGGGTTGCTCCTCTACTTTTGGAATGTTACCTCCTTCGATGAGCTTTAATAAATCTTTTCGGGTAATTCGTCCGCCTTTTTCTCCGTTCCCTTTTACTTTTAAATTAAATCAATGTTTATGTTCTTGAGATAGTTTTAAGGACGGCAGGTGAATAACGCTTTTTATTCGGTTTTTCTAATGGTTTGGATGGCTCTTTCTTATTTATCTATTAGTTCCTTCCGCTTCCATGTCTTTTCCTTGTTGTTCCAACTTTATCCGCAGGGATCTGCTTTTTATGATCATTCCCCCTTCTACTTCCATTGTGCAAATAACCTCTCCAACAGGGATTGTTTCATCCTCTTTCAGCAACTATTTCCTTTATTTTTCCCTGTATACGATGAAGGAACTTCCGCGTTTACTTTGTCTGTCATTACTTCTTCCCAATTGGATCATATTTATTTACTTTGTCACCTATTGTAACTAACCATTTGCTAATTGTACCCTCTGTTACACTTTCCCCTAATTGTGGCATCGTTACTTTTTCGATTGGCAATTTTTTAAGAATTTATATGCCTCCCTCTTATAAATGCTGCTAATTCACGCATTTCATTTTCTACTTTATCAGGATTAACCATAAAGAATTTTTCCATTGGCGGTGCATATGGCATTGCAGGCACGTCAGGTCCAGCTAAGCGTTTAATCGGAGCATCTAAATCAAACAAACAATGCTCAGAGATAATCGCTGCAACTTCGCTCATTATGCTTCCCTCTTTCGTATCTTCCGTAATGAGCAAAACTTTACCGGTACGTTGAGTAGCAGCGATGATCGCTTCTTTATCAAGTGGATATACTGTACGAAGATCGAGTATATGAGCTTCAATACCGTCTTGCGCTAAACGCTCTGCTGCTTCAAGCGCAAAATGGACACAAAGTCCATAAGTGATAATTGTTAGATCGTCCCCTTCTCTTTTCACATCTGCTTTACCTATTGGTAGCACATAATCTTCCTGCGGTACTTCCCCTTTAATTAAACGATATGCTCGTTTATGTTCAAAAAACAAGACCGGATCATCATCACGAATAGCTGCTTTTAATAAAGCAATACATC
>CAVVKR010000014.1:0-21364 GCA_963748745.1 uncultured Bacillaceae bacterium | reverse complement strand
GGATCTTTTATATGGACGGTCATTGCCTTTTTAGGTTTTGTTGTATTTATTTTTAGTAATATCCGGATTCTTTTATAAAACCTTGAAAAAATAAATAAATATAAAAAATTTGTAAGGCTAGTGTTTAGGAAAGCATTTATGAATCCTTCTCTAGTGTTTTTTTAACGTTAACATTATTGCCAGGATTTCATAAAATGCTTTCAATCACCTTTGTATTTTTGTAATTCTCTAGAATGGAATGCCTAGCCACAGGGTAAGCTCTAGTCCGTAACATTTTTTCCCATAATATTATTTCTTTTTACATGATCATAGAAATAAATGATTATAAAAAGCATACAGAAAAGCCAATTCCTATTAAAATACCAGCGTTTGACGCCAAAATGTATACCTTGAAATCAAGAAAATGCCAAAACTGTTAAATTAACATTTTGGCATTTTTCTTTTTAGGGATACAGGCTAATATTCTACTTTTCGAATAGTCTAATTTACCATTTTTTACCGAGATTGCGCTTTATCGTTCAGTTGCCGGCTCTCACCCCTATTAGGAAGTTAAATATGGGTGAGAAGCCACCAATGGAATTATTATTATTAGCTGACCCTGTCGAAGAGAAATTATTGAGGAGTATGTCAATAGGGGCGAATGTTTTGTAGCAGAGAGCGAACAGCGAACTGTTGGAGTTTATGTATTACTTCCAACAAGACCTGAAACGGTGGAGTTAGTGAATGTTGCGGTTACAGAAGAATCAACATGGTAAGGGTATAGGGAAACAGTTGGTAATGGATGCAATAAATGTTGCCAAAGCAAAAGGTTATAAAACAATTGAAATTGGCACTGGAAATTCCAGTATAGGGCAGTTGGCTCTATATCAAAAATGTGGATTTAGAATTATTGGTGTAGATACTGACTTTTTTATCAGGCATTATCCGGAAGAAATTATTGAGAACGGTATACTGTGCAGAGATATGATTCGCCTATCTCAAGGGTTATAGGGAAACGGCATTGCCCCTTTTACAGTTAAACCAGAAATATTTTCTGGTTGACCTTATAATACGAAGGGCCGTTATCTGGAATAACTTATTAACAGAACTGAAAAGGTTGGAGGGGATTTTTATGTTGATAAGGGAAATAAAGATCGATGATGCCGAGAATCTTATAAATCTCATAAAGGAAGTAGAAGCTAAATCAAATTTTACGCTTATGGAGCCCGGAGAAAGAGAAACTACGCCAGAGCAGCAGCGCAAAACATATAGAAACTCTTGGACAACAAGATAATTCAACAATCCTTGTCGCGGAACAAAGTGGAAAGTTAATTGGTTATTTAATTGTTATTGGAGGACAAGCAACAAGGGTTAAACACTCAGCTTACATAGTTGTTGGAATATCAGAACAAAACAGAGGGCAAGGTATTGGAACGGCTTTATTCCAACAAGTTGAAGAGTGGGCGAAAAACTATCACATTTCACGATTGGAACTTACAGCAGTTACCAAAAATGAAGCAGGTGTAGCTCTGTATAAAAAAGTGGATTTGAAATAGAAGGTACAAAGAGAAATTCTTTGATGATAAATGGAACTTTTTATGACGAGTATTATATGTCAAAGTTACTTTGAGTAAATCATTTATTCAAGAAAAGGGCCATTTTGTTGAAGATCAATCTTACAAAAACTAAAATAAATTGGAGTATTTTAATACCTGAGGGGGGAGTAACTGTGATAAAAGGACTTTATGAAGTACACTTACCAGTTAGTAATTTACAACAGTCAATTGAGTTTTATAAAAACCTTGGACTCCAAACGGCTTACGAATATGAAGACGTTGCTTTTCTTTGGATTGTACCAAACAAAACTTGGCTAGGTCTTTGGAAATCAGAGATTTCTAAGGATAGGGAGCCTGCCAGTTTTCCAGGTAATGGTCGGCATTTAGCTTTTGAAGTAGATTTCGATGATATTAAGAAAGCAAGTGATTGGCTCACTGAAAAAGGGATTAGTCTTCGTTCACATGGTGGATTGAAACCAACAGAACCAATAACAAGACCACATCAGCAGAACATATCAATTTATTTTGATGATCCAGATGGTAACGCTTTAGAATTGATGTGCAATTTACCTGAAGGTAGCCCGACTGAACCAAGTAGAATGATGTATTTAAGCGAATTTGAAAAACTTGTTCAAAAATAATTCATGTAATAGAGAAATAGACTAAGTTATTCCGTTATAGGGCGCGTTTGTGAAGTAAGCAACTGGTCCAATTTCTTAATTTTAATGTTGAGAAATTGGACTTTTTATGTTTGTTCATAGTGCAAAATAGCGCTTAAAATAGGTGCAAAATAACTCCAAAAGTGACAGGCACAATATAAGCATTGAAAATGTTATAATGATAGAATAATAGCATAACGGTTAACTCAAGGGTGGCGGGCATCACTCCCAGTTTTATTAGAAGGGGGGTGGTGCTATGATGACGGTATATGAAAGCATATCTCTCATGATTGCGTTCGGAGTGTTAATTATAGCGCTGCTGTCATTTAATCAAAAAAAATAATCCACCCTTGAGTTCGTGGCTCAGGTGGATTATTTTTATCTGCTTTAGTGTATTCATTTCTAATTACAGTATACCCTTTTTTAGTGAAAAAGAAAACTCACATTAGTTATTATCGACTTATTGATTCTCGCTTTTTTTCTTTTGCTTGGTCTTGCTGCTCTTTAATTTTGTTATCAATTTTTATCAAACCCTGCATAGAAAAAATGGATGGAGATTGTTTTTCTTTAACCTCGGGCTGTCTATTATTATCGTTAATTAATTTATCAACTTTTATACCCACATCGTTATCTCTATAAGCATCATATAGTCTATTCTTTTTATATTCATCTAGCATGATATTTTTTGCAAATCTTCATGAGAAAACCCATTTTCTCGCAATTTATCTATAAAATGATTTAATTCATCATCACCAATAACATTCTCATCTACAACCATTTGTAAATCTTCACTATGTTTTTTAATGATTTTTTCAAGTTCATTAGCCATTATCTCACTTACCTCCTATTAATTAAAATCAAATTTGATTTTTGAATTATCATCTAATTTCAAAGTTGCTTCAAATGACTTACCTGCTTTACTTTTGAATCCTTTTATTTTACATGTTTTCCCTTTCGTTAATAAATCTGTTATATTTTTTTGCGTGAGAGTCTTCCTCGCTATCCTTCTTATTGATCGTAAATTTACAACCGTTTTTATATTCAGTACAACCGTAAAAGGTTTTACGGTCTTGTATCTTTCCTTTTTTACAAGAAGGACAATCTCCCACATTTAATGCTTCTTGTTGTGTTGCAACAGCTTTTTCAATTATTTTTGTTCCTAATTTTTTAGGTGCTTCTTCGATTGTAGATTCAAGAAACTTAATGATGTTACTTAAAAAGTTATTCTGTGTTCCTTTACCACTACCGATTTTTTTCAGATAACTTTCCCAGAGATAACGATTGTACGAAAGATGAAGGTTTTTACCTTCATTGATGATAGTAGAACAGAGACATTGAATAATATTTTACGGGAATATTTACTCATTATCGTTAACAAAAATTGAAAGAAATTGTCGTTATTCGAAAATAGTGCTCTTCAGTAAACTCTGTTATAATGTAAATATACTCATCATTGTGGAAAGGAAGATTTCCATGTTATCAATTCTACAATCATTTCTTTTGAATATGCCATTTTTGTACTTTCCTGAAGATAAATCAGAATATATTCCCGCCGCTATTTCTATGGGGATCTTTTTGGTTATCACTGTGATCGTATTTATATTTATTCTTAAAGTATCAAAGAAACAGGAAGAGCAAACAAAAGATTTGGAAGAGAAGATCAATCAAGAACGTAACATGAAGCATCCTTAATAGGGTTGCTTTTTTGTTTTATCCCCGATTGCAATCCACAAGTGCTATTTGGCAACAAGTCTTTTAAACGCAGCCCAACGCCGTACTGCATGAGAATGACACATCATCAAGAGCTGTTTAGCACGCATCGATACAAAGGTTGGGTAAAAACTGATCAGAGTTATGATTTCATTATCATTTATAAGACATGCACAAGTTATGCCCTTATTTTATTCATTCTTCCTAGGCTGTTAGAACAAGTGGAAGAATATCTTTCCCTCCATGTGGCTAAAATGGAGAAGTGAGTGCTCTATCCAGGAGGGAATTCATATGAAAGTATGGAAGTATTTACTAACATTTATTGTGATGTTCTCACTATTTTTAAGCGGTTGTGCACAAGAGGAAGAGAAGAGCAAGGAAGTTGATATAAAAAATCCTGATGGCGATTCATACGGCAAGATTATGATTGAAGAGCAAGCGAAAGGTGTTAAATTTAAGTTGGATTTAGAGGGGGTGCCACCTGGAGAACATGCAATTCACGTGCACGATAAGGGTAGTTGCAAGCCACCTGATTTTACTTCAGCAGGGGATCATTTTAATCCATATGATAAAGAACATGGTTTACTCCATCCAGAAGGTGCACATGCGGGGGATTTGCCCAATATCATTGTAAAAGAAGATGGAAAAGTGGAGGTAGATTTAGAAGCACCTGACTTAACATTATTATCTGGAAAAAATTCATTAAATAGAAGTAAAGGAACGTCGATTGTAATCCATGAAGACTTAGATGATGGCATGTCTCAGCCTGCAGGTGATGCCGGAAGACGGATTGCATGTGGTGTTATTTTTAAGAAGGAAAAATAAAGATGTTTTTTCTGGCTATGCTATCCTTCTTCTCTGCAAGTTGGAGGATAACGGACTATTTTTCAAAAAGGTTATTTAGTATCCCTTCAAAATAGATAGTAAGCCCCAATCGTTAATGTCATCGGGGCTATGTAGTTTTCTTTTTTAACTCATATTACGTAACTTTCACTTATGACAATAAAATGAGCGGTCTAATCTATCCTATCGCTTTTTTCATTCTAGCAAGCCCTTCTTGGACGATTGTTCGCGGGCAACCTACATTCATACGAACAAACCCTTCGCCACCCGCACCATATTTTGTCCCTTGCTCAAGCACTAACTTTCCTACTTCCTTCAACCTTTTATGAAGTTCATTATCGGAAAGCCCGATATCTCTGCAATCTAACCAAATGAGATAGCTACCTTCGGGTTCAATTACTTTTACATGAGGTATTTCTTTTTGAATGAACCTTTTGACGAGCGTAATATTATCTCCGAATATATTGAAGCACCTCATCGAGCCACTTTTCTCCATGACGATAAGCGGCTTCCATTCCGAATGTTGCAAACATATTGAGCTCAGAAAATCCTTGGCGCCGTTGGGCCGCTCTCAACTCTTTTCTTAATTTCGGATTAGGAACGATGATACTGGAAGCTTGTAATCCTGCCAGGTTAAATGTTTTACTAGGTGCCACACAAGTAACGATGAATTCTTCATATGACTTATTTAAGGAGGCAATAGGTATATGTTTATAAGGTGGTGCGACAAGATCTCCATGAATTTCATCTGCGATGATCAAGCAATCATATTTTTTACATAGCTCTGCTAATTGGATCAGCTCCTCTTTGTCCCAAACGCGACCACCTGGATTGTGAGGGCTGCATAAGAAAAATAATTTTACGCCTTGTTGTAATTTATTCTCAAAATCATGAAAATCAATTTGTAAACGTCCATTATTCAAATGAAGGGGAGAGTTAATGACACGACGCTCATTCTTTTTAATCATTTCGAAAAATGGAGGATATACGGGAGATTGAATAAGTACAGCATCTCCAGGTTTTGTAAAAGCTTGAATTGTAAGTGCTAATGATGGAACAACACCATTACGATATAGGAGCCAGGAGCGTTTAATATTCCACTGATGACGCTACTCATCCACTCTGTAATCGCATCTCCAGTACTAGGTGGAGTAATAGTATAACCACATATGCCGTGGTCAACGCGCTTTTGTAACGCATCTATAACAGCCTTTGGCGCTTGGAAGTTCATCAGCTCAACCCACATTTGGGAACAGGATCCGCATTCCCAATTCCCTTTAAAAATCCCATTTTAGCTATAGCTGCCATCTCGCCTCAATCACTTCATCAAATTGATCTCAATGATTTCACCTCATCTTCATATATATTCTAGTATTATCTGATATGATAACATAGAAATATAAAATTTTAGGTGAAGAATATGAATATGCAAGAAGTAAATAGACAAATGATTCAATTCACTAGAAAACTGGCACCCATTCGGTCATGGACCAAAGGCTTACGAGTTGGAAATTGTGGATGTGATTCAAGCTGCACATTCAACTACTAATGTTGAAAAACTAGCACGTCGTATACAAGCGATTTATGAATTGTCATATGAAGATGTTATTCCACTACCGATGTGTAAAATGATAGCCAAACAATTAGTCAAGCTCATCACAAGTACAGCCTGTGAAAAAGGGATCTTAAATGGAATGGTTTTGAAGAAAATGACGAATATGTCTGAACGTTTCCGCTGGTTTTTCTTCTTTAAGGCATGAAATGGCCTGTATCCTTTAAGATCACTAAATGAGCGTTTTTTAAATCTTTTGCTAATCTGGTACCAGTTTGGACAGGGACGATTTGATCATACTCTCCCCAAATTAGTAGGCAAGGTGCAGCTATTTGATTTAATGCTTCCGTTGATAAATCTCCTTCGCGGTCACGGAGCATTTTCGTTAATGCTCGAAAGATATCGTTCGTTTGTAAAAAAGGTTGTTCATATCCTTTGATCATTTCATCATCAATGATCGAGTGATCATGAACGACCCTTTCAATATTGCCTTTTCCCCAGTGCCTTTAAGAAACTTTTTCACATAGTAATGAAAAAAAGGAATGTAACTCAGATATAATAAAGGACCGTTTTACCCGCTTCAAATAGCCAGAAGAAGAAAGAGGACACGTCTTTACGAGGTGAGGCTGTTGCTTCATCATGTGAAGAGCAATTTGTCCCCCCATTGAATGGCCAACTAAATAGACGAATGAATATCCTAAGATGATGGATGAAATCGATAACGTTTAGCAATATTTCATATGAATAAACAAAGCTTGTTAACTTGCCACTTTTTCCGAATGGTGGTAAGTCAATCGCAATAACATTAGCATGAGAAGTGAAATAAGGAATAAGTCTGCGAAAAACTAAAAGTAGAGGAGTAAGAATCGATGTATGAAAACAAATGTGTCCTGTAATGTTGTGAGTCGTAATATTGTTCATAAAAAAAAAGCTCAATTCCATTTATTGTTAACATAATTTTCAGCATGCAAAGGAATTCAACCTCATTCCAATTGATATTAGTAAAAAAAGGACAAGAAATATACTCGCTCCTAAAGAGGGGATTAACTGGATATGCAATTATTCATCTCCAACATTTTTTTGTTTATTCATGCATATGGAAGTGGGAAATATGGAAGTGGAAGACCAGCGATATCATATCGTTCGCTGGTAAAAAGAGGAGAGGATTACGATTTTCTATCTGTTAATTCAGTGACAGGAACATCAAGAACGGTTGATAAGCGGAAAATGGTTTCAGTGATTAGGAATCTGTTCCCCAGATTCGTAATTTTCAATAATCTTTTTACCGACTCGCGCTTTCGATCGCCAATTGCTCCTCACTGAAATTGCGAATTCTTTGTAGAAGACTTTAAATTTTTTCCGAGGCACGAAGTCATCTCTTCCTCCTTCATTTATCTATGTATTCTTTATTTAACATAATATGAGGATACATTCTCTAAATTTACTGAACATTTTATGATAATAACGGTTAGAAAGGGTTTCTTATTTTTTACAATCATCTCACTTAGCTTCCCTTCCTTTTCTACGCTTGTCACCTCTGCTATGAAGAATGAGGTAATACAGCATTTTTGTATGATGCTCCGCTTGTATAATGGCAGAGACTATCTCTCTCACTACCAAATATAAGTTGTTCGGATCCATTTAATATGTTATAAATTTAAAATTGCGAAAAAAGCAGATGAATCTAAAAGAAATTGGGCATAAGTGTTTCCATGACAGAAAAATATAAAATAGACAGTGTATTAACAGGGAAAGTAACAGGTATTCAACCTTATGGAGCATTTGTAGCTTCTTGACTGATGACACACAAGGTTTAGTTCACATTTCAGAAATAAAGCATGAATTTATAAAAAATATTAATGATCACTTAAAAGTAGGCGACGAAGTGAAAGTAAAAGTGATCTCTGTCGATGAAGAAAGGGAAAAATAAGTCTTTCTATGAAGGCGTTAGAAGAACCATCGAAAGAGAAAGAAACAACAAAACCACGTAGAATAGAAGATAAAACTCGACATCAGGCTTTAATACATTAAAAGATAAAAGCTTGAAGAGTGGATTAAAAAGCTCTGAACGTGAAGATTTAATCAAAAATAAGTAAGTAAATACAATCCCGTGTAGCAAAATGAATGCTATTGGGGATTTTTTACTTCATAGAATATTTCATTTTTTACCCCATCTCCTTCAATCCAAATGATTATTTTGTTTTTAATAATTTTTAAAATATCTTTGACCTGTCATCGTTTCATTTATATACTAGCAAAAAGTATATACAGCATGGAGGAGAAGGTAAATGAAGCAAACATATAAATGGGAAGAAAGGCATCCCTTTTGTATTCGCTCGTTTGCCACTGGTCATTATGATCAGTGTAATGGCAGTAACCATTATTCAGTTTAAAGGTAGCCCACATATTCCGCTCATTGTTGGAACGATTATCGCTGCCCTCATCGCCTGGAAGTATGGATTTACGTGGAAAAAATTGAAAGTGGAAGCTGTATCAAGGAATTCAGTTAGCTTTACCAGCTATTCTAATCATCATCATGGTTGGATTGACTATTGGACTTGGATTGGTGGTGGCATTGTAGCAACGATGATTTACTATGGGTTAAAACTAATGACTCCTTCTTTATTTTTAGTTTCTATTTGTCATCCGTGCGGTTGTGACATTAGCGATTGGAAGTTCAGTGGTCAACGATGGGAACAATTGGAGTCGCTGGGATGGGAATTGGCATAAGATTTGGGGATTCCTGCTCCAATGGTGCAGGGGGCAATTATATCTGGCGGACTTATTTTGGAGATAAAATGTCTCCTTTATCAGATACGACGAATTTAGCTGCGGGAATTACAGGAACCGATTTATTTGAACATATTCGACATATGATTTATACGACATTACCAGGACTAGTTATTGCATTAATAGTGTATTGGTTTTTAGGAAGACAATTTTCTGAAACATCAACCAATCAACAACAAATAAATGACGCCCTCGTTGCCTTGGAAACAAACTTTGTTATTTCCTCGTGGCTACTAATCGTTCCAGCATTTGTTATTTTTTTAGTCGCTAGAAAAGTACCAGCACTACCCGCTTTAGTAATAGGTGTTTTTCTCGGTTGGCTATGTCATATATTTATACAAGGCGGATCAGTTGGAGATGCTGTGAATACATTACAGGAAGGATTTTCGATCTCATCTGGCAACAGGATGGTTGATGAATTATTTAATCGGGGTGGGATTAATGATATGATGTATACTATTTCCTTAACGATCGTTGCTATGACCTTCGCAGGTGTAATGGAAGGAACCGGAATGTTAAAGGTGATTGTTAACCAAATACTTAAGTTAGCAAAAAATGCACGAAGTTTAGTGGCCACAACGATTGTTTCAGCTTTCTTTACAAATATTGCTGCTGCAGAACAATACATTTCTGTTTTACTTCCAGGAAGAATGTATGCTGAAGCATATGAGCAAAAAAAGTTACATTCAAAAAATTTATCCCGTGCCCTTGAAGATGGTGGAACAATTACATCACCGTTAGTTCCGTGGAATACTTGTGGCGTCTTTATTATGGCAACACTGTCTATCCATCCATTTCAATATGCTCCATATGCTATCTTAAATATATCAGTACCAATTATTGCGGTTATCTTTGCTCTTTTCGGGGTGAAATTACAATATTTAAATAATGATGAAATGAAAGAATTGAAAAAAGAAAAATAGTTTCATAGTTCGTATGTGTTTTGCTTGCTAAATGATCGACAATCATTGTACATACACGGGGAGGAAATAAAACACTCCCCACATACATTTACTAGCTATTTGCTAGCTTTCTCGTTCAATATTGTATTTTCGCATGCGGTATTGAAGGTTTTGCCTGCTCATCCCAAGGGCTTTTGCTGTTTGTGTAATGTTGTGATCGTGGACTTGGAGTGCTTTTTCAATATAGTATATTTCCGCTTCTTGCATATAAGTGTCAAGAGGTTTTATTTCTTTATCTTTTTGTAGTAAAAAGGAGGTAAGTGATTGCGACTTATTGCGATATTGCCCAGGTAAATGCTTCATTTTAATAGTTGCCTCCGCTTCGATCATATTCATAGATGCTTCAATGACATGTTCCAGCTCGCGTACATTTCCCGGCCATCGGGAATTGTTTAATAGCTTTTTCACTTCAGAGAAATTCCCTTTACATTTAAACCAAATAATTTATTTTATTTTGAATAAAATGTGATGTAAGTAAAGGTATATCTTCTCTTCGGTTACGCAATGATGGGATAAAAATAGAAGTAGTACTTAGCTTATAATATAAAACTTTATGTAATTTTCCAGCGGCGACCATGTCAATCGGATCTTCATTAATCGTTGCGATCAGTCTTACATTGATTTGTATGTTTTTTCGTCAATTGTTGTATTAGGTGCAACAGCTTCTTCTTGTAAAGTAAGATCGAGCCGATGAATTCCTTTAGCAGACTTGTCCCGCCTTGTGCTTGTTCAAACAGTGTTGGATAATCAGCTTGCATGTTTAGAACCAAATAATAAATTTTCCATCATTGATTTTGTCACATATGAACAATTTTGCGTAATGAACGGGTGTTTGGATCGGTTGCTTGCATGGTGGTGAATGCCTTCAGCGAGTAATTCCTTGCCTGTTCCTTTTTCTCCAATAATTAAAACTGGGGAGGAGCTATTAGCAGTTCGCTTTCCAATGTCAATAGCTTCCTTGATAAATGGATTGTTGCCAATGATTTGCTCAAATGTAATACTTCTATTTTTTTTTGAATAATGGCTTTTCTTCATCAATCGTTCTATAAGTGTCACATCCCGAGCAATTTCAACTGCACCGACCAAATCATCGTTTACGATTACTGGAAATGTATTATTAATCGTGTGAATCTCTTGGCCACGATTATTAAAATATGTTTGTTTCATATTTACTATCGGTTTGCCAGACTTTAAAACGTGAAGTAATGTGCTTTCTCCCGCTTGATTAAAATCAAAAACCTCTAAAATGTTTTTATCTAACACATCTTCAATATCCATTCCTTCAATGTCCATCATTTTTTTATTATAAACAATTGTTTTCCCCTCTTTATTGATTACGTGGACCCGGCCGAAATTTTATCTAAGACTGTACGATAGATTGCAGCCATTGTTTCAAGTGACTCTCCTCTACTCAAAAAATCACTTCCTTCTTTCTCTATGTATTTTAAAAAACTTGTATAGTGCAACATCTTTTTGCACCATTATATATGTAAAGGTTTTCCGATTGCAAATATTATTTGCATATTTGTTTAAAATAGACGATGAATGTGATACTATTTTATGCAGTAAGAAAAAGATATACTTAAGGAGGAAAAACGTATGATACCTTACAAACATGAACCATTCACGGATTTTTCAAAAGAAGAAAATAAAAAAGCTATTACAAGAAGGCTACAAAGTAGTTGATGCATACCTAGGAAATGATTTTCCATTAATCGTTGGTGGAGAACGTATTACTACAGAAGCAAAAATTAAATCTTATAATCCAGCTAAAAAAGAAGAATTAGTTGGTGCTGTTTCTAAAGCAACACAAGAAATTGCTTCTAAAGCTATGGATATTGCTGATGAAACATTCAAAACTTGGAAAAAAGTAAAACCTGAAATTCGTGCAGATGTTCTTTTCAAAGCAGCAGCAATCATTCGTCGTCGTAAATTCGAGTTCTCTGCTCTATTATCAAGAGAAGCAGGTAAAACTTGGGTTGAAGCTGATGTAGAAGTGCCGAAGGAATTGACTTCTTGGAATACTATGGTCGTGAAATGTTACGTTGAAAAAATGGTGCACCAGTTGAAAGTCGTCCAGGTGAATATAACCAATATAACTATATTCCACTAGGTGTTGCTGTTGTTATCTCACCTTGGAACTTCCCTTTTGCAATTATGGCAGGTACTACTGTTGCTGCAATGGTAGCAGGTAATACTGTACTATTAAAACCAGCTTCACAACTCCAGTTGTTTCTTATAAATTTGTTGAAGTATTAGAAGAAGCCGGTATGCTTCCAGGAGTAGTTAACTTCATCCCAGGTTCTGGTGCTGAAATTGGTGATTTTATGGTAGAACATCCACGAACTCGTCTTATCAGCTTTACTGGTTCTCGTGATGTTGGTACTAGGAATCGTAGAAAAGTCTTCTAAATTAGCTCCAGGGCAAATTTGGATTGAAACGTTCTATTCTTGAAATGGGTGGTAAAGATACTATCGTTGTTGATAAAGAGGCTGATTTAGAATTAGCAGCACAATCTATTGTTGCTTCAGCTTTTGGTTTCTGTGGTCAAAAATGTTCTGCATGTTCACGTGCAGTAATTCGTAGAAGACGTATATGACAAAGTGTTAAACCGAGTAGAAGAATTAACGAACGCTTTAACAGTTGGTATCCACTGATAATGATGAGCACTTTATTGGTCCAGTTATCGATGGTGCTTCATTCAAAAAAATTATGAAATATATCGAAATCGGTAAAGAAGAAGGTCAGTCTAGTTACTGGTGGTACAGGGGATGATTCAAAAGGATTCTTCATTCAACCAACTGTCATTGCTGATCTAGCTCCAAAATGCACGTATTATGCAAGAAGAAATCTTTGGACCAGTTGTTGGTATTTCAAAAGCAAAAGATTTCGATGAAGCAATCGAAATAGCAAATAATACAGAGTACGGTTTAACAGGCGCTGTTATTACTAATAATCGTTTGAACAAGAAAAAGCACGTGAAGATTTCCATGTAGGGAACTTATACTTCAACCGTGGATGTACAGGTGCAATTGTTGGTTACCAACCATTTGGTGGTTTTAATATGTCTGGTACAGATTCAAAAGCTGGTGGACCAGATTATGTCCAACTTCATATGCAAGCGAAAACAACATCTGAAATGCTTTAAAATTTCACAAGGCAGACTTAGTTTGAAGTCTGCCTTCATTTTAAATAAAAGGGGTAATGTAAGCATGACTATTTCATCGAAAAGTGATTGAACAAACAGAAAAATATGGTGCAAACAACTATAACCCACTTCCAATAGTAGTTTCAGAAGCAGAAGGAGTTTGGGTAAAAGATCCTGAAGGAAATAAATATATGGATATGCTTTCTGCTTATTCTGCAGTAAACCAAGGACATCGTCATCCGAAAATTATTCAAGCATTAAAAGAACAAGCGGATCGTGTAACTTTAACTTCTCGTGCTTTTCACAATGACCAATTTGGTCCATGGTATGAAAAAGTTAGTGAGTTAACAGAATAAAGACATGGTCTCCCAATGAATACTGGGGCAGAAGCTGTTGAAACAGCAATTAAAGCAGCTCGTAGTTGGGCATATGATGTAAAAGGCGTAGCAGCTGACCAAGCAGAGATCATTGCTTGTAAAGGAAACTTCCATGGCCGTACGATGGGAGCGGTTTCACTTTCATCTGATCCAGAATACAAACGTGGATTTGGACCATTGCTTCCAGGTATTAAACTAATTCCTTATGGTGATTTAGAAGCACTTAAAAAGGCAATTACTCCTAACACCGCAGCATTTTTAATCGAGCCTATTCAAGGGGAAGCTGGAATTATCATCCCGCCTGCTGGTTTCATGAAAGCAGCTCTTGAATTATGTCATGAAAAAAATGTTTTATTTATCGCGGATGAAATCCAAGCTGGTCTTTGCCGTACAGGAAAAATGTTCGCATGTGAATGGGAAGAAGTTGAACCTGATATGTATATTTTAGGAAAAGCATTAGGTGGTGGAGTATTCCCAATTTCATGTATCGTTGCTAATAAAGAAATTCTAAGTGTATTTAATCCAGGATCACATGGATCTACTTTTGGTGGTAATCCAATGGCATGTGCCGTTTCATTGCAGCAATTGACGTTCTTGTAGATGAAAATTTAGCTGATCGTTCTCTAGAATTAGGAAATTATTTTATGGATGCATTAAAAGAAATTAAACATCCTATCATTAAAGAAGTACGTGGTCGTGGCTTATTTATTGGAATGGAATTAACAGTAGAAGCACGTCCATTTTGTGAAGAGTTAAAAGAAGTAGGACTACTATGTAAAGAAACACATGATACAGTAATTCGTTTTGCTCCACCTCTAATCATTTCAAAAGAAGAATTAGATTGGGCAATCGAAAGTATTAAAAAAGTATTCAACTAAATAATAATTGTAGAGAATAAACTATAGTCAATGGCAGAAATAATTAAACTAAAGAGGCGAAAATATAAAATGGCTGAAAATTTAAATTTGTTCACATCAACTCAAGCTGTCATTAAAGAAGCTCTGAACAAACTTGGTTATGACGAAGCAATGTATGAACTTTTGAAAGAACCATTAAGTATGTTAGAAGTTCGTATTCCTGTTACGAATGGATGATAGGACAAGTAAAAGTCTTTACTGGATACCGTGCTCAACATAATGATGCTGTTGGACCATCTAAAGGTGGAGTTCGTTTTCATCCTGAAGTTGATCACCGATGAAATTAAAGCTCTTTCTATGTGGATGAGTTTAAAATGCGGTATTGTTGACCTTCCTTATGGTGGAGGTAAAGGCGGAGTTATTTGTGATCCTCGCGAAATGTCAATGGGAGAATTTGAACGTTTAAGTCGTGGATATGTTCGTGCGGTTAGTCAAATTGTTGGACCAACAAAAGATATTCCGGCTCCAGATGTATTTACAAATGCACAAATCATGGCCTGGATGATGGATGAGTATAGTCGCATTGTCCAATTCGATTCACCTGGCTTTATTACAGGTAAACCACTTGTACTTGGTGGTTCAGAAGGTAGAGAAAAAGCAACTGCTCAAGGTGTTACTATCTGTATTGAGGAAGCTGCAAAAAAACGTGGTATTGACTTGAAAGGTGCGCGAGTTGTTATTCAAGGATTTGGAAATGCCGGAAGTTTTCTTAGCTAAATTTTTAAATGATGCAGGTGCAAAAATCATTGGTATTTCCGATGCTTATGGTGCCTTACATGATCCAGATGGTTTAGATATTGACTATCTATTAGATCGTCGGGATAGCTTTGGAACAGTAACAACTTTATTTGAAAATACAATTTCAAACCAAGAATTATTTGAATTAGATTGTGATATTTTAGTTCCAGCTGCTATTGCAAATCAAATTACTGCTGAAAACGCTCCATAATATTAAAGCGAACAATCGTTGTTGAAGCTGCGAATGGTCCAACTACTACTAGAAGCAACAAAAATTTTAACCGAAAGAGGAATTCTATTAGTTCCTGATGTGTTAGCAAGTGCTGGTGGAGTAACTGTATCTTACTTTGAATGGGTACAAAATAACCAAGGTTATTACTGGACTGAAGAAGAAGTAGATGAGAAACTTCATGAAAATCTCATTACAGCCTTTAATAACGTATATGAAACAGCTCAAAATCGGCGAATTGATATGCGCTTAGCCGCATATATGGTAGGAATGCGAAATATGGCTGAAGCTTCTAAATTCAGAGGCTGGGTATAAAATAATGAACATCAGTGAGGACTTTCTCACTGATGTTTTTTTACGTTATTCCTTTTTTAACTACATCCAAACAGTTAGCCTTTTACTTATTAAAATACCGATTCTACCTTCTTTTATATGGAAACACTTTTTTACGGGGGATCTCATCAAGGGAAGCAATATTTATTAGAGAGCCACAGTGAAGTGTTTTCGCCTCTGCCTCAATCACGCTTCTTCATAAAAAAAAGGCAACCTCCTAGAAGGATATGTTGCCTCTTCTTAAATAATATAAAATTGAAATGTAAGTACATATATGACTAAATGATAAGCATTATTGGTTAAATTAACGAACTGTATCTGTTTCAGGCTCGCGTCCATAGTCTTCATTTGGTTTAAATAATAATCCAATATTAATAAGCCCTGCAATACCAATTAAGCTATAAATGATCCGTGAAAGACCGGAATCTGCCCCTCCGAACATAGCGGCAACTAAGTCAAATTGAAAAAAACCAACAAGCCCCCAATTAATTGCTCCTATCACTGTAAAAACGAGTGCAACTCTTTGAATTGTGCTCATGATATTTCACCCTCCTTTTAGTGTGATTCCTTAATAGGATGAAACAATAAGGAGAAATTTATTCATTTATGTTCCAATACATCGAAAAAAATGCTTGTATAAACATCATTCCCAACCATTTAGTAATGCTCATACTATTTCAGAAAAAGATACATTATTTGAACAATTTTTACTGGTAACCATTCGATCTTCAGTAGTAAAGGAGCTGACCGATGAAGAAAAAATGCTTGCTTATATTTCATTTTTACAGGAATAGTTGTAATGGTTTATTGGAAACATAAACATAGGTATTTATTTTAAGAAAAGGAGATCTAACCGATGATTGAAATTGAATCAAACATAGAAGGTAAGCATTATTCTCTATATAAGCTGGAACAAACTTTAAAGCCAAAAGGGTATACGATTGGTGGGAATTGGGAATATGATCGTGGTTTTTTTGATTATAAAATGGGTAATGATAATGGTTATCAATTTTTACGTATCCCATTTTTTGCAGTTGATGGACAATTAGATTCACATAATACGACAGTAAAGTTTGGTAGGCCATTTGTCCTTAGTCATGTCTATCAAAGTGGAATCGATGAAACCGCAAATATATCGAATGTAACCGCAGCGTTTAATCAATTCCAACAGCGGAAGATAAAGATGCAAAGGTTGCGAAAAGATATGTGGAGTTAGGAAAAGAGCTCGTTCTTGAAGTAGAACATTTATTGCAAGAAAATCAAAGATAAAAGAACAACTTACCGAGGCTGGACATAACTAGCTTTAAATAATAAAAAAGGATTGAATCAGCAAATTTTGTTGATCCAATCCTTTTTTGTTCTGTACGATCATGATCATTGTTAATGGCAGTGTATATCTCTTTTTTATTAATCATTTAAATCAATAGTGATTTCTTTCCCATGAATTAATAAGTTTACATTCCCCCCGTGGATGTACTTGAAATTCTTCATTTTCTTTTATCTCTAGAATAGCATGTATTTCTTCATAATCATTTAAGATAAAAGCTACTTTTTTGAATCTTTATCAATAAAAACGTTGATTTCCTTATTATAATTAATTTTTAGGCCCTCAAAATTTATATTCTTCACTTTTTTATCTCTCCCTATTTTGATAATACTTTCCCTATTTTCCCCAATTTCCATTTACGTCCGCCATGTACAGCCGTATCTTTTTTGGACTGACACTGACCATTTTTAAATGTTCCAGATGCTTTTTTTAAAGGTGTATTCCCGTGTTTATCTTTAAAACTACCTAATTTTACATTTCCATTTGAATTGAATAATGATTTTGGAATACCATATTTAGTTGCTACTACTATTTAAGGTCATTGAAAAAGTTTTTTATTGTCTTATATAGTGCACTTTCAGCTTTTTAGTTACCCCACCAATTATTATCGCTCTAGTTGTAGGCAATGTTACTTGTCCAATTCCAGGTTAAACTCCTGCTGCAGGAGCAAACGCTCATGATATGCCTGTATTATTTTCTTCTTCAACGACATCAATCATTTGAACATTATCCAAATATTGATCAAATTCTCCAAGTGTATAAAACTTATTATCAATTATAATACCATCTTCAAATAGGATAGTTCGCTATTCAGTCAATGATGATGAAAAATTATATCATTTTTTATTGATTAGGAGGGCGTAAATGATTTGTAGGAGAAGGTTTTTCCTTTGAAATTTGTCGTTTTTGAGAGCGAATATGAAAGTCATCAGATGGATCAAACAGTAAAGTTTAAAGTAATATGTGAATATTTATATTGTGAAAGGATAAAGCTGCAACAATTTACAAAATGATGAAGAAGTCATTATACATTACAATTGTCAAAGATGATATATGATGGCAGAGTAGGTTAGCATATAGATACAGTTGGAATTAGTAGTAAAAGGAATTAATGAACATTTTTCATTTTATGTAATAGATAAGTAATTATAGATAAGTAATCCCCGCTGTAGTGCTAAAAGTGGGGATTACATCTACGACGATTGTTGGTTAGCTGTTACTCTTAGCTGAAGAATATTCACAGACTCGTTGCAAAGTGCGCTAATAAGCTGTCTTTTGTGTTCGACCTGATTTTACTAAATAAATATGTTGTGGGATTTCTGATAAAGCTATTAATATCCCTGTAAGCAACGCACCGTAAAATGTAACTTCAGCATTAAAAAAGAATCTTGAAACAATAAAAACAATAAGAGTAGCACTAATGAAGTCTAAGACTGTACTGATTGAGATCGTATCCTCTTTTAACAACAATACCTCTAATAAATGACCAGCTACTGCAACAATAATGCCAACGACAATCGGTTGAATAACCGAAGTATAGTTTACATTTGGCAGTAGAAATGCTGCTAAACCAATCATTATTGGTGAAGCGAATAGTTTAATGATCAATCCAGTCATATTTTTATTCCTCCTTTACTTAAGGAGATTATGCCAAAAAAACGACGAATTATACGTGCGTTTAATCAAACGTGTGTTCCAAAAAAAATATTGGGGTAAAAAAGAATCATTTTTCACTGTGAGTATGTATATGATAAAAATGTAAGTAGAAAAACCTGGTGCGGCAACACCAGGTAATAACTCATTTTAACTCACAATAGCAACAATTAGAGAAAGAAAAGTAATTAGAAAGAATAAAAATGTTAGAAAACCCGAGTAAATTTCATTCATATTTATCACCTCCTAATAGTAAATATATATGCATGGATTTTAATAACATTCTTTTAAAAATGGTACATATGAACTATTTTAGATATCTCTTCATTTCTATTTACGGAAGTTTTATAATCCAAATTTCTCCATGTCTTTTTTGCTATTAAATATGTTAAAGGAATTGTAGATAAAAGATGTTGAACATTGTTTTCTAATTGCTGGGATTTAAAAAGTTAAAGGGAAGTCATGTAAATGAGATGATGAAAATATTTAAGGTGTTAGAAGTTTGTGCTTTCGCCTTTTTTATACCTTCAGTGAATGGCAGGAGAAAAATTTTATTCATTTTTTAGCGTGTAAATGTATATGATACAAATGTGAGAGTAAAACCCGGTGCGGCAACACCAGGTAAGAAAAAAATCTCACTTTATTCACAATGGCAACGATCAGAGAAAGAGATGAGAACAGACTAACAAGCGTAAAAAAATTTGTTCATATTTACCATCTTTCGTAATATGTATATGCACGGTAATTGCTAACCATTCCTTTAAAAGGTGATTTTTTGGTGAATATGATAATTTTTGCACTCCATTTGGGGTGTTTTCTTTTTTAAAAAATAGATAACATCCTAATGTAGGGTAAATTGTTTTTCTTAGTAGAAGTCATAAATTCAGACTGGAAAATTGGTCAATCATTTTTAGATAGGTGACAGATAATCAGTTTGCTTCACATATTTTTAAAAACGTTTATTAATATTATTGACATGCTATACATAGGTCTTAAAAAAAGTATAAGAAAAAATATTAGCATTTTTTAAATAAATATATATAATAATATATGTGTCGATAAACATGTTTTATCATACGGGGCATTAGCTCAGTTGGGAGAGCGCTACGCTGGCAGTGTAGAGGTCAGCAGATTTAAGCCCGCTATGCTCCATAAATTCTTTGTGGATCCTCTTATATTCGCTTTTTAACGAATATAAGAGGTTTTTTCTTTGCTTTATTTCATTGAAGGGAAACTTGTGCTCATAAAATTTGGCAACACATAGGGCCATGAGGTTAAAAGAGTATAGATATTTTTTGGTAAGGAGGGGGATGAAACGAATGCAAATAAATCCTTATCTTATTTTAGCTGTTGGTGTCATTTCTGTGTCTACCTCTGCAATCTTTGTAAAAGTATCTTCTGCAAGTGCAGGAGTGATTGCTTTCTATCGGTTACTTTTCACAGTCTTACTTATGTTGCCTATCTTTATAGTGAAATATGTCGAGGAATTGAAATTAATCTCGAAAAAAGATTTGGTTCTTTTCGATTTTGTCTGGTGTTTTTTTAGCTTTTCATTTTATATTGTGGTTTGAATCATTAAATTATACATCAGTAGCAAGCTCAACAGTGTTAGTTACACTTCAACCGCTGTTTGCTTTTGTTGGGACATATATCTTTTTTTAAAGAGTCGTTTAGTTTTATGGCTATTTTATCTGGTCTTATAGCAATTGCAGGAAGTATCATTATCAGTTGGGGAGATTTCCGCATTAGTGGTGCAGCATTGTTTGGAGATTTGTTAGCATTAGTAGCTTGTGCCCTTATCACTGCCTATTTGTTGGTTGGACAGGAGGGAATCACAAGGCTTATCTTTAATGACATATACGTTTGTCGTATATTCGATTAGTACGCTAGTCTTATTCTTTTATGTCATTTTTTCAGTGGAAAAATTATATCCTTATCCGCCAATCGATTGGGTTTATTTTCTTTTGCTCGCGATAATACCAACTATTTTAGGTCATACACTTTTTAACTGGTCTTTAGAATGGTTAAGTACGTCAACTATTTCAATGGCTATCTTATTTGAACCTGTAGGAGCAATTATTTTAGCTCTACTTTATTCTTGGCGAAAAACTTATTTTCACGCAAGTGATAGGTGGGATAGTAGTTATTGGTGGTTTAGCTCTGGTTCTTGTCGATGAAAGGAAAAGGAAAATGACTTTATCTAATAAAATGAAGGGAACTATTTAAATAGTGAGGTGTTAGCTGTTTTTTACAAGCAAGTACGATAGATTCAAAAGAACTAGATTATAGTAGATACTAGGAAATATAATGATATATATGATTTCCTTATTTAAATAAAATCTATAAAGATAATCGTTAATGACTAATATGAAGATATCTGCTAAAATGAATGGTGCTTACTAGATTTCGTCTATACTTAATAAAAATAAAAACTTTTAAATTTATATTGCAAAAGTAATACCTTCATGGTATATTATTATTCGTCCACTTCAAAAACAACCAAAAAAACAAAAAAGTTTTTCGGAAAAAACCTTGACAAACTTGGTTGATAAGTGGTATTATATAAGAGTCGCTTCGAGCGGCGAAACAGT
>CAVVKR010000013.1:0-47999 GCA_963748745.1 uncultured Bacillaceae bacterium | reverse complement strand
AAGCAATAGAATTAAATAATGATGATTGGTTTGTACAAGCGCGAAAATTAGTGTTAAAATTGTATGAAGTCCTGAAAAAGGATTCTTTATATGTAATGGTCACATTGCAAGAGGGCTGGTATGCACATTTTAAAGAAAGATTCCAGTTAGACATAGGACTGGATTTATTGCTTCTTATATATAAAGATCTGCTTCATATCAAATTGGGAAAAACAGACCAACTTGTATATCCTGATCAGCGAGAAAAATTAGAAGCAGATGCATTACAAGTCTCGACACAACGTTTAGCGGAACAGATGACAGCCATTTTGGAAGCAAAACGGAAGTTAAACGCGAATATGAACCCTCAGCTGTTGATGGAACAGTTTGTGTTAAATTTGCAGGGGGGATTTTCATTTGTATGATGTTGTAGGTGTTCGCTTTAAAAAGGCCGGTAAAATATATTATTTTGACCTGGTGACCTTTCCATTAGTAAAGATGATTACGTGATAGTGGAAACAGTTCGCGGAATAGAATTTGGAAAAGCTAGTTATTGGACGTAAGACAGTGGGCGAAAATGATGTTGTACTACCTTGAAAAAAGTAATTAGGATTGCAAATCGAAAGACCTTGTGATTGTAGAAGAAAATAAGATCGCTGCTAAAGACGCTTTTCATTATGCGTTGAAAAAGTAATTGATCATCAGCTAGAAATGAAGCTTGTAGATGTTGAATATACATTTGATCGTAATAAAGTGATTTTTTATTTTACAGCCGATGGACGTAGTTGACTTTCGTGAACTTGTGAAAGATTTGGCTGCCATTTTTCGCACGAGGATTGAGCTTCGACAAATTGGTGTTAGGGATGAAGCAAAATGCTGGGTGGAATTGGTCCTTGCGGTAGTATGCTATGTTGTTCAACGTTTCTTGGCGACTTTGAACCAGTATCCATTAAGATGGCAAAGGATCAAAATCTCTCTTTAAATCCAACGAAAATCTCTGGCCTCTGTGGTCGCTTAATGTGCTGTCTAAAGTATGAAAATGAAGAATATGAGATCAGCAAAGCAAGAGCTTCCTGATATAGGAGACACAGATTAAAACACCGGATGGAATGGGGAAAGTCGTTAGGTCTTAATATTTTAGAACGAGTTCTACAAGTGCAATTGATGACAGGAACGAGTATTTAGAATATACGTTAGAAGAAATGTTAAATGAGGATGCTATATCCATCCAAGCTACGGAATAAATGAGGTGGATGCAATGGATAAAAAAGAGTTCTTCGATTCAGTGAGCATATGGAAGCTCAAATCGGAAATTTATATCAACAGATTGGAGAGCTAAAGTCAATATTTAGCAGAATTACTTGAAGAAAATAACTCTCTTAAGCTGGAAAATGAACATTTGCGTAAACATGCTGGACAAATAGAGAACTCACAGAACGAAGCAACCTCATTTAACAATAAAAAGAATAATAATGAAGAAACGTCATATAATCAGATGGCGGAAATCGGTGAAGGGCTATGATAATTTAGCCCGATTATATCAAGAAGGTTTCCATATTTGTAATGTGCATTTTGGCAGTCCTCGAAAAGAAAGAGGATTGCCTGTTCTGTCTATCATTTTTAAATAAAAAGTAATTAAGTGAAGTTTTATCACTTATTTGATCGATGGTAATGCAACTAACCGCTTTGTGTGGAAAGTCCACATAAGTGAAAATAATGTTATTCATAGTCTTCCTTGTCGGCAGGGAAGACTATTTTTTCGGATGGTACAAAAAGATGTCTATAGATATTGAAAGGAGATGAACGTTTAGATTATTTACTTGCGGAAGATTTAAGAATTATTCAAAGTCCGTCTGTCTTTGCTTTTTCACTTGATGCTGTTTTGCTAGCCAAATTTGCCTATGTACCCATTCAAAAGGGAATATTGTTGATTTATGTACGGGAAATGGTGTTATTCCACTTTGCTGAGTAAGCGAACGAAAGGGAGATTACCGGTGTTGAAATTCAAGAGCGGCTCTATGATATGGCGTGTAGAAGTATTGATTATAATAAACTCGATGAACAGAATTCAGATGATTCACGGTGATTTAAAAGATATGCCTGAAATACTTGGTCATGGTAAATTTGATGTCGTAACATGTAATCCACCTTATTTTATCACCCTCTCAACAGGAAATTAATTTAAATGAACATTTTGCGATCGCTCAGCCACGAGATTTATGTACATTTGAGGATGTTGTTCGTGTATGTAGTCAGCTTGTTAAGACAAGGTGGGAAAGCAGCATTTGTTCATCGGCCTGGACGATTAATGGATATTTTCCCTTAATGAGGCAAGTATCGAATTGAACCAAAACGACTTCAATTTGTATATCCAAAGAAAGAAAGAAGCAAATACCATTTTGGTTGAAGGAATAAAAGATGGTAATCCAGATTTAAAAGTATTACCTCCACTTTTGTGTATAATGAACATAATGAATATACCAGTGAAATTAGAAAAATTTTATATGGAAACGAAAATAAACATTACTTTTATGTACTTAATGTGCAGGATGGGAGCTTATTATGGCGGGTATACAAATGATCTCAATCGCCGATTACACGAGCATAATAATGGGAAAGGTGCCAAGTATACAAGGGGAAGAAGACCTGTAGAGCTGCTTCACTATGTAAATGTATGAAACAAAGACTGAGGCGATGCAGGCTAGAATATCGCATTTAAACATTTAACACGGAACGAAAAAGAAAGATTGTATAACGGAAGCAGAAGAATGATGATGTGGCAACAGAAAAGCTTTGAAAAAAAGAATGAAGGAGCTTTATTTGTTCCAACTCCGATTGGCAATTTGGAAGATATGAGTTTTCGAGCAATACGGATTTTAAAAGAAGTCAGATTTAATTGCTGCAGAAGATACAAGGAATACGAAAAAACTATGTAACTATTTTGAGATTAAAACACCATTGTCAGCTATCATGAACATAATAAAGAATAGAGTGGGGAACAGCTGATTGAGAAGATTAAGGAAGTGGATAAAAATTGCACTTGTCAGCGATGCAGGAATGCCAGCGATTTCTGACCCAGGCTATGAGCTGGTGATGTCGCTGCTTGAGGAGGGATTAAGGTTGTTCCATTGCCGGGAGCAAATGCTGCCTTAACGCGTTGATTGCTTCTGGACTAGCACCACAGCCCTTTTATTTTTATGGATTTTTGAACAGGAGAAAAAGAAAAAAGAAAGAACTAGAGAATTAAAAACGCAGTCATGCTACCATAATTTTTTATGAATCTCCTCATCGATTAAAGGAAACACTTAAGATATGCATGAAATTTTTGGAGATCGAAAAATTGTCTTTGTCAGAGAGCTGACAAAGAAATTTGAAGAATTTATTCGTGGGACGATGTTAGAGATGCATTCAATGGGCTAACAGAAGATGAAATTCGCGGTGAATTTTGTTCATTATCGAAGGAGCAATAGTCAAGCAGTTGATGATGAAGAGAACAGTTGGTGGAGCGGAACGATATTGAAAGAACATGTGGATTATTATATAGAATTCGAGAAAATTAATCCGAAAGAAGCGATTAAAATGGTGCTAAAGATCGCGGTATTCAAAAGCGAGAAGTTTACCAAGCCTATCATATTGAGAAACTAAAGAATGAAAAAAAGCTAATTAAATCATCCCCGTAAGGGAATCTTTTTAATTATTATTTAGCAACTTGGAATTTTTCTTGAATTTCTTTAATAAGTATTCTGCACCTTCACGGCTAAGGATTAATTTACCGCCTGCAAGTGTTAAGTTGTCATCGGATACTTCACCAGTTACTTGGCAAGTCATGTTTGGTTTATATTTTTTTAAGATGATTCGTTCATCATCTACATAAATTTCTAAAGCATCTTTTTCTGCGATTCCTAATGTACGACGAAGTTCAATAGGAATTACCACACGACCAAGTTCATCAACTTTACGAACGATACCTGTAGATTTCATAATAAAAATCCTCCTCTCAATATTTATTTAATAATATTCTCATTATTTCGACAAAATTTGGACGTTTTCATAATAGATTCAAATAATGTCATCAAATTTTTATCCCATTTTACGTCATGATTTTATTAATTATATATTAATTAAAACGAGTAATAAAATTATATTAAGTAGTACATTAAATGAATCAATTAAAAAAATATTTAGTATAAAATTATAAAATTTCGAAAAATATAAATAATCATTATTTTTGCATTAATTACTTTTATTGAAGTAAATTCTATAATATATGTGATTTTGTTATTATTAAAGGCATGATGATAATAATAATATTTTTAAGAAGACTTTTCGTTTTATAGTCGCGTTAGATGAGAAATATTATAAAAGGAATAGGTTATATGTATAAAATTATTAAAATTTTTTTATTAATGTAGAATATTAAGTGTACATACATTTTTAAGGGAATGCTTTACGTTCTTGTTTTGCAATGGACTAGATGTCAAGGAGGGAAAATCAATTGAAGGAAAAATTAAAGACATTTTATATTACGACACCAATCTATTATCCGAGTGGAAATTTACATATTGGACATGCTTATACGACTGTTGCTGGTGATGCTATGGCGCGTTATAAAGAGTATGCGTGGCTTTGATGTGATGTATTTAACAGGTACAGATGAACATGGACAAAAAATTCAACGAAAAGCAGAAGAAAAAGGAGTTACACCACAGGAATATGTGATGAGATTGTTAGCGGATATTAAAGATTTATGGAAAAAACTCGATATTTCCTATGATGATTTTATTCGTACAACGGAAGAACGACATAAAAAAGTCGTTGAAAAAATTTTTAAACGCTTGCTTGATCAAGGAGATATTTATCTTAGATGAATACGAAGGTTGGTATTGTACACCTTGTGAATCATTCTTTACAGAACGTCAATTAGTAAGATGGAAATTGTCCTGATTGTGGTCGCCCAGTTGAAAAAGTAAAAGAAGAATCTTATTTCTTTAAAATGAGTAAATATGCTGATCGCTTGTTGCAATATTATGAAGAAAATCCTACTTCATTCAACCAGAATCACGTAAAAATGAAATGATTAATAATTTTATTAAAGCCAGGTTTAGAAGATTTAGCTGTTTCACGAACATCCTTTGATTGGGGAATTAAAGTTCCAGGAGATCCAAAACATGTCATTTATGTATGGATTGATGCGTTATCGAACTATATTACGGCACTGGCTATGGTACGAAGATGATACAAAGTATATAGAAATATTGGCCGGCAGATGTTCATCTGGTTGGAAAAGAAATTGTTCGTTTCCATACGATTTATTGGCCGATCATGTTAATGGCATTGATTTACCACTTCCTAAAAAAGTATTTGCACATGGATGGTTATTGATGAAAGATGGAAAAATGTCAAAATCAAAAGGAAATGTCGTCGATCCTGTTACTTTAATCGATCGTTATGGGTTAGATGCCCTTCGTTATTACTTACTTCGTGAAGTTCCTTTCGGTTCGGATGGTGTGTTTACACCTGAAGGTTTTGTCGAACGAATTAATTTTGATTTAGCGAATGATTTAGGGAACTTATTGAATCGTACAGTTGCGATGATCGATAAATATTTTGATGGAACAATTCCAGCATATAAAGGTCACGTAACTGCATTTGATGAAGATCATTGCTGCAGTTAATAAAGAAACGATAATAAAAGTATGAAGAAGCAATGGAAAATATGGAATTTTCTGTTGCGCTATCTGCGATTTGGCAATTCGTTAGTCGAACAAATAAATATATTGATGAAACACAACCATGGATGCTTGCGAAAGATGAAGCAAAACAGGACGAACTTAGCTTCTGTCATGGTTCATCTTAGCAGAATCGTTACGTCATATTGCTATTATTATTACAACCATTTATGACACAAACACCAGAAAAAATCTTTGAGCAACTAGAAATTACGATGAAAGCGTTAAAAGCTGGGATAGCTTACAGAATTTGGTATTATCTGCTAGGGTACAAAGTAAAAAAGGAGATCCAATTTTCCCTCGTCTGGATATAGAAGAAGAAATGAATTATATTAAAGCGAAAATGCAAGGAACACCTGCAACAGACAAAGAAGAGAACAACGAAAAGTAGAATGCAAGTAGATGAAATTACGATCGATGATTTCATGAAAGTTGAATTACGAGTCGCCGAAGTAATACAAGCCGAGCGTGTGAAAAAAGCAGATAAATTGTTAAAATTACAACTTGATCTCGGATATGAAAAACGTCAAGTTGTTTCCGGAATTGCGCAATATTATAAACCAGAAGAATTAGTTGGAAAAAAAGTCATTTGTGTTACGAATTTAAAGCCGGTAAACTTCGCGGAGAATTATCTCAAGGAATGATTTTAGCCGGAAAGTAAGATGGTGAATTATCATTAGCAACGTGTTGAAGAATCTTACCAAATGGAACAAGTGTAAAATAATTAGAAATAAAGATATTAAACATAGGTGTAAAATGTTGATATGAATTTTCATGTAGATTTTTTAAATGTATCAATGTTTGAAACCATGTTATATCGTTTTTGTAATATAAATGTTATCGTCTGATAATTCTATAATATGACGTAAATGTAAGAAAGGAGAGATTAATATGTTATTTGATACGCATGTGCATTTAAATGATGACAATTTGAAGATGATTTGGAAGAAGTCATTGCAAGAGCACAAAGAGGCTGGCGTTTCAAACATGGTTGTCGTTGGATTTGATCGAAAACGATTAAACGAGCAATGGAGTTAATAGAAGATATGATTTTATTTATGCAGCGGTCGGATGGCATCCAGTCGATGCGATTGATATGACGGATGAAGATCTTAGAGTGGATTGAAGAACTTGCAGCTCATCCGAAAGTTGTTGCGATTGGAGAAATAGGACTTAGATTATCATTGGGATAAATCACCGAAAGATATTCAAAAAGAAGTGTTTCGAAAACAAATTCATTTAGCTAAAAAAGTAAACTTACCGATTATTATTCATAACCGAGAAGCACAGAAGATGTCGTCGACATTTTAAAAGAAGAAGATGCAGAAGAAGTTGGCGGGATTATGCACTGTTTTAGTGGAAGTGTTGAGACAGCTAAAGAATGCATTAGATTTGAATTTTTATATTTCTTTTGGTGGGCCAGTCACATTTAAAAATGCAAAAAAACCAAAAGAAGTCGCGGGAGAAGTTCCACTAGACATATGTTTATTGAAACAGATTGTCCGTATTTAGCACCGCATCCTTTTCGAGGAAAACGAAATGAACCTGCTTATGTGAAACTAGTTGCTGAACAAATTGCAGAGCTTAAAGAGATTTCATTTGAGGAAGTTGCAGAAACAACAACTGAAAATGCAAAAAAATTATTCGGCATAAACTGACAATTTCTTTGTCAATTGTTGAAGAATATTTGTCTAATTATATGAGATTCTAGCAAGTTCTACATATCCTTTTCTACTCAATGGTTGATCGTGTCGATAAGTTACCCTTTCTTTTTTCGAGATTATAGTTCATAATAGGTGATTACTTTCCATGGTGGAGTAGAATAGGTTGACAGTCGTCTAAATTAGTCTTTATAATCCACCGAGAGAAAGGAGGAGTTTCATTCACGATAGAAACTATGAAAAACCTTTTTTCCAAGTCTTTTGGGAAAAAGCGAATAACAATGTGCTTAGCATAGTATACTAGTTTTACTAGCAGCAATTGTAATCCTGTTTTATGAAGGGACAAAGAAAACAGTTACCGTCATGCTTAGATGGAGAAACAAAGGTAGTGAAAACACATGCAAATACGGTAGATGATTTTTTAAAAGAATTAGAGATTACGGTAAAAGCTAGAAGATTATATAGTCCCTCGAAAAACAGTCTAAAGTAAAGAATGATTTAACAGGTAGTTTGGGAACCAGCCATCAAGTAAAAGTACTTGAATGACGGTAAGAAAAATAAAGTCTTGGACTACAGCCAATACAGTAGGAGAATTGTTAGCAGAACAAGAAATTGATGTAACAGAACATGATCAAAGTTAAATCCGACTAAAGAAAATATCTGATAAAGGAAACTTAGAAGTAGCTTTCAATAGCATTTACAACTTAATCGGCGGTAAGGAAAAAGAAGCAAGTGTGGTCAACTTCGACTACGGTCGCTGACTTTTTAAAACAACAAGGTGTGAAACTCAATGAATTAGATCGCGTTGAGCCAAAATTAACGAGAAAACGTTCAAGCAAAGAATATGTAAACGTCATTAGAGTTGAAAAAGTCACCGATGTAGTGGAAGAACCAGTTGAATATGAAATGTGAAAAAAGAAGATTCTTCTCTTGCAAAAGGGAAAGAGAAAATTATCCTTAAGGTCGAAAAGGTTTAAAAAAAGAAGCACTTTAGTTTCCAGAAAACGGCAAAGAAGTTTATAGAGAATTAATAAAAGAAAATGGTAAAGAAGTAAAACTAAAAATTCTTTCTGAAACCATTATGAATAGAGAAAGTGAATTCAAGTAGTAGAGGTAAGAATGAAGACCTACAAATGTACAAACGTTGCAATCGTGAATGATCAAATAGTAGTGGAATGAATTTATGTCATTATCTACTGCTTATACAGCTAGTTGTAATGGTTGTTCTGGAGTTACAGCAACAGGATTGATTTAAAGAAAATCCGGATGTTAAAGTTATTGCTGTTGACCCATAGTATCATTCCATTTGGTTCTAAAGTATATGTAGATGGATATGGTTATGCCATTGCAGCAGATAAAGGTGGAGCAATTAAAGGAAATAAAATCGATGTGTTTTTTCCATCAAAATCCGATGCATATCGCTGGGGTGTCAAAAAGGTAAAAGTGCGTTATTCAATTAAAAAGTTCTCTAACAGGAGGTGATTTATCTCCTGTTTTTTTTATTTATAATGTGATCGAACGGCAGGCCAGTTATACAAAATATGGGAAAATGACATTATGCTACATTTTTCACTTCGAGGGCTCTTTATCTTTTTCAACGTATTAGCCGGTAGCTAGAAAAAGGTTGCAAGATGCTTTATAAAATAGGAGGAAATATGAAAATTAAAGAAATTATCGTTGTTGAAGGCAAAGATGATACAGTAGCTATTAAACGAGCAGTCAATGCTGATACAATAGAAACAAATGGCTCAGCCGTAAATGAGGCAACGATTGAACAAGTTCGACTTGCGCAAAAAAAGAGAGGAGTGATTATTTTTACAGATCCTGATTTTCCAGGACAAAAAATTACGAAAAACAATATCGGAGAAAGTCAAAGGCTGTAAACATGCTTTTATTACAAAAGCAAGATGCACGCCAAAGTCAGGTAAGGGAATTGGTGTCGAACATGCAAGACCAGAAGATATTCGAGATGCCTTGAAAGATGCTCATTTGATGGATGAAGTGAACCAGAGGAAATCATACATTATGAAGATTTAATTGATGCGGGATTAATCGGTGGTTCCAAGGCGAGATCACGTAGGGAACGCCTAGGAGAATTGTTACACATCGGTTATACAAATGGAAAACAGTTACATAAAAGATTACTTATGTTTCAAATATAAGGAAAAATTTATAAATGCTTTGGAACAGGTATTACAGGAGGAGCAAGATGAATAAAGATATTGCCACACCAATAAGAACGAAGGAACTTTTAAAAAAACATGGTTTTTCAATGAAAAAAAGTTTAGGGCAAAATTTTTTAATCGATCCAAATATATTAAGAAACATCGTTGCATATGCTTGTTTAACAGAGGAATCTGGTGTGATTGAAATCGGTCCAGGAATTGGTGCATTAACAGAGCACTTGGCAAGAGAGAAGCAAAAAAGTTGTTGCTTTTGAAATTGATAAGCGGCTAAAACCGCTTTTACAAGATACTTTATCCCCATATGATAACGTGCAAATCATCTATGAAGACATATTAAAAGCAGACGTTCAAAAAGTGATAAGGGAATCCTTTCCGAACATAGAGGATATTATGATCGTTGCCAACCTTCCATATTACGTAACTACCCCTATTCTTATGAAATTATTGGAGGACGATTTACCTATTCGTGGGATGGTTGTGATGATGCAAAAGGAAGTTGCCGATCGAATTTCAGCTGTGCCAGGTACGAAAGAGTACGGTTCTTTATCGATTGCTGTTCAATATTATACGAAAGCAGAAAAAGTCATGACCGTTCCAAAAACAGTATTTATGCCCCAACCGAAAGTTGATTCTGCCGTTATACGTTTAACGAAGCATTCTCATCCACCTGTAGACGTTTTAGATGAAAAATTCTTTTTTACGATTATGAGAGCATCTTTTGCGCAAAGGAGAAAAACGATTTATAACAACTTAAGCCATCATTTTCAAAATGACAAGGAAAAAAAAGAAATGATTCTTCATGCTCTTGAAAACGCAGCAATTGATCCAAAAAGAAGAGGCGAAACTTTATCCCTTAAAGAGTTTGCTATGCTTAGCAATGAATTGTTGCGCTTTATTCATTAAAAGAATGACACATCTTCATCTCCGTTGCATAGCCTATGAACGAAAGTAAATATTTATCTTAATCATGCTGTTCAATGGAGTTGAAGACCGTGGGCATTGAAATAAATAAGATTGTCGGCCGTAAGTCTTATCAATGTGATATCTTATTTCGAATTATTGATATCAGGGAAGTGGACGGTCAAAAAACAGCTATTTTATATGGGGAAGATTATCGCTTAATTGCTGATGCTCCAGTCTCAGATCTGCTTTTTTTAGATGATAAGGAACGGATGAAAAGATCGAGTAAATTTCGCGAACTGGAGGAGCAATCCCTTACATTATTTCGTCAAGATATCGATGTAATGAGAGAAAAGCAAGCTTATGAACTATCGAATCGATATAGCGATAGATATAGTTATTTTCAAGTTCCAGGAAGAGCACTTCATATCGATGGTGATCCAACCTATTTAAAAAAATGTCTCGATCTATATAAAAAAATAGGTATTACGGTTTACGGTATTCATTGTCATGAAAAAGAAATGCCTTACCAAGTAGGTCCCCTCATTGATCAATATCGCCCAGACATACTAGTAGTTACAGGTCATGATTCCTATTCGAAGGCGAAAGGGAAAAAATCTGATATAAATGCGTACCGCAATTCAAAATATTTTATTAAAACAGTAACAGAGGCTAGAAAGAAAGTCCCACATCTTGATCAGCTTGTTATTTTTGCTGGTGCTTGTCAGTCCCATTTCGAGTCATTAATATATGCCGGAGCAAATTTCGCCAGTTCACCGCAAAGAGTTAATATCCATGCACTTGATCCTGTTTATATTGTTGCTAAAATTGGCTACACCTCTTTTATGGAAAGAATCAATGTTTTAGATGTTCTTAAAAACACATTAACGGGAGAAAAAGGATTAGGTGGGATTGAAACAAAAGGGGTGCTTAGAACAGGTATGCCCTTTAAGCCTGTGCTTGATGATTAAACGAGTGAAAGCTGCTAATGAATACATTAGCGCTTTTCCGTTCTCTTTTAGATATCCCTTTCAAAATGAATACCTTACATAAAACCACATTTATTGGACAAAGTAAAAAAAGAAGTAAAAACTTGTTCAATTTGTTGAATTAAATTCATTGACAAATGAAATGAATCCTTGATAAGATGATTGTTTCGGTTGATGTTCTTATGTATATGTGCTATACTATACTTAGTGAGGTGGGAGCGAAATGCCAAAAACATTAGCGAGCATCAAAAAATCCCTTGATTCTAACTTGGGTAAAAAATTAATGTTAAAAGCAAATAGGGGTCGTAGAAAAACCATTAAACGTTCTGGCATTCTGGCAGAAACGTATCCATCTGTTTTTGTTATCGAATTAGACCAGGATGAAAATGCTTTTGAACGGGTTTCCTACAGTTATGCTGATGTACTTACTGAAACGGTTGAATTAACATTTTATGATGATGCAGGCAATTTAGCGCTAGGACAGCAGTAAACAATGTTTGCTGCTTTTTAATTGTATAGCCTTGTTTAAAAAACCTAGAGGCTTTCGGATATTATGTCACATGTCCATCAATTCCTCCTATCAATCATTTCCAATTAAACATTAACTGACATAAAGTTTATATCATTGAGCAAGCTATAAAAGCGACATGTAAAAGGAGGATATCGTGATGGGCAGAAGACGTGGTATCATGTCAGATCAGCTAAAAGAAGAAATTGCAAAAGAATTAGGATTTTACGATGTCGTTCAGAAGGAAGGCTGGGGCGGTATTAAAGCCCGAGATGCTGGAAACATGGTAAAAAGAGCAATTGAAATGGCTGAAAATCAAATTTCTAATAACAAATAGATAATAAGCTCACGAACGAATGAATCGAATACATGTCGCAAAGAGATTTCGAAGCTAGCTTCGGTCTCTTGTTTTATAAAAAGAATGCACGAAAATAAATATGTACAAAGGACTATTTATGATTAAATAGGACAAAATGTCTATTTTAGGAATTCATAGTGTAAGCTGAATGATAGCAACTAGCTTTTAGGGTTCTCGTTAGTGACGAATCTTGAAAGGCTTTTAAGAGGAAAAGCAGGTGAAAGTATTGAAGGTGTTGGAAAAGGCCCCGGCAAAAATTAATTTATCATTAGATGTTTTACATAAGCGTACGGACGGTTATCATGAGGTAGAAATGGTTATGACTACTATAGATTTAGCGGATCGGATTGAATTAACGAATTTGAGCAAGACAACCAAATACTTGTCATCTCATAGTCGTTTGTATCCCGATGATCATCGAAATTTAGCATATCAAGCAGCTACATTGTTAAAAGATACGTTTTCAAAGTGACTAAAGGGGTAGCCATTCTATTGAAAAGAATATTCCCGTTGCAGCAGGTCTTGCAGGAGGAAGTAGCGATGCAGCCGCGACGTTCCGAGGGCTTAATCGACTTTGGGAACTTGGCCTTTCATCTTGATGAATTAGCTGATTTTGGATCGGAGATTGGATCTGATGTTTCTTTTTGTGTATATGGAGGTACGGCTTTGGCTAATGGACGCGGGGAAATTATTCAACCACTACCGACTCCCCCAAAAATGTTGGGTTATATTAGCAAAACCAACTATTGGAGTTTCGACAGCTGAAATATACGGTAATATTGCAATTTGATCATGTACATCATCCAAATGTGTAAGGAATGATTGAGCAATCGAGCAAAATATTATGAAAGTATTTGTGCAAAGAATTAGGTAATGTGTTAGAAGAGGTCACACTTGAAGTTTTATCCTAGCAGTCCAGCATATTAAGGAACATATGGAACGCTTTGGAGCAGATGCTGCTTTAATGAGTGGAAGTGGTCCGACAGTTTTTGGCCTTATTAGATATGAATCTCGATATGCAACGAATTTATAATGGTTTACGAGGGTTTTGCAATCAAGTTTATGCAATCCGAATATTAGGTGAATAAAACGACCTTGATTAAACACGTACATTACTGGTATATTTACAGTAAAATATTCGGGTTATTTATGATGGAGGTGGTGGAATGAAATTTCGCCGTAGTGAACGACTCGTTGATATGACACATTATTTATAAGAACATCCATGTGAGCTTGTTTCATTACCCTTTTTTCGGAACGATATCAATCGGCCCAAGTCTTCGATAAGTGAAGACCTTGATCCATTATAAAAGAAAACCTTTAGCATCAAGGAATCGGAACGCTTAAGACTGTTGCTGGGGCTGCTGGTGGTGTGAAATACATTCCGAAGGTAATAAAGAAACGGAAGAAATAAATTTATTTATTTATGTAAAAAAAATGGAAGACCCCAGACAAGACTCTTACCTGGTGGCTATTTATATTTGACAGATTTATTAGGTGATTCCCAAATATTTGAATGCAGTTGGAAGGTTGATTGTCGGCAGCTGACCGGAGAAGGAAATTGATGTCATTATGACGATGGCAACGAAAGGAATTTCAATTGCTCAAACAGTTGCATCATCATTTAAATATCCCATTTGTTGTTGTTAAAACAACAAGTGTGACAGAGGGGCCAACGGTTAGCGTCAATTATGTTTCGGGAACTTCACAGCGTGTTCAGACAATGGTTCTGTCAAAACGCAGCCTTAAGGAAGGAGCCAAAAGTGTTAGTTGTTGATGATTTTATGAAAGCAGGCGGAACTGTTAATGGTATGATCAACTTATTGGAAGAATTTAATGCGACTGTTTCAGGAATTGCCGTCTTGGTCGAATCTGAGAATTCCAAGGAACGCCTTGTTGATGATTACATTTCATTAGTAAAATTAACAGGAGTAGATGTAAAAGCGAAGCAAATAAGAGTTGTTGAAGGGAATTATTTTAGCAATCCCGCACGCTTTCTATTAGCATAAAATCTCTTTAAGAGCTTATCATTGTAAAATAATGATAAGCTCTTTTTATTCAGTTGCTTGTTAAAAACAAAGGGATAGAGGAAATGGACAAAAAAACTTCAACATCTTACTATCCAACTAAAATGAAATAATGGTGTGAAAGTTACGAAAATACTTGTCAAATGTAAATAATTTTTGTTATGCTCATGTCAATTGAAAGGTAAAGTTTTCAAGATATTTATGAAAAAAGAAGGGGATTTTAGATGAAAATAGTTGCCACAAAAAAAGCACCTGCTGCTATCGGTCCTTATTCACAAGGTATTGTTGTTAATAATATGTTTTACAGTTCCGGACAGATTCCGTTAACAGCAGACGGGATTATCGTATCCGGAGGAGTCGAAGAACAAACACATCAAGTTTTAAAAAATTTAAAAGCAGTTTTAGAAGAAGCTGGAGCATCTCTTGAGACCGTTGTAAAAACAACAGTTTTTATTAAAAACATGGATGATTTTGGTGTAATAAATGATATTTATGGACAATTCTTTTCTACTCATAAGCCAGCTAGATCATGCGTTGAAGTAGCACGGTTACCAAAAGATGTTTTAGTAGAAATCGAAGCTGTAGCACTTGTAAAGTAGGAGGAGTGTCATGCCCAGCTATGTTTCAGCTTGGTGAAAGGTAGTTTGTTTTTTTATAAGTTCATCGCTTTTTATGACTAAGTACTATTTTTGATGCAAATGTATTCACCTACTCTTACACATTAACATATTTTTGTAAAATGGGCTTTTTAAGGCTAATGTTACTTTTGCAAATTAGTGATACCATCCTTATATCTTTCATAGTGCAAGATTGTCGATATATTTTTAACGAAAGATATATCGTACTTTTCAAAAGATTTTGTAATTAAAGAAGGAGAATAAGGATTTTTGTTGAATATTACAATTAGAAGCAAACTAGTTAAAAGGTGGTGAACGTAATGGAAGTAACTGATGTAAGATTACGCCGTGTTAATACAGATGGCAGAATGAGAGCGATCGCTTCTATTACCTTAGACGATGAATTTGTTGTACACGATATTCGAGTTATTGACGGGAATAATGGTTTGTTTGTTGCAATGCCAAGCAAAAGAACACCAGATGGGGAATTCAGAGATATTGCTCATCCAATTAACTCCAATACGCGAGGCAAAATTCAAGATGCTGTATTAGCGGAATATCACCGCTTAGGAGAAAAAGAAGAGGATGAACTAGAAGAAGCGGGTGCTTCGTAAAGTATTATGCAACAAGAGCCTACACACAATGTACGGCTCTTTTTTATATTTTTATTCAACACCATATATGTATTTCCCCTTTTTAAATCAATAGCTCCTCTCTTTCTACAATGCATAAGTGTAAATACCTTCATTAAGCCTCATTTTATTATGAACTATCTCAAGGAAAAACCACTAACACAAATCGGATAGACACTAAAATGATGGGAAAACTGAACTAATACTGATCCCCCTTTCTTGAAAAATAGCCTCATTTAAGATATTATTCATTATGGATAAAATTAATATCGGGGGTCCATGTATGCCAAAAAGATTTGCTGTTATTTTAGCTGCCGGACAAGGCACACGAATGAAGTCAAAATTATACAAAGTGCTGCATCCCGTATGCGGTAAACCTATGGTTGAACATGTGATAGATCAACTTTCGGAGCTTAATATAGACAAGATGGTAACAGTTGTCGGTCATGGTGCAGACAAAGTAAAAGCTTGTTTAAAAGGCAAAACAAATTTTGCTTTGCAAACGGAACAACTTGGGACTGCACATGCTGTTTTACAAGCGAAAGATATAGCTAATGAGAACGGTGTGACAATTGTTGTTTGTGGGGACACGCCTCTAATTAAAGCAGAAACGATGGAAGCGCTCATGAATCACCACGAAAAACAACAAGCAAAGGCAACCATTCTCACTGCACATGCCCCAAATCCAGACGGCTACGGGAGAGTTGTTCGAAATAAGGACGGTTATGTAGAAAAAATTGTCGAACATAAGGATGCAAACAAGGAAGAGAAAAGTATTAATGAAATAAATACAGGTACATATTGTTTCGACAATAAAGCACTCTTTCAAGCGTTAGCACATGTAAAAAATGATAATGCACAAGGTGAATACTATTTGCCAGACGTCATTGAGATTTTAAAATCAAAAGGGGAAATAGTTTCAGCCTATTCGATGGACGACATGGATGAATCATTAGGTGTGAATGATCGGATTGCCCTTGCTGAGGCAGAAAGTATCATGAGGATGAGAATAAATCAATCTCACATGAAAAATGGTGTGACAATTATTGATCCCAAAAATACATATATTGATACAGATGTTGTTATTGGACAAGATACAGTAATACACCCCAATGTAACCTTATCTGGTAAAACAGTTATTGGTGACGATTGTCAAATAGGTCCTAATAGTGACATCCAAAACTGCAAAATTGGAAATGACACAGTGATTCGTCAATCAGCAGTCTTCGATAGTCAAATAGAATCTCATGTGCAAATAGGTCCTTTTGCTCATATTCGACCACAATCACATTTAAGTGAAGAAGTAAAGATCGGTAATTTTGTAGAAGTGAAAAAATCATCTATTGGAAAAGGAACGAAGGCTTCACACCTCAGTTATATAGGTGATGCTGAAGTTGGCGAAAATGTAAATTTTGGTTGCGGAAGTATTACTGTCAATTATGATGGCCAAAATAAACATACAACTACGATCGAAGATGATGCATTCATCGGTTGTAATGCAAACCTTGTTGCTCCTGTAACGGTTGGAGAAAAAGCTTTTGTTGCTGCGGGATCAACGATTACTCATAATGTCCCAGAAGAATCCCTAACAATTGCTCGTGCCCGTCAGGTAAATAAGGAAAAATATATGCAGAAATCTAACAAAAAAAATAATGGAGGTCCCCATGTCTAATCAATATCTTGATCCGAGTTTAAAAGTGTTTACATTGAATTCAAATCGGAAGCTAGCAGAGGAAATTGCAAAAGTAGTTGGTGTTGAACTCGGGAAATCTTCCGTAACACGTTTCAGTGATGGAGAAATTCAAATTAATATCGAAGAGAGTATCCGCGGGTGTGATGTGTATGTCGTTCAATCAACGAGCTCACCTGTCAATGAAAATTTAATGGAACTTCTCATTATGATCGATGCGTTAAAACGGGCATCTGCTAAAACGATCAATATTGTATTGCCTTATTATGGATATGCACGTCAAGATAGAAAAGCAGGTTCACGGGAACCGATTACAGCAAAGTTGGTAGCGAATCTTATCGAGACATCCGGCGCTACACGTGTGATTACACTAGATCTTCATGCTCCGCAAATTCAAGGTTTTTTTGATATTCCAATCGATCATTTAATGGGTGTTCCGATTATATCTGATTATTTTGAAACAAAAAAATTTAATAATGACCTTGTTGTTGTTTCTCCTGACCATGGTGGCGTTACGCGTACACGTAAATTGGCCGAGCGTTTGAAGGCACCGATTGCTATTATAGATAAGCGAAGACCTAAACCAAATGTTGCTGAAGTGATGAATATAGTTGGGAATATTGAGGGTAAAATAGCTATTATCATCGACGATATTATTGATACGGCAGGAACGATTACCCTTGCAGCTAATGCGCTTATTGAAAATGGAGCAAAAGAAGTTTATGCAAGTTGCACACATCCAGTGCTATCAGGACCGGCGATTGAACGAATTCAAAATTCAGCCATTAAAGAATTAGTTGTCACAAACTCCATCTTGCTACCAGAAGAAAAAAAGATTGATAAAATTGTTGAATTATCAATTGCACCATTGATAGGGGAAGCGATTATTCGGATACATGAAAATAAATCTGTCAGTACATTATTTGACTGAGTTTTAAAGGCTTGTTCCAGCAAGCCTTTTTGGCATATATTGTAAATTTAAATAAAAACTCTTTACAAAGCAGTCATTTTTTATGTGAGATCGAATAATTTTTGAATTCAACTTGAAGTTTACATAGTAGCTATGGTATCCTACTATTCGATTGAATAAAACTATCCGTTGAGCAGTTATGTTATTCTTGTGGAAATTTTTGTATAGTATCGTGTTGTTTGTAAGAACAAGACGTTTTAGTATTATTTAAGTTAGTTATTTTCGCTATTTTAACTATTTATATTCATGAATTGAAGGGAGAAACATTTAAATGAGTAATGTACTAGAAGCAGAAAGTCGAACAGGTACAAATAAATCAGCTTTAAAACAATTACGTGATAATGGAAAGATTCCTGCAGTTGTTTATGGGTTTGAAGTAGATAATACACCAATCTTTGTTGATGCGAGAGACTTCACAAAAACAATTCGGGAAGTTGGTCGTAACGGGGTTATCTCTCTTAATGTTGAAGGTAATAAGCAAAATGTTGTCCTGCAAGATTATCAAGAAGATATTATTAGAAGAGAAATTATTCATATTGACTTCTTAGCAGTTGATATGACTGCTGAAATTGAAGCAGAAGTTCGCATAGAGCTTGTTGGAGAACCAATTGGTGTAAAATCTGGTGGCGTACTACAGCAACCATTATTTGAACTAACTGTATTAGCTAAGCCGGATGATATTCCAGAATCCATTAAAATCGATATATCTACTTTAGATATTGGGGACACATTTACTGTGGCAGATCTAAAAACGAACGACGCGTATAAAATAGTTGATGAACCAGAAGAAACGATTGCTACAGTCTTAGCTCCAGAGGCAGAAGAAGAAGAGACTGAAGAAGAAGAAATGACAGAACCAGAAGTAATTGGTGAGAAAGATGAAGAGGAAGAAGAAAGCTAATCTATCCTTTTAAACAATAGTAGGCGTAACCGTTGTTAGGTTACGTCTATTTTCCATATTGCTTATTCCGCTCCTTTTTCACTATTGAATGCTGACTGACAACGACCTACATAGCTATATGGGAGGTGTGCTTATTGAAATTAATTGTAGGGCTAGGCAACCCGGGGAAGAAGTATGAACATACGCGACACAATATCGGTTTTAAAGTGATAGATGAGTTAGAACAACGCCTACAATCCCCATTGAACCAATCTAAATTTAAAGGCTTATTTACAATGATTCATCATCATGAGGAAAAAATCATATTACTAAAACCATTAACATATATGAATGTAACAGGAGAATGTGTCCGACCGCTAATGGACTATTATCATATATCGATAGAGAATCTACTCGTCATATATGATGATTTAGACTTACCGGTAGGAAAAATACGCTTGCGGAAAAAAGGGAGTGCAGGCGGACATAATGGGGTGAAATCACTCATTAAGCACCTTGGCTCATCGCAATTTAAAAGAATCCGTATTGGCATCGATCGTCCTCCTGTTGACATGGCTGTTGAAAAATACGTTCTTGGGAAATTTTCCAGAGATGAAAAAGTGATGATCGATCAAGTTATTGAAAAAAGTGCAGATGCTTGCGAATATTGGTTTAATTATCCATTCGAGGAAGTAATGAGCAAATTTAATGAAAGATAAATGAATAACTCCTTTAAAGGCAGTTCATAATATAATTGAACTGTTTTTAAAAGGAGGATCATACATGACAATTAATTACCATTGTCGGCACTGTGGAGTACAGATTGGAAAGTTGGATGAAGTTTCGCTCCATTCTGAAGACATAGGATTGCATAAACTGACAAATGAAGAGAGACGCGATATGATTTCATATGATGCAGATGGTAATATGAATGTAAAGACAATATGTGAAGATTGCTATGAATCCTTTACTCGGAATCCAGACTTACATCAATATGACTACCTTATTCATTGATCAGCTTTGGATACAACCTCCAAAGCATTTTTCTATTTGTTATTTATATAAAATGTTAATTATTCAAATAACCACAAATAATACAAAATGTCAAAAATACATCTGGTAAAAGCGATTGGCCATCTTCTATAGAAGAAGGCTTTCTTCGTATGACTTTTCTTTTTCATTTTATATGTAAAAGAAGAGGAGCGGGTTTTAAAAGGGAGGGGCTTGTACTTTGAAAGAATTACAACAGCTTATTATACAACAAGATGAGATACATTCAGTTATTTCTGGAATAAATGAAGGACTAAAAGAACAGTTAGTAACAGGCTTATCAGGATCAGCCAGGTCATTATTTATCGCTTCTACTTATAAAATGACGGATAGACCGATCGTTGTAATCACTCATAATCTATTACAAGCACAAAAAATATTTGATGATTTAACTCAATTCATAGAAGAAGGTTATTTATACCTTTACCCTGCAGATGAATTAATTGCAGCAGAAATAAGTGTTGCTAGTCCAGAATTAAAAGGACAGCGAATAGAGGCTTTAAACTTTATGGCTTCCAACAGACCAGGTGTGATCGTTGTCCCAATGGCTGGTTTACGAAAAGTGTTACCACCACCATCTATGTGGAGAAAAAGTCAACTTCATTTTCAGGTTGGTAGAGACATTGATCTTGATCACATTTTAAATAAGCTTGTGCAATTAGGTTATCGTCGGACTGAAATGGTTGATAAGCCGGGAGAATTTAGTTTGCGTGGTGGTATCCTAGATATTTATCCACTTACAGAAGAAAATCCTGTCCGTGTTGAATTGTTTGACACGGAAGTTGACTCCATTCGAATATTTTCAACAGAGGATCAGCTATCGAAGGAAAAGTTGGAACAGACAACTATTGGTCCGGCAACTGAAATGCTCGTTGAGGCTGAGCAGATAAAAAAAGTTGCAACAAAACTAGAAGCAGGATTAGCAAAAAGCTTGAAAAAAGTAAAGAAGGAAAAAACGAAAGAGTTATTGACGAAAAACATTGGTTATGATTTAGAATTACTTAAAAATGGAAATAAACCTGAACAATTTTTTAAATACCTTTCTTTAGCTTATGAAACATCTGCTAGTCTATTAGACTATGTCGCTGATGACGGTATTTTAATAATGGATGAATACTCTCGTATACAAGAGATGAGTGATCGATTAGAAAAAGAAGAAGCAGAATGGTATACAGCACTTATCGAAGAAGGACAAATCATCCATGACCTCAAGATCGCGCATAATTTACAGCAATTGATGACAAACTCAGAACTTTTGCACATCTATCTATCTCTTTTCCTAAAGCATATACCAAATACGAATCCACAAAATATTTGCAATTTGCCATGTAAACAAATGCAAAATTTTCACGGGCAGATGAGCTTATTAAAAACAGAAACAGATCGTTGGCATAAAGGAAATTATACAATTGTTTTTCTAGTATCTGATCATAAAAGAGCAGAGAAACTGCATAAAACACTCACTGATTATGAAATAGAAGCAGTTATTCTCGAAGAAAACAACAAGATCTTACAAAAGAAAACGCAAATTTTAATAGGCGAATTACACACAGGCTTTGAATTTCCAACTTTTCAGCTTACAGTTATTACTGAGGAAGAACTTTTCAATAAGCAACCAAGAAAGACTCGTCGACGACAAAAACTTTCTAATGCAGAAAGAATCAAAAGTTATTCTGAGTTAAAAGTCGGGGATTATGTCGTTCATGTAAACCATGGAATTGGTAAATATTTAGGGATAGAAACATTAGAAATTAATGGACTGCATAAGGATTATTTACATCTAAAATACCGAGGAAATGACAAGTTATATGTACCTGTAGAGCAAATAGACCTTGTTCAGAAATATGTTGGATCAGAAGCAAAGGAACCAAAAATCTATAAGTTAGGCGGTAGTGAATGGAAGCGCGTAAAGAAAAAGGTTCAAAAGTCTGTTCAAGATATTGCAGATGATTTAATCAAACTTTATGCAGAGCGGGAAGCAACAAAAGGATATCCATTCTCGCCTGATGGTGATTTACAACGTGAGTTTGAAGCTTCTTTTCCATACCAAGAGACAGAAGATCAATTGCGCTCTATTCGGGAAATTAAACGAGATATGGAAAAAGAAAGACCGATGGACCGTTTATTATGTGGTGATGTAGGATACGGAAAAACTGAAGTGGCGATCCGGGCCGCATTTAAAGCTATTGAAGATGGAAAACAAGTTGCTTTTCTTGTACCGACAACTATTTTAGCACAACAACACTATGAAACATTAAAAGAACGTTTCCGGGATTATCCAATTGAAATCGGCCTTCTTAGTCGTTTTCGAACGAGAAAACAACAAAATGAAACGGTCAAAGGGCTTAAAAATGGTACGGTAGATGTTGTCATTGGTACACATCGCTTATTATCTAAAGACATCGTCTTTCATGATTTAGGTCTGCTTATCATTGATGAAGAACAACGCTTCGGTGTCACTCATAAGGAAAAAATAAAAAAAATGAAAACAAATGTGGATGTATTAACATTAACAGCAACCCCGATTCCGCGAACTTTGCATATGTCCATGCTCGGTGTTCGCGATTTATCAGTCATTGAAACACCGCCGGAAAACCGTTTTCCTGTACAGACCTATGTGATGGAATATAGCGGCGTACTCGTAAGGGAAGCGATTGAACGGGAACTTGCTCGCGATGGACAAATTTACTTCTTATATAATCGGGTCGAAGATATAGAAAAGAAAGCCGAAGAAATATCACTACTTGTTCCAGATGCACGAGTAGCTTATGCGCATGGACAAATGACTGAGACAGAACTGGAATCTGTTATGTTAAGCTTTTTAGAGGGTGAGTACGATGTGCTCGTAACAACAACGATTATCGAAACAGGCGTCGATATTCCGAATGTAAATACGTTAATCGTTTATGATGCTGATAAAATGGGACTTTCTCAACTTTATCAGCTACGTGGTCGTGTCGGCAGATCTAATCGCGTTGCTTATGCATATTTCACCTATCGAAAAGAAAAAGTATTGGCAGAAGTAGCTGAAAAACGATTACAGTCAATTAAAGAGTTTACCGAATTAGGTTCTGGCTTTAAGATAGCAATGCGGGATTTGTCAATTAGTGGGGCTGGCAACATATTAGGTGCTCAACAACACGGGTTTATTGACTCTGTTGGCTTTGATTTATATTCGGAAATGTTAAAAGAAGCAATCGAAGAAAGAAAAGGAAAAGTGTCTACTGAAGTTGAGTCTACTTTTGAAGTCGATTTGCAAATTGACGCTTATATACCTGATTCTTATATTAAAGATGGGCATCAAAAAATCGAAATGTATAAACGGTTTAGAGCATTGAAAACAATGGATGAATTAAATGAACTTCAAGAGGAAATGATTGATCGCTTTGGAGATTACCCAGAACAAGTTCATTACCTGTTTCTTATTTCAGAAATGAAAATTCATGCTCAACAATCGAACTTAGAATCAATTAAACAAGATAAACATCAAGTGACCATTCTGATGACAGAGGAAGGCAGTAAACAAGTAGATGGAGAAAAGGTTGTTAAAATTTGCAATAAATATGGTCGAATGGTTGGTTTTGGAATGGAAGGAGACAAATTAAAAATAACATTAAATACGCAAAAGGTTTCTATGGAAAAATGGTTTCATGCAGCGTTTGAAATCATTAAACAATTAAAAGGTGCAATAAAAAGTAAATAACAATCATTTCATTTTTGTGTTGTTAGCACACAATATTCATTGAAAATATTTACTTTACGTGCATATTACTTCACAGGTGAAAGATACTATATAGCAATGATGGAAATTACTTATTGTTAAAAATCATCTGTGAAAGTGAGGCAGCATTAGATGAAAGCTACAGGAATTGTTCGACGTATTGATGACTTAGGAAGGGTTGTAATTCCAAAAGAAATTCGAAGAACACTGCGAATCCGTGAGGGAGATCCACTTGAAATTTTTGTAGATCGTGAAGGTGAAGTTATTTTAAAAAAGTATTCACCAATTAATGAGTTAAGTGATTTTGCGAAGGAGTATGCGGAAGCCTTATTTGATAGCTTAGCAAGTCCGGTTCTAATTAGTGATCGTGACACAGTCATTGCAGTTGCAGGTATATCTAAAAAGGACTACATGAATAAAGACATTAGTGATTTAGTAGAAAATACGATGGAAAGTCGCGATACGAAGCTTGTTTCAGAAGAGCAGGACGTAGCATTAATAAGTGGTATGAATGAAAAACTCACATCCTATACGATTTCCCCAATTATTGCTAATGGGGATCCGATAGGAGCAGTAATTATTTTTTCTAAAGATCGTACATTAGATGAAATAGAAAAAAAATCTGCAGAAACAGCAGCAAGCTTCTTAGCAAGACAAATGGAATCATAATAAGTGACTAATTTCAAACAGGTAAATTCCGTTATTACATGCTAAAAAAATCCCCGTATCACTTCAAGTGATACGGGGATTTTCTTTTTATGAATGGATGATCCTTTTAAAGATAGACTGATACTTCAAGTAAGATTGGAATGTGCCACTATTTTACCAATAGGTCATGGACTTGAATGACGATTTAACTTATTATGCATAAGAAGGAATAACAGTATTTCTATCGTATGCTATAATACATTCGAATTAATGAATAGAAAGGCGAGAACAAATTGCCTCACGATAAGAAAACATTGATGAAAGGTGCATTTATTCTTACAGTAGCAGCTTTTATCACTAAAATATTAAGTGCAGTTTATCGCATTCCTTTTCAAAATATTGTAGGGGATGTTGGTTTTTATATTTACCAGCAGGTTTATCCATTTTATGGAATATCTGTTGTTTTAGCAATGTACGGTTTCCCGGTTATGATTTCGAAGTTAATTGTCGAAAGCACTGATGAAAAAGAAGTGCAAAAAATATTGCAAATATCATTTCAAATATTGATGATTGTCGGGTTGTTATTATTTTCACTTATTTTTTTCGGATCACCGTTTATAGCAAGTAAAATGGGGGATCCACAACTAAAACCACTCATTCAAGTTATTTCATTTACCTATTTATTTTTACCATTTTTATCTGTGTGGAGAGGTTATTTTCAAGGGCAAGGTAATATGGTGCCGACTGCTGTTTCTCAAATAGTGGATCAAACTATACGGGTTGTAACGATCATAGGTTTATCCTATTTACTAGTTGCAAGAGGATACTCAGCCTATACAGCGAGTGGGGGTGCGTTGTTTGGTTCAATCACTGGTGCTTTTGCTGGCTTGCTCGTTCTCTTCTACTTTATATGGTTAAATAAAGGGGCAAAATGTACGTTGATAGTAAATGATTTTGAAAAAATAAAAAAAATAGGCAAGCTTTTATTATTGCAAGGAACGGCAATTTGTATAAGTAACATGCTATTTATTTTGTTTCAATTTGTTGATTCTTTCAATCTTTACTCTTCACTAGTAGAAGGAAATGTTTCTGATATCATTGCAAAGGAATGGAAAGGTGTTTATGATCGAGGACAGCCATTGGCACAGTTAGGAATAGTCGTTTCTTCCTCCCTTTCTTTAACCTTAGTTCCAGTCGTTACAGCTGCTTCGAAACGAGGAGATCTACAGCTGTTACATAATAAAGTAAAATTAGCGTTAAAGGTTAGTATCATTATTGGGGCTGGAGCAACGATAGGATTGATAAATATTATTGAACCAGTGAATACGATGTTGTTTGCGAATAACAACGGTTCTGCTGTCTTAGCGGTTTTTTCCATTTCTATTTTGTTCAGTTCGATCATTTTGACGATTTCAGGTATTTTACACGGACTTGGTCATTTGTATGCACCGGCAAAGTATATTGGGATTGGACTTATTTTAAAGTTGCTCGGAAATAAATTTTTAGTCCCTATCTTTTTTACGATGGGTGCTTCCTTAGCAACAGTTATTAGTTTAATCTTTACGGCAATACTATTTATTCGGAAACTACAACAATATGTTCAACACCGCTTATATCCAATGTCATTTTATAAGAACTTATTGCTTGCTCTTACTGCTATGACGATCGTGTTACAGATGTGGTTATGGGCTTTTGAACCGGTTGGCCGGGGAGAGAACACAGTTGTGGCATTATCAGCCGTGCTTGTTGGTGGAGTGACATATCTCGTTACTATCCTATCAAAAAAACTATTATTGGAAGATGAACTTGAGCAGTTGCCACTAGGGAATACAATTGCACATTTGTTAAGAAAACGGATCAACCATTGATAAAGGAGGCCTTTTATATGAGAAAAAAAATGAAGGTCATCGGCTTAGGAGCAGGTGACTTTGAACAATTGACAATCGGTGCGTTCCGAACATTAAAAAATGCCGAAAAATTATTTTTGCGAACAGAGGAGCATCCAGTAGTTTCACGTTTTCAAGAAGAAGGGATTAAGTATCAATCCTTCGACGAGATTTACGAACAATATGATCAATTTTCCGAGGTATATGAAGAAATAGTAGAGCGCCTGCTAAAGGAAGCGCAAGATCACTCTATTGTTTATGCTGTTCCAGGTCACCCGCTCGTCGCTGAAAAAACTGTCCAACTTCTGTTGGAAAAAGCACCTTCTTACCAGATTCATGTAGAGATCGGGAGCGGGCAAAGCTTTATTGATTCCTTATTTACGGCAGTAAAGAAAGATCCGATAGAAGGCTTCCAGTTGCTAGATGGTACTGATCTCCACCGCAGGGATATTAACATCCGTCAACACTTACTTATCGGTCAAGTATATGATACATTTATTGCTTCAAATGTAAAGCTAACATTGATGGAAAAGTATGATGATGCATACCCAGTGACGATTATAACAGCAGCTGGCAGTTCTGATGAAAAGATACAGCAAGTTCCATTGTATGAAATAGACCGTCAAATAACCTTGAGTAATTTGACAAGTTTATACGTTCCACCGGTAACAGAGTTCAAACATACATTTAAGGAATTCGCTACTTTGCGCGAAGTTATTGCAACTTTACGTGGGCCCAATGGGTGTCCGTGGGATCGTAAGCAAACACATGCATCATTAAAAAAATATTTAATTGAAGAAGTGTATGAACTCTTAGCAGCGATTGATGATGAAGATATTGATCATATGATCGAGGAATTAGGAGATGTCCTTTTACAAGTCATGCTTCATGCCCAGATTGGAGAGGATGACGGCCTCTTCACCATTGATGATGTTATTGAAGCGATATCTGCAAAAATGGTTAGAAGACATCCTCATGTTTTTGGAAATACGGTTGTTGAAACTGTTGAGGAGGTAGTAAGTAATTGGGAGGAAATAAAAAAGAAAGAACAATCCCAACATCCAAACACGACCACTATTTTAGAACAAGTTGAAGATGGACAACCAGCATTGATGCGTGCTTATGAACTACAAAAAATAGCAGCGAAGGTAGGGTTTGATTGGGAGCGAGCGGAAGTCGCTTTTGAAAAAGTGGAAGAAGAAATGCAGGAATTTCTACATGCATTGAAGAATGAAAATAAGAAAAAGCAAACGGAAGAATTCGGTGACTTTCTCTTTGCAATGATTAATGTAGGTCGATTAGCGGGTATACATCCAGAAGAAGCGCTTATTATGACGAATAAAAAATTTTATGACCGTTTTTCATATGTTGAACAAAAAGTGCAAGCAAGCAACCTCCCCATGGAGTGAATTTTCGCTTGCAGAGCTAGATAACATTTGGAATGAAGCAAAAAATACCGGTTTGTAATGGAGGAAGATATCATTGCGTTTAGATAAATTTTTGAAAGTGTCTCGATTAATTAAAAGAAGACCACTAGCTAAAGAAGTAGCTAATAAAGGGAGAATTCAAATAAATGGTCAACAGGCAAAAGCAGGTTCAAATGTAAAAATTGGCGATATACTCGTCATTCGTTTTGGCCAACGAGTGTTAACAGTTGAGGTGAAGAGTCTACAGGAAAATACACGGAAAGAAGAGGCCGCTCACATGTATCAGTTGTTAAAAGAAGAACGAATAAATGAAGAAGAATAAATTTCTACTACATATAAAAAAGACAAGGAGGAGAATTTCATTTTCTCCTCTTAGATAGCTTGTTCTATTCTGTCATCCTCCCTCATAAAATAGTTTTAACAAGTCTTATAGAAGTGGGGGATAATGATGATGAACCAACACTACGATAAAACCGGTAGTGGGTCTGGGAATAGATCAATGCAGGATCACGATATTATGATGCGAGGAAGAAAGTTATTAGAAATAACAGGTGTTAAACAGGTAGAAAGTTTTGATAATGAAGAATTTTTGCTTGAAACGACGATGGGTTTTTTAGCTATTCGTGGCCATAAATCTTCATATTAAAAACTTAGATGTAAATGAAGGGATCGTTTCGATTGAAGGGAAGATTTATGATCTTGTTTATTTAGATCAACAGCCAAGAGAAGAAAGCTAAAGGCTTCTTCGGGAAGTTGTTTCAATGAGCTTACCGTTCAGCTACAAACAATGCTTGCAATGGTGGCAATGGGTGGGCTGGTTAGGGGTAGCTGTTGATACGTATAGTCGACTTATTTCTTGACGTAAATGGAATAAACTGTTTATCATTGTGAACGATAGTTTGTTTTGGATAGTACAAGGCTTTCATTATTTTTTTTATTTTGTTCCAAATAAATGAAGGTGAAATGCGATTTTATATTTTTTTAGCCTTGCTTTGTGGATTTGCTGTTATCAGGCATTTTTTATGAAATTTATTGAACGTTTGCTAGATATAGTTCATATTGACCGTGTTCGTAAAATTATTTCAATTTTGTCAAACAGTTTTATCCATCATTGTGTTAAACCCTACTAAATGATTATTGAAACTTCTTTATTATGATGTGTATGATAACTTTGAGGAATTTACTTTTTACTTGTAAAATTTCTGGGGAAACTTCATTTGTTACTCTTTTTGTTTGGATCGGAAGAGGAGTTTTGCGGTTTCTGCCGAAAGAAAATTCTGAAGAATTATATTCATAAACTGGAGTTTATGAATAAGAATAAAGAACTATAGTAAGAATGGAAGAGCTAGATCGTTGTAAAGGGAAGACACATGAACAAAGCACGGCAAAATAAAGTGAAACGAGCTTAATTCTTATTATATCGTCCAACAAGAAAAAGTGATGCAAAAGAAATCGAAACGGAAAAAGGGTTTCATTCGCCGACTCGCGTTTTTAAGTATAGTTAGTGCTATGTTACTTATTGGAACAGCTGTAACGATGCACTCGCAAAAAGGTACCCTTAGCGAGTAAGGTAGCAGAAAATGAGCAGTTAGAGGCGGAGCTTGCAATAGTAGATTATTGAAAGAGATTTACAAGATGAAATTGTAAACTTATATGATTATGGAATATATTGCGAAATTGTAGAACGTGATTATTTTCTTCTAAGGACTGGAGAAATCCTTTTTAATATTCCAAGCAACGAATTCATATTGACACTTGTTTTTTTCATCTATATATACTTAGAATGTATACTTACTATGTTTTAAGGAGGAACATTTTTTTTATGTCAATTGAAGTAGGCAGCAAGTTACAAGGGAAAGTAACAGGCATTACCACATTTTGGAGCGTTTGTTGAGTTCCAGGAGGTAAAACTGGACTTGTCCATATTAGTGAAGTAGCTGATAATTATGTAAAAGATATTAATGAATCATTTAAAAGTCGGCGAACAGTAGAAGTAAAAGTTATTAATGTTGAGAAAGATGGTAAGATTGGTCTTTCAATTAGGAAAGCAAAAGATCGCCCGACAAACAACAGCGCAAGCCCTCGTCAGCGATAACCGCAATAATAATCGTTGAGGGAAAGTTTCCTAAGAAATTCCAAAAAATGAATCGTTTCCTAAAAGACAGTGAAGAACGTTTATCTTCCCTAAAACGACATACCGAATCAAAACGCGGTGGACGCGGTGCAAAACGCGGTTAACTTGCTGCTTTCTAATATAGCAAGTTGTAATGAAAAAAGGCAAAAGTAGTATTTTGCTTTTCTATCTTTTTAGTAGATACCATTAAGATAGATTACCTATATCCATATTCAAACGAAAAAGCTTGTTTGTAATGACATTTTGAAGCATTAAAAACAAGCTTTTTTTCATTGAGAAAGGAATGACCCGTACGGGATTCGAACCCGTGTTACCGCCGTGAAAGGGCGGTGTCTTAACCACTTGACCAACGGGCCATTATATAAGTAGCGGCGGAGGGGATCGAACCCACGACCTCACGGGTATGAACCGTACGCTCTAGCCAGCTGAGCTACGCCGCCAATGAAAAGCACAATTTCTATCATACATATGAGTATGAATCTTGTCAATACTTTTATCGATTTTCAGCTAAGATCATCAGTAAATTACATATAAATTGAAGAAGGTAGCTCTTTTTATGTAAAATTGTTCCTCATTTACTTTTTTAGCAGAAAGTAGTCGAACTTTTCTTTTCGTTACCTCCATTGTTTTGACAAACTTTTAAGTTTGTTCTCGCTATAATAAACGGCAACGAAAAATAAAAGGGAGTGTATCTTCATGGAAAAGATAGAACAAAATGTTATTCATCCTAGTCAGAATATTGAGTTAGGGGCGCAAAAGATAGGAGTAGCTAATACAATTTCTCGCTTGCAATCAAAAATTGAAGTATTGTTCTTCAAAAAAGGTGTGATGCTACTTTTTATCGGCTTCCTGCTTGGACGAGCATTAATTTTATCATCATTAACACCGTTCGCTTTACCATATTTCGCGTCAGTGTATATGATGAGGAGGAATAAAGCACCAATTGCTTTAGCTGGTTTACTTGCAGGAGCACTAACGATATCAATAGGTAATGCTCTCTATATTTTTGCAAGCTGTACTGTGTTTTTATTTGCATTTCGTTTTATTCGGCAGAAAAATCAAAATAGAACAAAGGGATTACCATACTATGTCCTGATTATTTCATTATTTGCCAAGCTCTTATATTTATATGTACAACAACAGGTCTCTACTTATGACACAATTATGGCAGGTATGGAAGCGAGCTTGTCATTTATTCTAGCACTTATCTTTTTACAAAGTATACCGTTGCTCGCTTTTTCGAAGAGAAAACTGACATTAAAAACGGAAGAAGTAATTAGTGTCATTATTTTATTAGCCTCAGTTATGACGGGTACGATCGGATGGTCATTGTACGATTTGTCCATCGAGCATATTTTAACTCGTTACTTAGTTATTTTATTAGCTTTTGCTGGTGGAGCAACGGTCGGTTCAACCGTTGGTGTAGTTACAGGCATTATCTTTAGTTTAGCGAACGTAGGTAACTTTTACCAAGTAAGTTTATTGGCTTTCTCTGGGCTTTTAGGTGGTCTTTTAAGAGAAGGAAATCGAACGGGGGTTTCCTTCGGATTAATTGTTGCAACATTGTTGATTGGAATATATGGCGAAGCAAACACATCTTTATTAACAACAATGTATGAATCAGTAGCAGCTATTATTCTGTTGTTTTTAACGCCTACAAGTTTGACCAAAAAACTAGCTAAATACATTCCAGGTACACCAGAATATGCGCAAGAGCAACAGCAATATGTCAAAAAAATGAGGGATATTACGGTCCACCGTGTTGAGCAATTTTCATCTGTCTTTCAAGCACTATCAAAAAGCTTTGCACAACCAGATCGATCATCATTTGAGGACGATCGAGAATTTGATTATTTTTTAAGTCACGTAACAGAAAAAACATGTCAAACCTGTTTTAAAAAAGAACAATGCTGGGTGAAGAACTTTGATAAAACATATGAATTGATGTATAAAACTATGCATCAATTAGAAGAAAAAAATCACACCCTTCCACATAAAGTCTATCGCCAACTAGAAAAACATTGTAGTAAAGCTAATAAAGTAAAAGAGGCGATGACAAAAGAATTGAGTTTGTTTCAAGCGAATAAAAAACTAAAAAAACAAGTGCAAGAGAGCAGAAAGTTGGTAGCTGAGCAACTTCAAGGAGTCTCAGATGTCATGGGTGATTTTGCAAAAGAAATTCAAAAAGAAAGGGCGAATCACCATCAACAGGAGGAAATTATTTTAGATACGTTACAACAATTCGGGATAGAGTTGGAACAGGTAGAAATATATAGTTTGGAAGAAGGAAATATTGACATCGATATAACGATTCCTTATTGTGATGGACTTGGAGAAAGTGAAAAGCTGATTGCTCCTCTTCTTTCCGATATATTAGGAGAGACAATTGTTGTTCAAAAAGAAGAATGTGCTGAATTTCCTCATAATCTATGCTATGTCAATTTTCGATCTACAAAAGCCTTTAAGGTTGAGACGGGTGTAGCGCATGCAGCAAAAAGGGGGCGGATTTATTTCTGGTGATAGTTACTCAATGATTGAGCTAGAGACGGGAAAGTTTGCAATTGCTATCAGTGATGGAATGGGTAATGGCGAAAGAGCTCATCATGAAAGTAATGAGACGTTGCGACTTTTACAAAAAATATTACAATCAGGTATTGAGGAAAAAATTGCAATTAAGTCGGTGAATTCCATTTTAGCATTACGAACGACGGATGAAATGTTTTCGACATTGGACTTAGCAGTTATTGATCTTCAGGATGCTTCGATAAAATGTTTGAAAATTGGTTCTACACCAAGCTTTATTAAAAGGGCTGACAAAATAAAAAAAATAGAGGCAAGTAATCTTCCAATGGGAATATTGCAAGATGTTGATGTTGAAGTTGTTTCTGAAAAATTAAAAGCAGGTGACTTACTTATTATGATGAGTGATGGAATTTTTGAAGGGCCAAAGCATGTAGAAAATTATGACTTATGGATGAAAAGAAAGATTGGGGAATTAGAAACAAGTAATCCTCAAGACATTGCTGATTTAATTATGGAAGAAGTCATTCGAACGCGCTCAGGGAATATTGAAGATGATATGACAGTAGTTGTAGCAAAAATTGAACATAATACACCGAAATGGTCGACAATTCATACTGGTAATCGTCGTATTCTAACGTCTTAACGAATTGACTTTAATATGAATGCATAAAGTATAAACTTTTCTCTTCTAGTCGAAAATGGTAACAGCAACATCGATAAGGAGGGAAAAAATAATGAATTTAGGTACGATAAAACAGATTTTATTAATAACGGATGGCTGTTCTAATCAAGGAGAGGACCCAGTTGCAATGGCGGCACTTGCTAACGAACAAGGGATTACAGTTAATGTCATAGGGGTGATCGAAAATGCTGAAATTGGCGAAAAGGGTTTACAGGAAATCGAAGAAATAGCAGCATCTGGAGGTGGTGTTAGTCAAGTAGTATATGCACAACAATTAGCAGAGACAGTGCAAATGGTAACAAGAAAAGCAATGACCCAAACTATTCAAGGTGTTGTGAATAACGAACTGAAACAAATTTTGGGAGATCAAGCATCAATGGAAGAACTTCCACCAGAAAAACGTGGAGAAGTAGTCGAAGTTGTAGATGAATTAGGTGAGGCTGTTCACTTAGATGTGCTAATTCTTGTTGATACGAGCGCAAGCATGAAACAGAAGCTACCAGTTGTTAAAGACGCACTTCTAGATCTGTCCATCAGTTTAAATGCCAGAATGGGAAAAAACCGCTTTTCTGTCGCTGTATTTCCCGGGAAACGGAAAGATGTTGAAAAGTTACTCGATTGGACACCACATCTTGAAAATTTGACGAGCATTTTTGCCAAACTGAAAATAGGTGGTGTAACTCCAACTGGACCGGCTATTCGCGAAGCACTTGCACAGTTTGCGAAAAAACGTTCTCTAAGAGGATTGTTAGCAGATGATGATGAATTCTACGAAGAATCTTTATAAATTTAGTCCCGGTACGGTTATCATCGGAAAATGGAATAAAAATAAATATAAAATAATTAGAGAATTGGGTGAAGGGGCTACGGGTACTGTTTACCTAGTGGAAAGTCACAATAGGTATGCAGCGTTAAAAATGACCGCGATAGTATGGCTATTACCTCAGAAGTAAACGTTTTAAAAGTATTTACAAAGGTCCAAGATTATTCTTGGACCTTCTTTAATAGAAATGGATGACTGGGAAATAAACAAAGAGTCATTACCATTTTATGTAATGGAGTATGTGAAAGGCAAGGAATTACTTGCCTTTATGTCTACAAAAGATTTTTCTTGGTCAGGTGTGCTTATTTTACAGCTGTTAAATGATTTACATCAAATGCATGAAGCCGGCTGGATATTTGGCGATTTAAAACCAGAAAACTTGATTGTGACAGATCCACCATATAAAATCCGCTGTATTGATGTCGGTGGAACAACAATGCGTGGTAGAGCATTGAAGGAATATACCAAATTTTTCGATCGAGGATATTGGGGATTTGGAACCCGTAAAGCTGAACCTTCTTATGACTTATTTGCGGTGGCTATGATTATGATTAATATTTGTTACCCGAAGAGGTTCCCGAAAAAAAGAGGGTGGTCCAGTTCAACTGAGAAAAATAATTCAGCAAACAATTAAATTAAAACCATTCGAAAACATACTTATTCACGCTTTGACTGGTAAATACGCGACAGCGCCGGAAATGCGGATTGATTTGCTGCAACTACTGACAAAACTAGATAAACATCCTTCTCCTATGATCCAACAAGGACATCCAAAGAGCCGGGTGTTGTTAAAAAAGAAAAAGAAAGAAAGTCATTTTTTTGAGACAATTGTTATTACAACGATCATTTCATTTATATATGTTATATATATCGTTGGTCAACTGTTGTAACGATGCTGATCACTATTCATACAAAATGTAAATGAGAGATTTGCCCGCTTATGCTAAAATATTCATACATCCACTTTAAATCAAGCCGATAATCATTAGTTAAAAATCTTTCATTATAATGGTTTACCCTAATAAATTAATTGGTACAATAAGGAATGTATAGGAGAATAGCTTTTTATTTTATTCTTTATTTCCACAAAGGAAAGAATGTTATGTTAGAATTCGAAAAAAAAGTAAACTCATTTATTAGCAAACATAAATTGTTACAAAAAGACGATCAGGTTTTAGTCGCTGTCTCAGGTGGTCCAGATTCACTAGCGCTGTTACACTTTTTAGCTAAGCACCAAACGGATGCTAGTTACACTATTAGTTGTGCACATGTTGACCATATGCTAAGGGGTGAAGAGTCTTATAAGGATTTAGTTTTTGTGAAGGATTTTTGCGCTAAACGTCATATTCCATTTCATTTTGCAAGCATTGATATTGAAAAGAAAATGTTTTTGGACAAGAAAGGGATGCAAGAAACCTCGCGTAAGTATCGATATCAATTTTTTGAAAAAATAATGCATAAGTTTGGTTATAACAAGTTAGCTTTAGGGCATCATGGTGATGATCAAGTAGAAACTATCCTTATGCGGCTTACGAGAGGAAGTACGGGGATAAGTAGAGCTGGAATACAAGTAAAAAGGCCATTCACCGTTGGAAAAATGGTTCGACCGCTTCTTTCTGTCACAAAGAAGGAGATAGAGGAGTATTGCCGTTATTATCAGTTGCAACCGAGAATTGACCCGAGTAATTTCAAAGGAGACTACACTCGTAATCGTTTCCGCCACCATGTTCTTCCATTTTTAAAGCGTGAAAATAAAAATATCCATGAGCATTTCCAACGCTTTAGCGAAGAGATAACTGATGACGAACGCTTTCTTAACAAACTAACTGTTGGGAAAATGGAAAATATGATGTGCAAAAATAAGGACAGTGTAAGCCTGCGAACTTTACCTTTTCAAAAGCTTCCTTTACCTTTACAAAGAAGGGGAATTCAACTAATATTAAACTATCTTTATCATGAAAAAGTCGCATCCTTTAAAGCGGTGCATATCGAGGCAATTCATAAATTATTAATTTCCAAAAACCCTTCTGGACAGTTGCATCTTCCCGAGGGATTGACAGTGCAACGTTCTTACCAAATATGTTCCTTTACTTTTACACAAATGAAAGATCCCAACCCTTACTATTTTGAGATAGAAGAAAATGAAGTTGTTGATCTTCCTAGCGGAGGAAAGTTCATATTAACGAAGCATTTTCTAGATCAATCAGCAAGTGCTGTTTCGCCAACTAGCAACGACGCGCTGGTTCTCGATCCGGATACGGTGAAGTTACCGCTAATTATTCGAACGAGACAAGCTGGAGATCGAATGAAAGTAAAAGGGTTGAATGGAACAAAAAAAATTTCAAGGATTTTTATTGACGAAAAGGTACCTGCTTCCGAAAGAAGCATATGGCCAGTAGTTACAGATAAATCAGGTGAAGTATTATGGCTACCTTATTTAAAAAAATCGCCTTTACATCAGTATCCAGCTCAGAATAAAACATATTATATTTTACATTATCAAAGTCATCGTTTAGGGGGACAACAAAGAAATGAAAAATGATATTGAAAAAGTGTTAATTACTGAAGCCGAAATTCAAGAAAAAGTTCATTCACTAGCGAAACAACTAACAGCAGAATATGAAGGTCGGTTTCCACTTGCTATAGGTGTTTTAAAGGGAGCACTGCCATTTATGGCTGACTTACTTAAACGTATTGATACATATTTAGAAATGGACTTTATGGACGTTTCTAGCTATGGTAATTCAACTACATCTTCCGGTGAAGTGAAGATAGTGAAAGACTTAGATACTTCTGTTGAAGGCAGGGATATCTTGATAATTGAAGATATTATTGATAGTGGAAAAACGCTAAGCTATCTCGTCGAATTGTTTCGCTATCGAAAAGCGAAATCCATTAAAATCGTTACACTTCTCGATAAACCTTCTGGTCGGAAAGCAAATATTAAAGCTGATTATGTAGGTTTTACAGTGCCTGATGCTTTTGTCGTTGGATATGGTTTAGATTTTGCAGAAAAATACCGTAACCTCCCATATATAGGCGTTTTAAAGCAAGAAGTGTATAACTTAAGTGAATAGGTGAAAGCTAAAGAAAAGTCATGTTAGTCATCATGAAAAAAGTAAATACAAATTGTTGTAAAATATTGATTTTCTATGATACTATTGAATATAGTTTTTTTATGGTGGGAGGAGGTAAGGAATGAATCGGATTTTTCGGAATACCATATTTTATTTATTAATATTTTTAGTCATTATTGGTATCGTTGGCGTTTTTCAAAAAGGCAACGAACCTACAAAAGATATATCGTATAATGAATTCATTACACAGTTAGAGAATGGTGAAGTAAAATCATTTTCTATGCAGCCGGAACGAGGCGTTTATGAAATAAGAGGACAACTGAAAGATCAAAAAGAGGATGATTACTTCCTTACATATGTACCAGATAGTGAAGTAACATTAGATCGTCTTGATGCTGCAGCTGCCAATACAGAAGTAGAAGTATTGATGGCGAAAGAAACAAGTGGATGGGTATCTTTCTTTACGACGATCATACCATTCGTCATTATTTTTATCCTCTTCTTCTTTTTATTAAATCAAGCTCAAGGCGGCGGCAACCGTGTGATGAACTTTGGAAAAAGTAAAGCAAAACTTTACAGTGATGAGAAAGAAAAAGTTCGCTTCAAAGATGTTGCCGGTGCGGATGAAGAAAAGGAAGAGCTCGTTGAAGTAGTTGATTTTCTAAAAGATCCGCGTAAATATTCTTCGGTAGGTGCTCGCATTCCCAAAGGGGTGTTGCTTGTAGGCCCTCCAGGTACAGGTAAAACATTACTTGCTCGCGCAGCAGCGGGTGAAGCGGGAGTTCCATTCTTTACAATTAGTGGATCTGACTTCGTCGAAATGTTTGTCGGTGTAGGTGCGTCACGTGTACGTGACCTATTTGAGAATGCCAAGAAAAACTCTCCATGTATTATTTTTATTGATGAAATAGATGCTGTAGGTCGTCAACGTGGTGCAGGTCTTGGTGGTGGACATGATGAACGTGAGCAAACCTTGAACCAATTGTTAGTGGAAATGGATGGCTTTAGCTCAAATGAAGGAATTATTATTATCGCGGCAACGAACCGACCGGATATTCTTGACCCAGCGTTATTACGCCCTGGTCGATTCGATCGACAAATTACTGTCGACCGTCCAGATGTAAATGGGCGAGAAGCGGTATTACATGTTCATGCTCGGAATAAACCACTAGATGAATCTGTTGATTTAAAAGCAATTGCAATGAGAACACCAGGATTCTCTGGAGCTGATCTTGAAAATCTGTTAAATGAAGCTGCATTAGTAGCAGCTCGCCGTAATAAAAGTAAAATTGACATGTTAGATGTGGATGAAGCGACAGACCGAGTGATTGCAGGACCGGCGAAGAAAAGTCGCGTCATTTCACAAAAAGAGCGTAAAATTGTTGCCTTCCATGAAGGAGGACATACCGTTATCGGTTTAGTTTTAGATGAAGCAGATATGGTTCATAAAGTGACGATCGTCCCTCGTGGTCAAGCAGGTGGATACGCTGTCATGCTTCCAAAAGAGGATCGTTATTTTATGACAAAACCAGAGTTGCTTGATAAAATTACCGGTCTCCTTGGTGGTCGAGTTGCAGAAGAAATTATTTTTGGTGAAGTATCTACAGGTGCTCATAATGACTTCCAACGTGCGACAGGAATTGCACGTAAAATGGTTACCGAATTCGGCATGAGTGAAAAACTTGGTCCACTTCAGTTTGGTCAAACACAAGGTGGTCAAGTCTTTTTAGGAAGAGATCTCCATAATGAACAAAACTATTCTGACTCTATTGCATATGAGATTGATTTAGAAATTCAACGGATTATAAAACATTGTTATGATCGAGCAACAAAGATTTTAACAGAACATCGTGATAAGCTAGAATTAATCGCTAACACATTACTAGAAGTTGAAACATTAAATGCAGAAGAAATTAGACATCTTGTTGACCATGGAACACTGCCTGAAGGCTCTGTATCTAAATCTAAGGGAAATAATGAACATGATGGGCAAGAAGAGGCTGACCCGAAAGTGAATATTCAACCGAAAAATAAAGCAAGCGAAAATGCAAATGAAAAAGAACGTCCTGAAAAATTAGGACCGACTAAGAATGATTCACATAAAAAAGATGACTAAATGGAGATGAAAGCATCGTACTTTTGTACGGTGCTTTTTTGTCGTCGCTAGACCTTGCCGCCGGGGCGTTATAAAATATCGCAGCAATTCTGTTCTCGATAGCGTTAATGTTTTACCCCTTGCTACTACTGCGCTTTTGTTATTATAATGAGAGGCTTCCTCAAGTTAATTTATTGTACTTATCATCGGATGATTTGGATATCTAACCAGTTTTTAGGCATAAGGATTTCGTCGAAAAGCAACTAGAATAAAAATACAATGGATAAATTGATTACATCGTAAAAATAAATTATGTTATGATATTTTCAGTGTTGTAAAGAAACTGTTAAAAAAGTGGTGAGGAAGTTGATATTTGTTCTTGATGTGGGGAATACAAATACTGTACTAGGAGTATATGAACAAAATGAATTAAAACATCATTGGAGAATTGAAACGAACCGACATAAAACAGAAGATGAATATGGTATTTTAGTAAAATCACTTTTCGAACAAGATGGATTAACTTTTTCTGATATTAAAGGTATTATTATCTCTTCAGTTGTACCTCCAATTATGTTCTCTTTAGAAATTATGTGTAAGAAATATTTTAATATTCGGCCGCTTATCGTTGGCCCTGGTGTAAAAACCGGTTTAAATATTAAATATGACAATCCTCGTGAAGTAGGTGCGGATAGAATTGTAAATGCTGTCGGTGCTATTCAAGAGTATGGAAGCCCTTTAATTATTGTTGACTTTGGAACAGCGACTACATACTGTTACGTAAATGAAGATAAGCAATATATGGGAGGTGCTATTGCACCTGGGATTAGTATTTCGACAGAAGCTCTTTTTTCAAAAGCAGCAAAGTTACCAAGGATTGAAATAACGGAAACAGATGCAGTCGTAGGAAAAAATACAGTAAAGTCGATGCAGGCAGGGATATTCTATGGATTTGTGGGGCAAGTAGAGGGAATCGTTAGTCGTATGCAAGCGGAAATTAAGCAAAAACCGACAGTAATTGCTACCGGAGGACTTGCTCATTTAATAGCGAAAGAGTCAGTGATCATAGATGTTGTAGATCCTTTTCTTACGTTAAAAGGGCTTCGTTATATTTATACGTTAAATAAGAGTGAATATGAAAGGTGATAAACGATGAATGATTATATAATAAAAGCATTAGCATTTGATGGGAAAGTGCGTGCTTATGCAATTCGAAGCACTAAAACAGTTTCGGAAGCCCAGCGCAGACATAATACTTGGCCTACTGCATCTGCAGCATTAGGACGTGCAATGTCAGCGGGGGCTATGATGGGTGCCATGTTAAAAGGAGAAGATAAGCTAACAATTAAAATTGAAGGTGGTGGCCCAATAGGAGCCATCCTTGTAGATGGAAATGCGAAAGGACAAGTACGCGGATATGTAACAAATCCGCAAACACATGTAGATTTAAATGAACAGGGGAAACTGGATGTAAGAGCTGTAGTAGGAGTAAATGGAACATTGTCTGTTGTAAAAGATATCGGTTTACGAGATCATTTTACAGGGCAGGTTCCGCTCGTTTCAGGCGAGCTCGGTGAAGATTTTACTTATTACTTTGCTTCATCTGAGCAAATTCCAACTTCAGTTGGATTAGGTGTACTAGTGAACCCAGATCATACGATTCTTGCTGCGGGTGGATTTATTATTCAATTAATGCCAGAGACGGAAGAAGAGATTATCAATCATATTGAAGAAGGCTTAAAAGCGACACCACCAATTTCTAATCTCATTAAAAAAGGACTCTCTCCAGAAGAAATTCTTTTCCAATTGTTAGGTCAAGATCATGTAAAGATATTAGATAAAACATCTGTTGCTTTCCATTGTCATTGTTCTAAAGAACGGTTTAGTCGTGCAATTATTAGTTTAGGAAAAGAAGAAATAAATGAGATGATTGAAGAAGATGGGAAAGCAGAAGCGCAATGTCATTTTTGTAATGAAAAATATCAATTTTCCAAGCAACAATTGGAAGATTTATTAGAGAAGGCATAGAAAATGTATGTTTGTTCTTAATAGCCTTTACGTAAAATGAGGCAAGAAACTATTTTCATGCTTTTTGATTGACATCCAGTATTGCAGTTGTTAAAATTTGATTAAACCTATAAACTTACTCGGTATTAAAAAGGAGTGAAATAAATGGTGTTAGTTGCGAATTCAATAACTGAATTAATTGGGAAAACACCGATAGTAAAATTAAACCGAATAGTAGATGAAGATAATGCAGATATTTATCTTAAATTAGAGTATATGAATCCTGGAAGTAGTGTAAAAGATCGAATAGCTTTGGCTATGATTGAAGCTGCTGAAAAAGCAGGGAAAATTAAGCCGGGAGATACAATTATCGAACCGACAAGTGGAAATACAGGTATCGGGTTAGCGATGGTAGCTGCAGCAAAAGGATATAAAGCCATTTTAGTTATGCCAGATACGATGAGCATGGAGCGCCGGAATCTTTTACGGGCATATGGTGCTGAATTAGTATTAACACCTGGCCCAAAAGGTATGAATGGAGCGGTACAAAAGGCGGAAAAATTAGCCAAAGAAAAAGGCTACTTTATCCCACAACAGTTTAGTAATGAAGCAAATCGTGAAATACACCGCTTAACTACAGGTCCAGAAATTGTTGAGCAAATGGGTGAACAATTAGATGTGTGCATAGCAGGTGTTGGAACAGGCGGAACTATTACAGGTATCGGACAAGTTTTAAAAGAAAAATATCCTAATATTAAAATGTATGCCATTGAACCAGAAGATTCCCCTGTTCTGTCAGGCGGAAAACCAGGGCCTCACAAGATTCAAGGAATAGGAGCAGGTTTCGTTCCGAGTATTTTAGATATGAATATTTATGATGAAATTTTTAAAGTGACAACAGAAGAATCATTTGTTGCTGCTCGTAGAGCTGCACGGGAAGAAGGAATTTTAGGCGGTATTTCTTCTGGTGCCGCTATTTCAGTTGCTCTAAAAGTGGCAAAACAGCTCGGAAAAGGAAAGAAAGTACTAGCAATTATTCCGAGTAATGGAGAACGCTATTTAAGTACGGAACTTTATCAATTTGATGACTAGTTGTTAGAACAAGTCGAATCGGCTTGTTCTTTTTTTTTCGTGTCATTTTCGCTACAGTTAGTGTGCAATAGGTTGTCCATTGCTTATTGGTGTGTTTAAATCTATATAGTTACATATTCGGTTATGATCATTTTTAAAAAGAATACTAATGTGTGATAGGCAGCTAATTAGTTGTTAAAAAATAGGAGAAGATAATCAATTACTATATAAGCAGTTTAAAAATAAACAATGAAGTTGTAAACTATACATAGTAAAATTTTCACATGCAATTTAAAATATCACGGTTATACATATGATTGATTCATTTGTTAGAAGAGAAAGGAGAAAATAAATGCAGCAAACGATCGAATGTGGTCCATTTCAACTTGATTTCCAAAAGCGGACGCTTATAATGGGAATATTAAATGTCACCCCCGATTCTTTTTCCGATGGTGGACGCTATGTAGATAAAAAGAAAGCGGTAGAGCATGCAAAAGAAATGGTCGAACAAGGAGCAGATATTATTGATATCGGAGGGGAGTCAACACGACCTGGCCATCGTTCGGTCTCGATGGAAACAGAACTTGCACGCGTATTACCTATTATAGAAACGTTATCACAAACGGTGAGTGTTCCAATTTCTATTGATACGTACAAAGCGGAAACGGCGAAGCGTGCGCTCGAGGCGGGTGCACATATTATTAACGATGTGTGGGGAGCAAAAAGAGATCCTGAAATTGCAGATGTAGCAGCGGAGAAAAAGGCGCCTATTATCTTAATGCACAATCGCAATGATCGCAATTATGGTGATTTTATATCTGATGTTTTGCAAGATATCGAAGAGAGTATTTCCATTGCTAAAAAAGCAGGAGTAAAAGATGATAAAATCATTTTAGACCCTGGTATTGGTTTTGCAAAGGATACCCATGAAAATATTAATATGATGCAAAACTTGGATAGGCTCGTTGCCTTAGGTTATCCGGTTTTACTAGCTACGTCCAAAAAGTCAATGATCGGGAATATACTTGATCTTCCACCTGAAGAAAGAGTGGAAGGAACAGGAGCAACCGTTTGCTATGGGATTGAGAAAGGTTGTCATATCGTTCGTGTCCATAATGTGAAGGAAATGAGTAGAATGGCAAAAGTGATGGATGTGTTAACTGGTAAAGGTGCATTCCATGGATAAGATATTTATTCGGGACATGAAATTTTACGGATATCATGGTGTTTTAGCTGAAGAAAAAAGAATTGGTCAATGCTTTATCGTAGATGTCATTATAGAAACTGATTTAAAGAAGGCTGGAGAGACTGATTCTATAAAGGAAACAATTAATTATGCAGAGGTATATGCACTTTGTAAAGATATTGTCGAAGGAGAGCGGAACAATTTAATTGAGGCAGTTGCGGAGAAAGTTGCTACAGCAATCCTTAATCAATTTTCACAAGCAAAAAATGTCGTCGTCAAAGTAATAAAACCGAACCCTCCCATTAATGGACACTTGCACTCCGTTGCTGTTGAAGTAAAAAGGGGAAGAAGATCATGACTAATATTGCTTTTTTATCTTTAGGAACAAATATGGGGGATCGCTTAGCAAATCTTCAAGCAGCTATCCATCAATTATCTTTAACAGATTCGTTAGAAATGAAGAAAGTTTCTTCTATTTATGAAACAGAACCAGTCGGTTATAAGGAGCAAGCAAATATTTTCTCAATATGGTCGCTTGAAGATTGAGACGATGTTATCACCCTGAACTTTTATTAGATAGATGTTTAGCAAATTGAAAAGGAACTCGGGCGTGTACGGGAAGTAAAATGGGGACCACGAACGATAGACCTTGACATTTTATTGTATAATAACGACAATATTGAAACAGAGCAACTTAAAATACCCCATCCGAAGAATGTATGAACGGGCTTTTGTATTAATTCCGTTATTAGAAATGCCAGAAGGAATATATTCACCACCCGATTTTCAGAACACTCCATTGATTCAACATCTGGATAAGATTTTTGATAAAGAAGGTGTTCGATTATGGAAGCAGATAAATGGGGAAGACGTATCCGCGCTTTTCGCAAATCTGAAAGGCTATACTCAAGAAGGGCTTGCTAAGGAATTAGGGATTTCCATTTCCGTTTTAGGAGAGGTAGAACGAGGCAACGCGGATTCCTACCGATGAACTTCTGGAAGACGTTGCAGATGTCCTGCAAATTGACGTCGAGGAACTCATGCCGACGGAAGATCCAACTATTAAGTAAAAGGAGGGTAGTGACAAGATGTTTAAGATCGGCGATGTGCCAATTAAAAATCGTGTAGTATTAGCACCAATGGCTGGCATTTGTAATTCTGCTTTTCGTTTAACGGTAAAAGAATTTGGTGCTGGGTTAGTATGTGCTGAGATGATTAGTGATCGAGGAATTATATACAAAAATAAAAAAACGATGAATTTGTTATATATAGATGAACGTGAAAAACCGTTAAGCTTACAAATCTTTGGTGGCGAAAAAGAGACGCTTGGTAGAGGCTGCAAAATTTGTTGATCAACAATACGACATGCTGATATTATTGATATTAATATGGGATGCCCAGTGAATAAAATCATTAAATGTGAAGCTGGAGCAAAATGGCTATTAGATCCACAAAAAATTTATGATATGGTATCCTGCGGTAGTTGATGCAGTTGAAAAACCTGTTACTGTAAAGATGCGTATCGGTTGGGATGATGACCATATATATGCACTTGAAAATGCCCAAGCAGTTGAACGTGCAGGAGGTTCTGCCGTGTCTATGCATGGCCGGACACGGTACAAATGTATGAAGGAAAAGCAAACTGGGACATCCTTCGTGAGGTGAAGCAAGCAATTAACTATCCCTCTTATTGGAAACGGCGATGTAGAAACTCCACAAGATGCCAAACGTTTACTTGAACATACCGGTTGTGATGGTGTTATGATTGGGCGAGCTGCACTAGGAAATCCGTGGACGATTTATCGCACGGTTAAATATTTAGAAACTGGTGAACTAATAGGTGAACCAACTCCGCGTGAAAAAATGGAAGTTTGTATCTTACATTTGGATCGTCTTATCGCTTTAAAAGGCGAAGAAGTTGCAATCAAGAGAGATGCGCAAACATGCAGCATGGTATTTAAAAGGCATTAGAGGTAACGCAAAAGTAAGAAATAAAAATAAACCAGACACATTCACCGCGAGGAGCTAGTAACTACTCTGGAGCGATTTATTGAAGAAACGGAAGCGAGAGAGCGAAGGGCAAGTATCATTTCTTAAAGATATGATGGTAAGCTTGCCATGAAAACAAGATGTAGTAAATTAATGGAACAAACCTGATTAAAAAGGGTAGAAAAGGAGCTAGATCTTGAGACGCTTTGGCGATGTTCAACATAATATAGTAGAAATGAAAGTTTTGTCGTTGCGAAATGATTAGAATTGGAGTGACTGTTTGATGAGTGAGGAATTAAACGATCAGCTGCGTGTGAGAAGAGAAAAAATGGAAGCATTACGAGCTGAAGGTATTGATCCTTTTGGTGGACGTTTTGAAAGAACCAATTTAGCAGCGGATATTCTCGAAGAATATGGAGAGTTTTCTAAGGAAGAGTTAGAAGAAAAAAATCTGGAAGTTGCGATTGCAGGTCGTGTGATGACAAAGCGTGGCAAAGGTAAAGTAAGCTTTGCTCATGTTCAAGATGTAACAAACCAAATCCAAATTTATGTGAGAAAAGATACAGTCGGAGAAGATAATTATAAAATTTTTAAGACTGTCGATCTTGGCGATATTATTGGTGTAAAAGGGACTATTTTTAAAACGAAGGTTGGAGAACTATCTATCAAAGTGAAGGAATTTGATTTATTAACGAAAGCGCTCCGCCCGTTGCCAGAAAAATTCCATGGTCTAAAAGATGTGGAACAACGCTATCGTCAACGTTATCTCGATTTGATTATGAACAAAGAGAGCAAACAGACTTTCATTACGCGAAGCCTCATTATTCAATCTATGCGCCGGTACCTAGATGAACAGGGCTTTTTAGAAGTGGAAACCCCAATGTTACACTCTATTGCTGGGGGAGCAACAGCTCGTCCGTTTGTTACTCATCATAATGCATTAGATATGACTTTGTATATGAGAATCGCCATTGAGCTTCATTTAAAGCGCCTTATTGTTGGTGGTTTAGAAAAAGTATATGAAATTGGTCGTGTTTTTCGAAACGAAGGGATTTCAACACGCCATAATCCTGAATTTACAATGATTGAGCTTTATGAAGCGTATGCAGATTACCAAGACATTATGAACTTAACAGAAAATCTTATTGCTCATATTGCCAAGGATGTGTTAGGTGATACAAAACTAACATATGGAGAACATGAAGTAGACTTAGAACCTAAGTGGAAAAGATTGCATATGGCAGATGCAGTGAAGGAATATACCGGAGTAGACTTTTGGAAGGAAATGTCCGATGAAGAAGCACGTAAGTTAGCGGAAGAGCATGAGGTGGAAATCGCTCCACATATGCAATTTGGTCATATTCTTAATGAATTTTTTGAACAGAAAGTGGAGGCAGGCTCATACAACCGACTTTCATTTACGGACACCCTGTTGAAATCTCTCCACTGGCGAAGAAAAATGCAGAAGATCCTCGTTTTACGGATCGCTTTGAACTATTTATCGTTGGTCGGGAACATGCCAATGCTTTTACGGAATTAAATGATCCAATTGATCAACGTGCACGTTTTGAAGCTCAATTGGAAGAACGTGAGCAAGGAAATGATGAAGCGCATGAAATGGATGAAGATTTTATTGAAGCATTAGAATATGGTCTGCCACCTACAGGCGGATTAGGTATTGGAGTGGATCGTCTCGTTATGTTATTAACGAACTCACCATCGATTAGAGACGTTCTGCTATTCCCGCAAATGAGGCATAAATAGGAAGACTATGTAGACGATTATTACCCTTGCCTGTAATAGGTGAGGGTCATTCATTTTATTTACCAATGCGATATGGATATAATATTTTTCTATATATTGGCTAGTCTCTAGGTACATTGCTTCAAGGTGTGACAAAATTAAATATGTAAAAGTTTCTTTATCCTTAACAAAAGGTAGTTGGACCCTCTACTTAATGAGGAATGATATGTTATAGATACAAGGAAACACCTAGCGAAGTTTTTACCAATGTATTGAATAAAGAAAGATCTACTTTCAAAAAGAGTTATTTCATAAAGGTATGTCAAGTAAAAGCGTGTAAATAACCATTAAGAAATGACAACCATGTTGGTTTCATTTAGTGTGAAGGAATTTCTTTATTTTTTCATCATAGCGGAGATGTCATTACTCAACAATCACCTCCTCGCGATAAATAACACATAACCAAATGTTAAATGATTCACATAGCATTCCAATTAGTAATAGTTTTAGAATGGGTGATTACATACATCGTTGTAGGAAAAATGTTCTATCATTAATTAGTTGAAATTTATAAATGGATAAATCGTCAAAAACATCCCTCAATAATGATCTAACTTAAACATCTTATTAATAATATATTTCTTGTGACTATTAGGGAGGCGAAAAAATATGAAAAAACTATTGCAACAACCGCCTAAAGATGCTATATTATAAATCGTTGTTTCATTACAAAAACTTGTTTTTAAAAAGGTATTGACAAATACCTAGACAGAGTGTATTATATAAGAGTCGCTTCGAGCGGCGAAACAGT
>CAVVKR010000012.1:0-27356 GCA_963748745.1 uncultured Bacillaceae bacterium | reverse complement strand
GATTCCGAGTTGACAAGCTGATAAATAACCATCTAAATGAGAAATCAATTGTTTTACAGGTATTGCACGTTTTTCTCCAGAAGCAACCATTTCATTAATTCGCGAAGGGCGTACTTTCACAATTGCAAATTCAGATGCAACAAAAAATGCTGTAAGAGCTATTAAAATGATGACAGAGACTATTTTTAGTGTAATCATGAATAACGCCTTACTATGTAAGACATACACACCTTCCATTCGATAATGTGATATCTGATGTACTCAACGTTCGCTGTCATTACAGTAATGAATGCAAAAAGATCGATGCGATAGTGAAATACGTGATTAATGAAAATATATCATTGATTGTTGTGATTAATGGTCCTGAAGCAACTGCTGGATCAAAATTTAATCGGTAAAGAATGAGCGGAATAATTGTTCCTGCTAATGTTCCAATAATAAGTGTTAAAAACAAAGAGCTACCGACAACAAGTCCGAGCATAAAGTTACCTTGCCATGCATAGGCGATAATAGTAATCAGTATGCCGCACGTGATCCCAATTAATACACCTACACCAGCTTCACGCATAATCAATTTGACTACTGTTTTTTTATCTACCTTTGTTGAAGCTAATCCTCTTACGACGACAGCTAATGATTGTGTACCCGTATTACCGGTCATTCCCGCAATCATTGGCATGAAAAAGGCAAGGGCTACAACTTTTTCTAGCGTTTCCTCAAAACTAGCGATAATACTACCTGATAATAGACCAATAAAAAGTAAAATAATTAACCATGGAAGGCGTCTGGCCGCTGCTACATGTGCTTTCGTATCAAAATCAATGGCTTTTCCTGTTGCTGATAGTTTTTCGATATCTTCATTTGCTTCTTGAATAACGACATCAATAATATCATCGAACGTGACGATTCCTAATAAGATACCATCATCAGAAACGACAGGAATCGCTAAAAAGTCATATTGTTGAACATATCTGGCAACTTCCTCTTGATCAGTTAATGCGTGAACAGAAATAACACGATGATACATAATATTTTCAAGTGTTTCGTTTTGGTCAGCAAGAAGTAAATCTCGATAAGAAGCTACTCCTACTAGTTTGCGATTCTCATCTATCACATAAATATAGTTGATTGTTTCTGCATATACAGCGAAAGATTTTATTTTTTCAATGGCTTCCCGAATGGTATAATGTTTGCGAGCCCAAACAAATCGATTTGTCATAATACGCCCAGCGGTTTCTGGCGGGTAATACATCAAGCTTTTTAAAAAAGTTGATTCTTTTTCACTCATTTCTCCTAAATATTTATCAATTTTTAAGGGAGAAAGTCCTTGAAGTAAATCTGCAAGGTCGTCATTATCCATTGAATCTAATACTTTAGCTGATTTTTCAGGACCTAACTTATTCAGTACTTCGAGCTGCTGGCTCCGATTTAATGCTTGAATCATCGTAGCAAGGGTAGGAATGCTCAAATATGTGAGAAAAGGGATTTTATCCTTTTCAGGTAAACTTGTGAAAACGAGTGCAATATCATACGGTCTAAGCTCTCTCAGTATATTGTCAAGTTTTTCGTGTTCTTTTTGCTCTAAAGCCTCGATCACAAGGATTGGAATTTTTTCAATAGGTAAATCCTTTAACAAGGCACTCCTCTCCTTTATAATTATTATTTTATACATATATGTTAGAAAACAGATCGCTTCCTGCTAGTACTACTTATTCCCTGTATGCGAAAGGAATAATCTAAATGTCTGTACCTGTACACCCAATCGAATGGAGAAAGGTGTTATGAACCATTTTCGGTGATTTTGACTTTATTTAAAAGGGGGTCGTTCATCATCATTGACAGTTATTCAAAAAATATTTCCTATTACACGATTGCGTAAATGAATATTCAATGGGAGTCGTCTGATACTTTATCCATAGATTAGGAGGAAAGAACATGCTAGTTTTTAAAAATATAAAGTTTAATTCCTTAGCTACCTCCACAGATCTTGAAAATATCCCAGCGCATTTTTTGGAATCTATGTTTATTGTTAAAATCTCAACGAAAATATCGTATCAATTTTAATGAAATACTAGCATGTTATACGATATATACAAGGAAATGAGTGAAAAATAGAAGGAAATTAATAGGCTTATTGATTGTATGAGAAAGGAATAGGGTGAAAACATGCATTGGTTTTATTTGTTCCTAGCTGGTTTAACTGAAATAGTTTGGGCGATTGGTTTGAAATACTCAGACGGCTTTACACATCTTCCAATAAGTATTGTAACAGTTATTTTTATGGTTTTAAGCTTCTTTTTATTTGCGCAAGCATTAAAGAAAATACCTATTGGCACAGCTTATGCTATTTTTACTGGTATTGGCGCTGCAGGAACGGCGATTATCGGGATTGTCTTTTTACATGAATCGAAAAGCATATTAAAAATCATCTCCCTTATTTTATTAATTAGTGGCTTAATCGGATTAAAGATGGTTGAGACGGAATCCGAAGCTGCGGAAGAGGTGGAGTAACTTTTATGGAATGGGTATATTTGGTTATCGCATCATTAGGTGAAATTGGCTTTGTCGTTTTTATGAAGTTATCAAATGGCTTTAAAAACCGTATGTATATGTTGCTTTCGATTATGTCTGTTAGTTTAGGATTTTATTTTCTGTCTAAAGCAATGGAGGTATTGCCACTTGGAACTGCTTATACGATTTGGACGGGGATAGGAGCGATCGGAAGTGTGTTATTTGGGATCTTCCTATTTAACGAAAAAAATAGCACGGCAAAAATGCTTTTTATTTCGATGATTTTGTTAGGAGTGATCGGTTTAAGACTTGCGGCGTAAATAAATTTAATGAGGATGATTCCATTTTCAGAAGGGTAAAGTGAAAAAAGAAAAGAGGGGTAAAAATCCCCTCACAAATGGTTATGCATGCTTTTTTGAACTTAGACTATCTGTAATCGAAGCGATGGCACCGTCTCCAGTGACATTACAGGCAGTACCAAAGCTATCTTGAGCGATGTATAATGCAATCATTAATGAAAGCATTGTATCGTCAAAACCGAGCATCGATTTTAGTAATCCTAATGCAGCAATTACTGCTCCACCAGGAACTCCAGGTGCAGCAATCATTGTTACACCGAGCATAAGAATAAATGGTAACATCGTTGACAATGTTGATGAATGTCCTTGGAGAAACATCACTGCCATCGAACAGCTAACAAGTGTGATGGTACTTCCCGATAGATGGATTGTAGCTAAAAGCGGGATGGAAAAGTCGGCAACTCTTTCTTTTACCCCTATTTTTTTTGTCTGTGCCAATGTAACCGGAATCGTTGCTGCTGATGACTGTGTACCAAGAGCCGTAAAATAGGCTGGACTCATATTACGCAGCATTGCTAACGGATTTTGTTTACTTAATGAACCGGCAACTGAATATTGTACAATTAAATAAATAAGATGAAGGAAGATAATCATTATAAATACTTTGGCAAACACATTTAAGATGGCGCCTACTTGTCCAGCATGTGTCATATTAGCGAAAATACCAAAAATATGAAAAGGTAATAAAGGGATGATTACTTTTTCAATGACTAAGTGGATAATATCACGAAACTCATTCATGATATTTAACAGCGCATCGCCTTTGATAGCCGTAATCCCTAAGCCAATAATAAAGGCGAATAATAAAGCGGTCATTACTCCCATTAATGGTTCCATTTCAATATCAAAGTATGCACCGGTCAACGCATTTTCCGGATTATCGAATTTTTCAAATGATTGATTTGCCAGGATTGTAGGAAAAATCCCTTTTGCTACCATAAAAGCGAGAATACCGGCGATGATCGTTGATCCATATGCAATGGCGGTTGTTAACCCGAGTAATTTCCCGGCACCTCTCCCCATTGCACCGATTCCAGGCGCAATAAATCCGATAATAATGAATGGAACAACAAAGTTGAGAAAGTTGCCAAATACACTATTAAAAGTAGCAAAAACTTTAACCATCCATTCCTGTGCAATAAGGCCGATTCCGATACCTAAAATGATAGCAACGACAATCCTCGGCAGTAGCCCAAATTTTTTCATCATTTAACCTCCTAACAAATAATATCATTGTACATCTTTCTATATAAATCTAAAAGGGGGGGGGAGTATAAAGGTGAAAATCGATTGACTCCTCTTTTGCATTTTACATTATAAAAAAAGGGTGAAAAACTACTTGATTTTAGACGCCGAATACCGTGAAATAATGAGGAAATGATTAAAAAATATTATACACATAATAGAAATAAGAATAAAATAAAGGATGGGAAGTGTAGCATCGGTTTCTAAGGAGTATATAAAAAAATTTTCAGCAGGTCGATAAAAAAGTATAATCGGATATAAGCGACCATGTTCTAGAAAGTTGATTAAAAAGGTAATTATTATATATTATGAGGCTCCTAAACTGAATAATGAAACAGAATTCTATTTACTTTGTAAACGTGTTCGATCTACTCGTTCTCCAAATAATATATCCATTAGTTTCGATTTTAATCCTACATACATATACACTACTGTCCCAATGATTGCGCAGAATATAAGAAGAAGCAATGCCTGCTCTTACAGCAGGATTTATTTAACAGCAGCGTCAACCCTTTACAACTATTTTGGTAGGTAAATAGTTCCACTAAATATAATCATAAAATCGTTCGCTATACAGAAAAGAAAAAAAAATGAGGTATCCACGGTAGTTTGAACTTCAACAAAAAATTGTAGTGAAATGTTCTTCGCCCCTCTAAGGGGCATATGATATACCAATAGAAACTTGACTTTTTAATGGAATTCAATAAAAATCATTTTTATTTAATTTGAAAATGGTAAAATAGAATTAGATTTCATGAATAATGGAGGCTTATAATGAAAAAGAAACTTTTTTTACTATATGGGGGAAAATCTGCGGAGCATGAAGTGTCATTGCAAACAGCTAAAGCCGTTATTCAAGCGCTAAACCCTAATAAATACGAGATTCATCCAATTTATATTAATTTGGAAGGTCAATGGCTGAAAGGACCGCAACTAACTGGACCGGTAAATGATATAGAGTCACTAGCTTTTAAACAAGGTGATAATATTGCACCAAATGCATTAAACACAAATATTATCGGGCAACATGCGGATGAAAATGAGGAACGTCCTGTTATCATTCCACTTTTACACGGGCCTAATGGTGAGGATGGAACAGTTCAAGGATTGTTAGAAGTACTTAACTTACCATACATAGGTAATGGTGTACTTGCATCTTCTGCAGGAATGGATAAGGTTATAATGAAGAGTATATTTGCTCAGGCAGGCCTCTCTCAAGTAAATTATATTTCGTTTATACGTCATACTTGGCAGGAAGATAAGGAAGCAGCGTATGAACAAGTTGAAACAGAGGTAGGGTACCCATGCTTTGTTAAACCGGCTAATTTAGGTTCAAGTGTTGGTATTAACAAATGTACTAACCGTGATGAATTAGTTAGTGCATTTGCAGAAGCTTTTCAATACGATCGGAAAATTATCATTGAAGAGGGCGTCACAGCGAGAGAAATTGAAATAGGCGTACTAGGGAATGATAAGCCAGAATGCTCAGTTGCTGGTGAGATCGTCCCGAAAACAGATTTCTATGATTATAAAGCGAAATACCACGATGGAAATACCTCTTTAATTATTCCTGCAGAAATACGACCGGAACAATATGAAGAAATGAAAAAGATGGCTATTCAAGCATTTAAAGCACTTGACTGCTCTGGTTTAGTGCGTGTCGACTTTTTCATTACGAATGATGACAGAATACTCATTAATGAAGTAAATACGATGCCAGGCTTTACACCGTATAGTATGTTCCCTTTATTATGGAAACATACAGGTGTCGATTATCCTTCCTTGATTGAGCGACTCATTCAACTTGGAATGGAGCGCTACGAAGAAAAACAACAAATTATCCATACATTTTAAAGGGATCGTAAAACAGAATCACGGATCATCCGTGATTCTCGTTTATTTTAATCGGAGGAAGTGAAACGATGATAGACAAAACAATCAAAGAAATAGCCGAAATGATACATATTCACAATGAGATTACTACCTTTCAAAATAAAATGATTCACGGTGTATGCATTGATACACGTAAATTACAAAAGGGTAACTTGTTTATTCCTTTTAAAGGAAGTAATGTTGATGGCCATCAATATGTGGAAGAGGCGATCAAACAAGGAGCAGCGGCAGCATTATGGCAAAAAGATGTTCCACATCCACCTACTCATCTGCCTATTTTAATCGTTGATAATACGTTGACAGCTTTGCAACAATTAGCACGTTCCTATCGGAGTGAATTACCATGCAAAGTGATTGGGATTACGGGAAGCAATGGAAAGACGACAACGAAAGATATGACTGCATCCGTGTTAGAAGAACATTTTAAAGTCCAAAAAACAGAAGGAAATCTTAATAATCATATCGGCTTACCGTTGACCATTTTATCAATAAAAAAAGAAACGGAAGTAGCAATTGTAGAAATGGGAATGAGTGCGATGAAAGAAATTTCCTTATTAACGAATATTGCAAAGCCTGACATTGCTATGATTACAAATATTGGAGAAGCGCACTTGCTTGATCTAGGTTCAAGGGGTGCCATTGCGACTGCAAAGTTAGAAATTGTTGAAGGACTGAAAGAAAATGGCACACTGATTTATCATGGTGATGAACCATTGTTGACAGAGAAAGTAAAGCAATTAACATCTGTACAATCAATCACTTTTGGTGAGACAGCAGCAAATGATGTCTATCCGACCAAAATAAAGCAAACGAGCAATGGAAGTTCATTTACAATCAACATTATGCCTGAGGAACAATTTGAAATTCCGATATTAGGACGCCACAATGTGCTAAATGCGCTAACAGCAATTATTGTAGCAACACAGTTAAACACACCACTCGAAGCGATAAAGGCAGGGTTGCAATCATTTCAACTTTCAGATATGAGGATGGAATGGGTGAAAGGGAAAAAGGATGTAAACATCTTAAATGATGCGTATAATGCGAGTCCAACGGCAATGCGAGCTGTGATTGAACTCGTTGAAGACTTAGATCATCCTTCAGCTAAAATAGTGGTGCTTGGTGATATGTTGGAGCTTGGAGAGAATGAAAAAGAATTCCATCAGCAAATTGGGCGCGAACTGAATCCAAACAAAATTAAATATGTCTTTACATATGGCCATCTCTCACAAGCACTAGCGGAAGGAGCAAAGGAACATTTTCCAAGTGAGCGGATCTTTTCTTTTGTTGACAAAAAAGAACTGATTCATACGCTAAAAGAAATAATCCAAGGAAACGAAATCATTTTAGTTAAAGCATCGCGAGGTATGAAGATGGAAGAAGTGGTGGAGGCGCTCAGTTAATAGTTCGCTTTTTATTTTTAATAAAATGTCGCTTACTTCCACAATTGACAATAAAAATTAAAGTGTTAAATGTGTTAAAACAAATGCAAATAGGTATGTTAATGAATACAATGATTTCTTAAGAAAGGCTTTTTATTGGTGATAAAGATGATTGGTTGTTTGTGTATTCATGGATTTACGGGCTCACCTTATGAAGTAGCCCCCTTAGTAGACTATTTGCAGGAAAAGACCGATTGGCACGTTGTTGCTCCAACTTTACCTGGTCATGGTGAGGAGTTACAGTTAAAGGGAGTTTCTCATCAATTGTGGATCGAACATGCGGAGAAAGAATTAAAAAAGTTAATAAAAACATGTGAGGAAATATATATTATCGGCTTTTCAATGGGGGGACTCATTGCGAGTCTTCTCGTAACTAAATATCAAATTGATAAGCTGGTTTTATTGAGTGCTGCTGCTTATTATGTCAACCCTCGACAATTATTATTAGATATCAAAAATATGATTCGAGATAGCTTTAAAGGTAACTTACGAAGTAATGAGTTATTTCAACGTTATAAACGAAAAATAGTCGATACACCGTTACGAGCGACTGTTGAATTTCGAAAATAGTATCACTTGCTCGTCGGTCTCTCCAATATATTCGAATCCCAACTTTTATTGCACAAGGTGAAAATGATGGGATAGTTCCAGTTAAAAGTGCAAAATATCTATACAATAATATTGGGACAGACAAAAAAGTGTTATATATGGAACCAGAAGCAAAGCATCATATTTGTTATGCAAACAACAGAAATGTGTTGTTTAAAAAAATACTAGCTTTTTTACAGTCTGAAGAAAAGAAAAACGATGACCAGTGCGTTGAAATCCATACTTAATAGTGATAACATTACCGTATCGTTTACAATTTTTCGCAGTAGCTCTTCACATAAAAAGAGTACATGTTTTGTTTAGGGTGACTCCCCTAGGGAGAAGCGCACTCCCATAAAGAAGTGAAGAAGGAGAATGAGAAGCATTGACGAAGTTTGATGAATTAAATTTAAGCCCATCGACTCTGAAATCTGTCAGTCGCATGGGTTTTGAAGAAGCGAACACCTATCCAAGCAAAGACGATACCATTAAGCTTGGAAGGAAAAGATATTATCGGACAAGCACAGACCGGAACGGGAAAAACGGCTGCATTTGGAATACCGCTAATTGAAAAGATAGATATAAAAGATCCAAATGTACAAGGGATTATTATTGCCCCTACAAGAGAGCTTGCCATTCAAGTATCTGAGGAGCTTTATAAATTAGGAAATGATAAGCGAGCACGTGTATTAGCGGTATATGGTGGGTCTGATATAAAAAGGCAAATAAGAGCTTTAAAAAAAGGCCCACATATTATTGTTGGAACACCGGGTCGTATTTTCGACCATATTAAACGCCAAACATTACGGTTAAATCAAGTCCATACGCTTGTTTTGGATGAGGCGGATGAAATGTTGAATATGGGCTTTATTGATGATATTGAAGCCATTTTATCGGAAGTACCAGATGATCGTCAAACACTGTTATTTTCGGCGACAATGCCAGATCCAATCCGACGGATTGCTGAACGATTCATGAAAGAACCGGTAACAGTCCGAGTAAAAGCAAAAGAAATGACTGTACCAGCAATTGAACAGTACTTTATAAAACTACATGAAAAAGAAAAATTCGATGTTTTATCACGTCTTATTGATGTCCAAGCTCCCGAACTTGCGATCGTATTTGGCCGTACGAAAAGACGAGTCGATGAACTTTCACGGGCACTAGATATTCGTGGGTATGTTGCGGAAGGGATCCATGGTGATCTTTCACAGTCAAAGCGTTTATCTGTCTTACGCAAATTTAAAAACGGGAAAGTAGATGTCTTAGTAGCAACGGATGTTGCAGCTCGTGGATTAGATATTTCCGGAGTATCACACGTATATAACTATGATATTCCTCAAGATCCGGAAAGCTACGTGCATCGGATAGGTGAGACTGGTCGTGCAGGAAAAGAAGGAATGGCTATCACGTTTGTAAACCCACGAGAGATGGGATATTTAAAAATTGTTGAACAAACAACGAAGAAAAGAATGCAACCGATGAAGCCGCCAACGTGGGATGAAGCATTTGAGGGGCAACAACGTGTAACGATGGATCGCATTAATGATGTCATTAAAGAAAATGATCTACAAAATTATATAAGTGTAGCGAGAGACCTCTTAAACGAAAATGATGCGATTAACGTAACAGCGGCAGCATTAAAGTTATTAACGAAAGAACCCGATAAAACACCTGTCCATATATCAGAAGAACGACCATTACCAAGAAAAAAGAGGCTTTAACCAACGATCACGTCGTGGTGGAACACGCGGTGGTTATAATCATAATCGTAATCCTCGCCGTAAATCACGTCGAACGGGAAAGAAATAGTCACGAATTGTACAAATAAATGATGTAGAGCGCTCTCCAAAAGACGTAAGCGATTGAGAAAAATAAAAGCATGTCACACTTGACATGCTTTTTTCCATTTTAAAGACATATATTGACGTTGCACATTAACATTACATATAGTAATGATATATTTGTTTGGGGGAGGTTGTTGTGAATATAGGGGAAACAATCGTTGATAATCAATTTAGTTTGTTTATTGGAGCAGAAGTCCTCTCTTTCCTATGTATTTTACTGTTTTTCATCATACGTTATGCATTTCAACGAATAAAGCTAAGTATGTTGTTTTTATATTTGTTTATCATTAGTTTGATGTTTGAAATGATCGTAGCAGGGGTTGTATATAAACAAACAGGTGATTATTCTACGCTGCAAATCATTGTTTTTATTTTTGTCTTTTACGCAGGTAGTTTCGGTATTTATCACTTTAAAAAGCTTGATATCTATATTAAGCAGAAGATGGAAAAGTGGACAGGAATAAGTTACTTGACGAGAATAGATATGAAAAGAATAGCATTAGAAAAAAACCCAAACCTATTTGCTAAGAAAACAAGAACAGTTTGGTATCTCCACTTTATTTTTTTCCTAGCTATTCATTCTATTATTTGGCTATTTTCTAGTGTAGAAGGAGTTTCTTTTACCGAGTTTTTTACTGAACTATCTTGGTTAGCGAATCGAGATGTTGGTAATAGTCCGATTAAAGAAGAAATCCTTATTACGATTAGTTCTATTTGGATTATTGTGTTGAAAATCGATACGGTCATTTCATGGTCTTATACATTTTTTCCAAAAGACAATTGAAAAACGTTTTGTTTCTTTAAGAAGGTAAAGTTGTATGCCCTATGCAATGATGTCATAGATTATATCAATAGAAATGTAATACATTTGAAACATCTTCACGTAACGCTCGTATTATTAGTATATACTATAGTGATAAAGATGGAGGGTGATTACTAAAGGAGTTGGATTGATCAAATGGAGGGATGTTAATGGATATGAATCTACCTCAAAATCGGATATCAAAGCGTGCACTACCTGTTTGGCGCCTTACCGGTATTTTAAGATCTCTTGTCTATTGGGTCATTGTGATTGTCGGATCCGTGTTTGTCATTATCAAAGATTTTTCTAAATGGTGGATTATTGGCAGTGGTGTGGTCGTTCTAATGATTACAGCTTTACTCACCTTGATTATTCCACGGGTTAGGTGGGAAAGATGGCGGTATGAATTGAGAGAGCAAGAGATTGAATTTCAGTACGGCTTGTTTATTGTTACTAGAACGCTAGTCCCTATGGTTCGTGTTCAGCATGTTGATACGGTTCAAGGGCCAATTTTAAGAAAATATGGTTTGGCAACTTTAATGATCTCTACCGCTGCAACGGTTCATGAAATCCCAGCAATTGACATGTATGAAGCTGATGAGCTTCGCAAGTCCATTTCTACTTTAGCAAGGGTGGCTGAAGATGATGTCTGAGTATAAACGTCTGCATCCTGTTTCAGTCGTTTTCAGCTTTTTGACAAGCTTGAAGGAGTCCTTCTTTCCGTTAATTATTTTAATGTTCTTTGGTAAACTTAGTTGGTTCATTAAAACCTTCATTATCGGTACTGTGGTCGTCTTTTCATTTATTTCTGGATTGGTAAGGTGGCTTCGCTTTACATATCGTTTGGAAGACAGTGAATTGCGGATAGAATATGGATTTTTTGTAAAGAAAAAAAGGTATATTCCGTTTAGGCGGATACAAAGTTTAGACTTTTCGGAAGGGATTGTGCCAAGATTATTCGGTCTTGTAAAAGTGAAAGTGGAAACGGCGGGCTCTAACATGGATGCAGAAGCTGAGTTAAACATGATCAAGAAGGAAGATGCGCTCTGGTTACAAAACGTGATTTTCACTGCGAAAAGTGAAGAGAAGACTGATGAAACAAACGAACATATCGAACAGGAATATACATCATTAAAGCAACCTGCTGCCTCACAAGTGTATAAAGTATCCAACAAGGATTTATTTATTATGGCTACAACTTCCGGCGGAATTGGTGTCGTTGTTTCTGCAATCGCCGCATTTATTTCCAATTTGATGAGCTTATTCCATATGAAAAAGTGTTTGCTGAGTTACAATATTTTATTAAAAGTGGGGTTGTCTTTGTTACCGCTATCATTTTCATTGGCTTATTCATTGCATGGATCATTGCAAATATTTTAACGATGCTAAAATATAATGAATTTACGATCATTAAAAAAGGGGAAGAATTAATCATTACAAGAGGATTATTAGAAAAAAGACAAACAACCATCCCGATGAAACGAATTCAAGCTGTTCGCGTAACAGAGAATCCTATTAGACAATTGTTTGGTTATGCAACTGTTTTTATAAAATAGCGGGGAATGCGGAAGAAAGGAAAAGGGAGAGTGATGCTTTTGCCGATTACTAAAAAGGTGAATCTCCTTCCGACGTTAAAAGATTTGCTTCCTGATTACTCGACCTCTCTGTTCAACCTGTACCACCTTGGCGAAAAGAAGGTATATTTTTATCGAAATGATTGGACCATCCCTGTAGCGATCATTCTCTCTCTTCTTTTCTGGCCGTATCGATTGTCGGATACTCCTCATTGTGTATGGTTTGTTAATAGGATTTGCTAGATATAGGGATGCAGGTTGGAATATAATAAATAATCAGCTTATACTACAGTTTCGAGAGTTTTCTAAGCATCCGATGTTTATGAAAAAGAATCGTATTCAGGCTCTAAATAGGCGGGTAAGCTGGTTTCAAAGCGAGCGGATTTGGCGTCTATTACCGCGACGACGATGTCAGGTATTGTTGGAGCAATCGGCAAAGTTAGCCCCACCTCAAGAAACAGATGTGGATCACATTTATCGTTGGTACAGTCCTGAACGTACAAATTCCTTGCAAGAACAAGAAAAGTTTAGTGCAGAAAAGGAATAAATGAAGTTTTCTATCGGCAACCCTTTCGATTTTCTGCCTTATTATTTACTTGTGTCCACCGTACCACTCATAATATGAGTAGTACGGTCGTTCAATATTGCAGGCGCATTTCAGTCTTTTTTGGTAAATAAAAAGCAATGACTCGTAGCGTAGCTGTTGCAAGTAGAGCATCTACCGCTTTCATGAAAGCATCACTCAGCGGTAGATCGGTTTTATTTTAAAAGAATATATATCCGATAATAAACCCACTTAAAAGTCCGACAACATGAGCGGTGATATTAATGCCAGGTTGTGAAAGAGGTCATCACGAGGCCGAGAACGACAATAGGAATAACGACTTGGCGGCCTTGTTGTGGAAAATCTCTTTGTATAAATAAATAAGAGCTACATAAATACCGAATAAGCCAAAAATAGAACCACTAGCTCCACATCGCTATGTGTCGGTCAACTCAAAGAGATATGTTGCCATCTGGCAATAATCCCGGTCGTTAAGTATAAGATAAAAAATGATATTCTCCCTAGTAACGCTTCGAGGTAAGGACCAAATAACACTAAAGAGAAAGAATTGAACAGTAAGTGGGCGAAGCCAAGGTGAACAAAAATAGGAGTGACAAGTCGCCAATATTCTCCCTCTGCGATTAAAATATTTACCCCTGTTAAATGTTGTAGTACCCAGTTGTGAGGGAGAAAGGGAACCCATTGTAAGACATAAATGATAATATGAATCGCAACAATCGTCGTAATGACTGGATATAATTTCACAAAATCTGAAAATTTTTCTGTTCTAACAAACATTTTATACACTCCTTGAAGCCGCAGTTACTTAGTCGAAAACTTTGCAGGGATTAGCGTCCTGTTTACGGATATTTTCCAATGAATATTTGCGGCATATTATACTATTATTTATGCACTTAAAGTAGATTGTAGAAGGGAAGTCATCTGTATGATTCAGGGAATTGGTATTGATATAATTGAAATTTCTAGGGTAACTCATTTGCTTGAACGACAACCTCGCTTTCCAAAAAGGATTTTAACAGAACGTGAGCTACAGTATTACCATTCTCTAAGTGAAACGAGACAAGTTGAATATTTATCCGGTCGTTTTGCTGTGAAAGAAGCCTTTGCAAAAGCATATGGGACAGGAATTGGTGCTGCTTTGTCCTTCCAGGATATTGAAACAGCAATCGATGAGAAAGGAAAGCCTTTCATTACTAAGCCAATTCAAACAGGTGTCCATGTATCGATTACACATTCCCGTGCTTTTGCTGCAGCTCAAGTCATTATCGAAAAATTAAAATAAAGGAAAGTTTATTTTTTAAAGTGGTGAATTGTTCATTCGCCACTAGTTTTTACAGCCTCTTTATTTATAAGATGCAGCCGAATTTGAGCACTTTATCCATTAAGCAAAGAAGGTGCTCATGTTGTAGAATACCTCAATGGCTATTACCGTGCAATCATCAAGACACATTTGCAAGCGGCTCATCAACTAGTGTCAGTCATGCCCTGCATATCCTCATTTTTTCCTAGAACATCCTCATTTAAGTTCAGTCTCATGAAACTAAATTTGAAAGTGACGAAATTATTTGTTTCCTAACATAATCCCTAAGGTTGTCTCATATATTTCATAGTGCAATAGGAGAGACAAGGTTAGTTAAATAGACTATTGCCATGTATTAGAGCTCACCATTGGGATCGGTCGTCAGAGCGTACCATGGTTTAATATCTTTCACTGACCTTCGCCCTCTCCCTTTAACGTTTAAATGAGGACAATAAAGGGGTTGAAGTTGATGAAGAGAAAGCGATGGATACTTTTGTTTTTGATGGCAGTGATCCTGGCACTTTCAGCTTGTGGTACAAAATCACAAGAAGATGTGAGGAAAGCATTAGATAGTAAGATTTCAGATGTTAAAAGCTATAAGGCGGAAGCTGAGATGACATTAAAGGTAGGGAATGAACCGCAATCCTATCATATTGAAATTTGGTATCAAAAGCCAGAAAAATATCGTGTTCTTCTAAAAAATGCAGACAAAAAACAAAGTCAAATGATTTTGCGTAATAAGGAAGGAGTGTACGTGCTAACTCCTGCTCTAAACAAAAGTTATCGTTTCCAAAGTGATTGGCCCCATAATAGCAGCCAAGCTTATTTATATGGATCACTTATCAAAGACATTTTAGAAGATAAAGAAGCAAAATTTACTGCGACAAAAGAGCACTATGAATTTGAAACGAAAACACGTTATCAAAATAGTAATATGCTTCCTATGCAAAAAATAACTTTTAGCAAAAAGAAACTAGCACCTAAAAAGGTCGTCGTTATGGATACTGATCGAAAAGAAATAATGACAGTGAAGTTTTCAAAATTTACATTTGATCCGGACTTTGATAAAGATGCTTTTGAAATGAAGAAAAATATGACAGGTGCTCAGCTTGCTGTTCCAGTGAATGTCGATAAAGATCAAAATGACTTCACGATTATGTATCCGACTGTTGAAATCGAAGGCACTAGTTTAATTGAAAAGGATGAGCAAGATACCGGAAATGGAATGCGAGTCGTTCTATCTTACGGTGGTGAGAAATCCTTTACACTCATTCAAGAAAAGGCGACTATTGTACCAGCATCTATTACGGAAACGGAGATGACAGGGGATTTGGCGGATCTTGGTTTTACGGTCGGTGCAATAACAGATCATTCGCTTTCTTGGACGAATGATGGTGTAGAATATATGTTAGCTTCAAATGATTTATCAAAAGAGGAAATGATTGAGATTGCAAGATCGGTTTATGGTACGGATACAAAGTGAGTGAATAAAAACCTTCCCTACCCCGTATGCAGGCGCTGCTAGGTGCAGGGTCTGTTTTTCTCATCATCTGAACAAACACTTTCGGTAATATTGACATCTGTCTTCTGGAGGATGATAATCGAGAGAGATAGAGAGAATTTGCTCTTTTAGTTTTAGTGCTGGCATATAGGAGGGAAGGCATAGGCAATGGATATAAGTAACCATTTTTTTCGCGATACATGGGCGGAAATCCAACTTGATTATTTGGAGGAAAATGTTTATTCAATAATGAAACACGTAGGAAATCAATCGCATTTTTTAGCAGTAGTTAAAGCAAATGCTTATGGTCATGGTGACATTCAAGTAGCTAAAACAGCACTGCAAGCTGGTGCCGACGGATTGGCGGTTGCCTTTTTAGACGAAGCTTTATCATTAAGGAATGGAGGAATTCATGCGCCAATTCTCGTACTCGGTGCCAGCAGACCTAAAGATGCAAAAATAGCCGCCGACCATCAGATCTCTTTAACTGTTTTTCAAAAAGAATGGTTGACTGAGGCTGCCAGCTTTTTAAACGCCGATGATATATTAAGTGTACACATAAAGTGTGACACAGGTATGGGAAGAATAGGTGTGAAAACAGGAGCAGCAGCTTGAAGAAGTCGTCGATATCGTCGAAAGTTCAGATTGCTATCGTTTTGAGGGTATTTTTACACATTTTGCAACTGCAGATGCGCTTGATACTCACTATTTTGAATTGCAGCTACAGCGTTTTTACAACATGCTCGATCATTTAAAAAAGAAACCGCCGTATATCCATGTTGCAAACAGTGCAACAGCAATAAGATTTCCACAAAATGAATGTAATATGATCAGAATGGGAATTGCTATGTATGGACTGTCACCTTCGATTGACATGAAGGATCTTATTCCCTTTCCATTAAAAGAGGTTTTTTCACTTCATACAAGATTAACACATGTGAAACGGGTTCATGCAGGTGAAAGTGTAAGCTATGGCGCGACTTATACTGCTAAAGAAACAGAATGGATCGGTACCCTTCCGATCGGCTATGGGGATGGGTGGATTCGTAAACTTCAAGGACAGGATGTCATTGTTAATGGAGAAAGAGTTCCAATTGTAGGGAGAATTTGTATGGATCAGTGTATGGTGAAACTCCCTTATTATATGGCGCCAGGAACAAAAGTCACATTGATAGGGAGCCAAGGGCAAACGAGGATTACAATCGATGAAATCGCCCGTAAGTTAGAAACAATTAATTATGAAGTTCCATGTATCATTTCCAGCCGCGTGCCTAGGGTATATATTCGCAAAGCGAAACCGATAAATGTGTCAAACAAACTCATTCAACCGCAAACCTTGTCTAATTTCTGATGGTCAAGCATAACAATGCTACTTTCCTCTATTTACTAGGACGAGTATTGTAATACTAATGAACTAATTTCCTATATTTTATTTGAATTGTGACTAATATTCGTAAAAAAAGAAAATAATTTTAAATAATTATAGCGATTTATGGTGAAATTGGCTTTTCATCTAGGCGCTTAGATGATATGATTAAATTGGTTTTGAAACGAAAAGGTGTGTAGTGATGGTGGAGGTGTCGTTTGTGTCTGAATCCAGCGCAACAACGGAAATTAGCATTCGTTTACCGCAGCAACTTTTAATGGAATTAGACGGCTTTGCTGAAGAAGAAAATTTGAACCGCAATGAGTTTATTTATCGCGCAACGAAAATGTACCTTCGAGAGCGGAAAAAACGTCAAATACGTGAAACGATGAGAAGGGGTTATATGGAAATGGCGAAAATAAACTTAGCTATTGCATGTGAAGCTATTCAAGCGGAGTATGAGGCAGAACATACAGTCGAACGGCTAGTTAGCGGAGGCTAAGGCTTTGATTGTTAAGCGTGGTGATGTGTTCTTCGCAGATCTTTCCCCAGTCGTTGGTTCCGAACAAGGCGGTGTCAGGCCGGTGCTTGTCATTCAAAACGATATCGGGAACAGATTTAGCCCAACTGTAATTGTTGCTGCAATTACAGCGCAAATACAAAAAGCAAAACTGCCTACACATGTTGAAATTGATGCAAATCGGTATGGCTTTGAGCGTGATTCCGTTATTTTACTTGAACAAATACGGACGATTGATAAACAACGCTTAACGGACAAAATTACTCATTTAGGAGAGGAAATGATGGAAAAGGTAGATGATGCTCTACAAATTAGTTTAGGGATTATTGAATTTTAGAGATGATCTACATTTGCATTCTTTTTTATCATTTTAAAAATAATCTTGGTTCTTTACAAAGCTAATACGCTCAGCTGGAAATGAAAGGCGCTCCCGAATAGAGCGCTTTTTATATTTATCATATCTTTAAGCACTGTCACCACTCCTCACTTGATCGATGTTAGCGGATACTCATTTTTTATATGAGAAGTGTCTGAGGTACTACGTCGATACCAACCAATGTTCCTTTAAATATTCAATTAATGAAAGTTTTTTTACTTCATGTGAAAAATGAACAATTTTCGACAAAAAAAAGGACAAGGTCACACTCTATCGAATAAATGTATAAATAAGAAATGTTTTTATCTGTCACCTGAAAATAGGTAAAAAGATGAAGTTATTCATAGATGGGAGAGGAAAAAATGTACGAACAAATTGCCCGCTATATTAGAGATCATAAGAATGAGGTGTTAAAAAGATGGTTGCAACGAATGAAAGAAATAGGAGACGAACAGCAACTAAACTTTATGTCTGAGGAAAATTTTTTAAAAACGAGCAGTGAGTTTATCGATGTGATTGTCGATAATATTCATATTACAAATGACGAGTTTTCGAAAAAAGTAGTTGACTTTGCTGAAAGAGTCGTTCGTTATGGCTGGCCGATGATTTTCGTTACTGCTGGTATTAGAATGCTTGGTCAAGTGGTGTTTGAAATGATGCAAGAAGAAGGAGTAATAGAGCCTGAAGAACAAGGTTATTTATATTATACATTCGATAGATGGGTCACTCCGATGTACAATAAAGTCGTCAATACATACGCTACATCTTGGGAAAAAACCGTCTCATTACAGAAGGTTGCTTTACAGGAATTATCGGCCCCTTTGCTACCAATTTTCGAAAAAATATCTGTAATGCCATTAATTGGAACTATTGACACGGAAAGAGCTAAGCTTATTATGGAAAACTTGTTAAACGGTGTCGTAAAACATCGATCGGAAGTCGTTCTAATTGATATTACAGGAGTTCCAGTCGTCGATACGATGGTTGCTCATCATTTAATTCAAGCTGCAGATGCTGTTCGGCTTGTCGGTTCCAAATGTATGCTCGTAGGCATTCGTCCGGAAATTGCTCAAACAATTGTGAATCTTGGAATAGACTTAACTCAAGTGATGACGACAAATACATTAAGAAAAGGCATTGAAAAAGCACTGGAACTAACAGGTAGAAAAATTGTATCTATGGAGGATTCGCATTAATGGGAAATATTCCAATTTTAAAGCTATATGACTGCTTGATCGTTTCTATTCAATGGGAATTAGACGATCAGACAGCTCTTGAACTTCAGGAAAATCTATTACAAAAAATTCATATGACAAATGCGAGAGGTGTAGTCATTGACTTAACCTCCATTGATTTTATTGATTCTTTTATTGCAAAAGTATTGGGCGATATAATAGAAATGGCCAAACTAATGGGAGCAAAAGTTGTTATTACAGGTATCCAACCAGCAGTAGCAATTACTTTAATTGAGCTTGGCATACGCTTGGATGGTGTCCTAACTGCATTAGACTTAGAAAACGGTTTGGAGAAACTACAACAGGAACTGGGGGATTGACGAATATGAATTTCCAATCCTGCATGGAAATGATTGTTAATGAGTGGGACATCGTTGCTGTGCGACAATTAGGGAGAAATGTAGCCAAAGAACTAGGCTTTAATACCGTTGATCAAGCCCGTATTACAACAGCCATTAGCGAACTTGCGAGAAATATCTTTTTACATGCTGGCGAAGGAAAAATGTATATTGAAAAAGTCTTGTTGAATGGAAAAAGGGATTGAAAATCATTGCTGTAGATGAAGGCCCTGGAATGAAAGATGTGCGACAGGCCCTAGAGGATGGTTACTCGACATCTGGAGGATTAGGTGCCGGTCTCCCAGGTGTCAAACGATTAATGGATGAATTCGAAATTGATTCGGATATAGATAAAGGTACGGTTGTAACAGCGATTAAGTGGCTCCGATAGGGGGAAAGTGAATGAATTTAGATTTTAGAGAAGTATTCAAACGCAAGTATCGCGATATATTGGCTGAATACTTAAAAGATGAAAAAGAACAGGCATTGTATTTAGCTCAAAAGCTTAGTAGAGAATCAATTGAACATAAAGTTTCACCAGAAGAAATTGTAAGCATGCATAAATCTCTTATGATGGAGATAGTTTCGAACGTGCCTAAAGAGGTTTTACGTTCATTTGATATACTAATAGAAGTGATGGTCGGTTACGGTTTAGCATATCGAGAACATCAAAGCCTAAGAAATCAACAGCAGGAGTTGAAAAGTGAAATTGCTATCGCTTCTGAAATGCAACAAACATTGCTTCGAACACGAATTCCACAAGTAGAAGGGCTTGATATTGGAGCAATAAGCGTTGCGGCCAAACATATGAGCGGAGATTATTACCATTTTATTCAAGATGACAATAATTTTATCGGTGTAGCGATTGCAGATGTGATTGGTAAAGGAATTCCAGCAGCTCTTTGTATGTCAATGATTAAATATGCTATGGACAGTATGCCGGACAGCCGTCATCAGCCGAGCTATATTTTGGAAAGTCTTAATCGAGTTGTTGAGCATAATGTCGATCCAAGCATGTTCATCACTATGTTTTATGGTATGTATGACCCAAGCAAAAAGTCCTTTTTATTTGCTTCTGCTGGACATGAGCCGGGTTTTTATTACGATAAAAAAGCTGGAGAGTTTACAGATTTGTATGCAAAAGGATTGTTATTAGGTATTGAAAAAAAGACAACATATCGACAATATGAAAAACATGTGAATGTAGGAGATATGATTGTATTGTTATCAGATGGAGTAACTGAATGCAGAACGAAAGAAGGTTTTATTGAACGATCCCAAATCGTACGTTTGATTGAAAAAAATATGCATTTACATGCACAAGATATTGTTAACAATGTTTATAAAGAGCTAGAAAGACTACAAGAGTTTCAGCTTCGTGATGATTTTACACTCATCATTTTAAAAAGAACTTCATAAATACATGTTTATTCGGGAGGAAAAATGGGTAAACATTCAGCAACAAGCAACAGAAAAATGAAGGGGTGGCAGTATTGAATATAGTTACCAATATTAAAGAGGACGGAAATAATATTACAGCAAAAGTCTGTGGAGAAATCGATGCTTATACAGCTCCGAAACTTCGTGAAGCCTTTCGCCCATACAGTGATAAAAAACATATAAAGATCATCGTTGACTTATCCGAAGTTTCATATATGGACAGCACTGGTTTAGGTGTTTTTGTTGGACTTTTTAAAAGTACACGAGCGAATGATAGCTCGCTTTATTTAAATGGATTATCCGCAAGATTACAGCGTTTATTTGATATAACGGGATTGGCAGACATAATGGAAGTGAATAAAGAGGTAGAGGGTGGAGTATGATGGAACAAGCTTTCGATTATATCGAGATGAAAATCCCTGCAAAACCAGAATATGTAGGTGTTATTCGGCTTACACTATCAGGGATTGCTAGCCGAATGGGATTTACTTATGAGCTCATAGAAGATTTGAAGATAGCTATGAGTGAAGCAGTTACAAATGCGGTGCAACATGGATATAAAGAAGAAGGTGGAGAAGTCATTGTTGGCTTTGCTCAATATGAAGATCGCCTGGAGCTAATGGTTGCTGATCAAGGGAAACCCTTTGATTTTCAAAAAGCGAGAAAAGAAAATGGACCTTATGATGAAGATACATCCGTTGAATCTTTACGAGAAGGAGGCTTAGGACTTTATTTAATTGAAAGCCTTATGGATGAAGTAAGGTACCATCAAAACGATGGGGTCACAGTTTTTATGGCCAAGTATCTTGAAAGAGAGCAGGTGGAAAATAGTGGCCAAACCATCAAAACGTGAACAAATAACGAAAGAAGAAGTGAACGCTTGGATACGAGCATACCAGCAAAATGGTGATAAGGAAGCTCAAGATAAATTAGTACGTCATTATAATCAATTAGTAGACTCCATCGCGCGTAAATATTCTCGTGGAGATCTCTTCATGAAGATATTTATCAAGTTGGAATCATCGGCTTATTAGGGGCCATACGCCGTTTTGATGAAACATTTGGTAAGAGTTTTGAAGCTTTTGCAGTACCAACCATTATTGGTGAAATAAAAAGATTTCTCCGTGATAAAACGTGGAGTGTGCATGTGCCGAGACGAATTAAAGAGTTAGGACCGAAAATAAAAGCAACTGTTGAGGAATTAACAAGACAGTATCAACGATCACCCAAAATAAAAGAGATTGCCGATTATTTAGAGGTTTCCGAAGAAGAAGTACTAGAAGCAATGGAAATGGGACAAAGCTATCAGGCTCTATCTGTCGATCACTCTATTGAAGCCGATTCTGATGGCAGTACCGTTACACTGCTGGACATTCTCGGTCAGATAGATGATGAATACGAAAAAGTAAATCAACGCTTAATGGTAGAAAAAGCACTTTACATCCTTTCAGAGCGCGAAAGAAAAATTATTCAATATACTTATTTAGATGGAATGAGTCAAAAGGAAGCCGGGAAAAAGTTGAATATATCTCAAATGCATGTGTCAAGATTGCAACGGAGAGCAATTAAAAAATTGCGAGATGCTGTCCATGTGCCGAACGAAAATATGGAGCGTTCAAGTATATGATTCATCTGGAACGTGAACATGTAGAAGCATATGCTTTTCAAGTTGCAAAAGAAGGGAACTCTTATTGTGGTGATAGCTACTATGCTACTGCAACAGAAGACTATTTTTTATGTGTACTAGCTGATGGATTGGGGAGTGGGAAGCTTGCCTATGAAGCAGCTTCATCTGTAACCAAAACAGTAAAAAAGTATGCTGACCAAAGTGTTGATACTTTAATGGATTACTGTAATAAAATAACAGCGCGAACGAGAGGAGCAGCAGTAGCTATTATGAAGGCTGATTTTGCAACGAAGCAGCTTGCATATAGTTGTGTAGGGAACATCCGTTGCTATATTTGTTCACCAAATGGAAAGGTAACATATCCACTTCCCGTCACAGGTTATTTATCAGGAAAGCCTCAGATTTTTCGCACACAACTATTTTCTTATGAACCTCCATCTACTTTTTTATTATATTCTGACGGCTTAAAATGCCCAAAAGTGAAAACTTATATGAGAAACGCTATATCCATAGAGGAGATCGCATCTTCTTTACAACAACAAGTCGTTCGAACGGATGACACTACATATATCGTTGGGAGCTTGCGATAAGGAGCAGGCTCTTTCTTCATTTTATCATTCAATTAATTGGACAATTTGTTAACTAACTTCGAAGTACTCGCTTTCCTACATCAGTTCTAAAAAATTAATGAATCCACATCCATTTTTTTGTATGGTAAAATAGAAAAATAAAAAAGTAGAGGTGTCACTGTGGTAGATATCAATTTGCGAAAAGAAAAGCTTTTGCAACAAATAGCAAATGAATTAAATTTTTCATCCAAACAAATAAATAATGTTATTTCGTTAGTGGATGAAGGAAATACAGTTCCTTTTATCGCTAGGTATCGGAAAGAAGTAACTGGAGCCCTCGATGAAGTACAATTACGAGAAATTATCGATAGATGGGATTATTTACAGAACCTTGAACAGAGAAAAGACGAGGTTATTCGTTTAATTGATGAGCAAGGGAAACTAACTGAAAAATTAAAACAACAAATATTACAAGCTAATCAATTGCGAGTGGTAGAAGATCTTTACCGCCCATATAAACAAAAGCGTCGAACGAGAGCAACCATTGCAAAAGAAAAAGGATTGGAACCATTAGCAAAGTGGATGATGACCTTTCCGCTTAAAGGCAGTCTTGAACAAGAAGCAAAAAAGTTCGTTTCAACAGAAAAAGAAGTACCCACTAGTGAGGATGCAATTGCAGGTGCAAAGGATATTATAGCGGAATGGATTTCTGATGAAGCTTCATATCGTCAATGGATAAGAAGTCGGACATTTAGTACAGCTCTTATTGTTTCCACTGTAAAAGACAAAGAAAAAGATGATAAACAAGTATATGAAATGTACTATGATTACTCAGAGCCTGTAAAAAAAATGTGCCCATCGTGTTCTCGCATTAAATCGCGGTGAGAAAGAAGGAGTTCTACGTATATCCATTCATCCTGATATCGAAATGATATTAGCTTATCTTGTTAAAAAAGTAATAAAAGAGGAAAGATCTATTGTTACCGATGAAGTGGTGTCTGCGATTGAGGATGGGTACAAACGATTAATACAACCAGCGATTGAACGAGAAATCCGCAATGAGTTAACCGAAAAAGCCGAGGATCGAGCAATTCATATTTTCTCAGCAAACTTAAGGAAACTATTGCTGCAACCACCACTGAAAGGGAAGATAGTTCTTGGTGTGGACCCTGCTTTTCGAACAGGTTGTAAACTTGCTGTTGTTGATGAAACAGGAAAAGTGCTCGGTGTTGAGGTCATGTTTCCGCATCCACCGAATGCGAAGCGATCGGAAGCAAAAAAAATAATGTTACAAATGATTACTGAAGTATAATGTGGAAATTATTGCGATTGGGAATGGAACGGCATCACGAGAAACAGAGCAATTTGTTGCCGAAGTTATTAAAAGAAATAGAGAAAGACATTTGCCTATATTATTGTTAATGAAGCAGGGGCAAGTGTTTATTCGGCCTCTGAACTAGCAAGAGAAGAATTTCCGAGATTTGCAAACAGAGGAAAGAAGTGCTGCTTCTATTGCTAGACGTCTACAAGATCCATTAGCAGAACTGGTTAAAATTGATCCAAAGTCAGTCGGTGTAGGCCAATATCAGCATGACGTTTCACAAAAAAGGTTAAATGAATCCTTGCCTTTGTTGTCGAAACAGCAGTAAACCAAGTTGGGGTGAATGTGAATACAGCTTCATCATCCCTTCTACAATATGTTGCTGGTCTAAATAAAACAGTAGCTAATAATATTGTCAAATATCGTGAGGAACATGGGAAGTTTGCTAGCCGTCAGCAGCTTAAAGGCTTCCCGCGGCCTTAGGGCCAAAACGTATGAACAAAGCATCGGATTTCTTCGGATTATCGATGGAGATGAACCACTTGATTTAACACCGATTCATCCAGAAATCTATGAAGCGGTTAAAATGCTTTACAAAAACTTAACTTTCATACAGATGATTTGGGACAAAATAAATTGGCAAATGCTTTAGAAAGAAATCTGTAGAGGAAATGGCTGAAGAATTAGGCGTTGGGGACTTTACGCTTCAAGATATGATTGCTTCGATTAGTAAAGCCAAGCCGCGATCTGCGTGATGAACTTCCTGAACCACTTTTGAAAAAAGATTTATGATACAGTTAGAGGATTTAACACCCGGAATGGAATTGAAGGGACGTTCGAAATGTAGTGGACTTTGGAGCGTTTATTGATATAGGTGTAAAAGAAGATGGGCTGGTCCATATTTCCAAATTTAGTAATCGTTTTGTTAAACATCCATTAGATGTTGTTTCCGCTCGGGGATATTGTTACTGTATGGGTAGAAAATGTAGATGTTCAAAAAGGTAGAGTATCATTATCGATGATTCAAAATTAATTAATGAAAGAAATTCTCCACTGCTGGATGACGATGAGATCAGTGTATCTTAAAAAATATAATTTTCTATAAAAAAACCAGCATTGATTAAGCAGTTTTATTTGATACAGATTTTTATCTAAATTACGCTTTTTGAATCTGGCTTTGAAACCAGGCTGGCATACGAAGGACCTCCCAGCATATATTCAGTTCCATTCAATATATGGTAAAATGGGTTGTCATGTTCGAACGAATCCCTGAGGTTGTGTAAATATGACGAATGAGGAAACTGCAATATGATTTAACCGAAAAGCTATTCCTTTGACATTTTTTTCGTAAAGCGTTTAAACACAAAGCAATTTTCAATCCTAGGTTACGGACAACAGGCGGACGCTATCTGCTTTCTTCTTCCCATAATATCGAAATTAATCGTAAATATCTTGATGAGCACAGGTGCAAGTTGAGTTAAGAGGGCATTATTAAACATGAACTATGCCATTATCATCTTCATATAGAAGGAATGGGCTACAAACATCAGGACGAAGACTTTCGACGCTTGATCTGCAAAAGGTCGGGGCCCCCAGGCATTGCACTACCGCTCGCGGAAAAGTACACTTAAAAAGACACGGAGGAAACGATACTTATATAGTTGCATTGACTGCGGCCCTCGATACGAACGTCAGAGAAAGAGTAGATACGAAAACGCTTATGTCTGTGGGAAGTGCAGCGGGGAAGTTAAATAAGAAATACACTAGAGGCCTATAGTGAATATAACCCACATTGAGCCACGCTTCTACTGTAAGGGGAAAAGGAATGAAATTAATCCTTATTGACAAGAGAAGCCAATAGGTCTCTATAATCGGAAGAGTCAAATTTTGGGTATTAATCCGCAGTAGCTCAGTGGTAGAGCTATCGGCTGTTAACCGATCGGTCGTAGGTTCGAGTCACTACCTGCAAAGTATAATTAGGAAGCGGCTTTTTCACTTAGCTGCTGAAACTAGATGAAGAATGGGGAATTACTCAAGTGGCTAAAGAGGTGCCCCTGCTAAGGGTATAGGTCGTGTAAGCGGCGCGAGGGTTCGAATCCCTCCTTCTCCGCCAGTCATTCAGCCTGGTCAAGCGGTTGAGACACCGCCCTGTCACGGCGGTATCACGGGCTCGAATCCCGTAGGGGTCACGCAGGTAAGATCGCTTGGCATTGTTGCGCTTCGCAGCGAATCTGAGTGGCCGCCATCAGCATTCTGCTGTAATTGACATTACGAATATCATCTCTTGATCTATCATTCATTATATGTTACTGATAACGATCTTGGTACGAGCGGTACTGATATCGACAATTTCATTGTTGGGCTATAGCCAAGCGGTAAGGCACCGGACTTTGACTCCGTTATTCGTTGGTTCGAATCCAGCTAGCCCAGTTTTCCAATTGAACTGAATGCAATAGCTAAAAGATGAAAATGTCGGCACTCTGACATTGATGGGTAAAAAACTTCATATAAAACAAAAAACATGCTTGACTATTATCAAATAAGATGGTACAATAGTTTTCGTCGTTCGGACAAATGCGGTCGTGGCGGAATGGCAGACGCGCTAGGTTGAGGGCCTAGTGGGGGCGACCCCGTGGAGGTTCAAATCCTCTCGACCGCACCACTTAAGTATGCGCCCGTAGCTCAATTGGATAGAGCGTCTGACTACGGATCAGAAGGTTAGGGGTTCGACTCCTCTCGGGCGCGCTTATCATGTCTATTACTAGACTGTCGGGAAGTAGCTCAGCTTGGTAGAGCACATGGTTTGGGACCATGGGGTCGCAGGTTCGAATCCTGTCTTCCCGACCATTGATATATTCAATTATATATGCGGGTGTAGTTTAGTGGTAAAACCACAGCCTTCCAAGCTGTTGTCGTGGGTTCGATTCCCATCACCCG
>CAVVKR010000011.1:0-80169 GCA_963748745.1 uncultured Bacillaceae bacterium | reverse complement strand
ACTTGCATCTTTTGGCGAATCATCTAAAATAATTGGGGTTGGTTTGGTCGTTCTCATCATTGCTAAGTTACTGTCTTCACTATTTTCCGCTGGATTGTAACAAGCTGTGATCATAAATGCGATCAAGGTAACTATGCAAGCAGCACTCACTTTTTTTATCATAAAAAAACCTCGCTTATACATACTGAAATCTCTCTTATTTTTAGCTGCTTTTCGTTTTTTATGAATTGTAATAAATAGGTAATTTTTTAATCAATCATGTCACAAACAAAAACCCCTCCATTCTTGGGAAGGGTCTCGTCGGCCATATACTATATTCCTTTTTCCACATCCACATGCCTTTTCTTATTTCTTTTTTCCAAATGTCAGTCATCCGTAAACTTCTTTCATAACAAAATGATCTTATTTATATTTATTACGGATCATCTTAGGCTACTTCGTCATTCAACCTATTATCACCAATTAAGTATGGTGCACCACTTTCTAATAAGGAAACCAAGCCTGCAATGGCCAAAACAGTAATGACTGGCCATCCAATAGAAGAGAAAAAATCATTACTAGATATAGGAATATTGCGACCCAAATACCTGTCCACCAATAACAACTTAATAATTCTCCAATTCAGCCGAAAATTTTTCCGCGAATACCCCTAAAGAGCGAAAATTCCAAAGACTTTCTCGCTTTCTTCGGCGGTGATCCCGATATAATCTAGTGTGATGGCCCGTCATTTGATCGAATACGATTAATCTCGTTAATCGGCAAAGATGCAATGCTTAGTAATAAAAACTGAGAAAAGATTAAATCTATTTTATCCCACTCTCTTCATTCATTGGCGCAATGCCCATTTTCCTTCGTAAGGCGTTTGTCCGTTACCTTATATAGTCTTTATTAATATGTTATTAGTGTAAATAAACAAAAATAGGGAGGAATTAGGAATGAGTTGTAGTGATAGACACAAAGATGTACGCGGACATTGCGTATGTGAAGTAGTTCGGGCAATTAAAGATATTCAAGATGCTGCTGAAGCACACGAATGTATGGAGTGTACAACAAGTTGTTTTTAGAACCATTAGGTGATTTAAGTCCAAGATTTAAACGCGATCATGCAGACACTCGTGTATTTACACTAACAACAAGAGAAGGAAAGTTACTTCCAGCTTTTTTCCATCCAAAACGTCATCACCATCACGGACATGATGATCATGATGATCATGGAAAACACAAAAGGAGAGAATGTATTTCCGTATTTTTCCGTGTAGAAGAGATATTTGATAATTGCTGTGCAACATTGCGTGTACTCCGCCCAATGCATCATAAAAAAGAAGTCGACCTCACGACTGATGGACACATCAACTTGGATAAATTATGTGAAGTAACAAATTGGGAAGCAACAAATAGCTGTATTAGTGTTGATCTGAAATGCTTCTGTGCCGTCCAATGTATCGCTGATGTAAACCTCGGCATTTGCGACTAATTTTTTGAGGTGTAAGCCGGTCTATCTCACGTACCGGCTATCCCTCTTTTTTTATTTAAAGCCAACTATATTAATTGCTTTTATTTCGTGTTTATTGATTGACACTTCTTCCTTATTAAATGGTTTAATTAGTACTTCATCCTCATCATATCCCACTAATATTCCCCGATAACTTTCTCCCGTATCTGTTAAAAATTCACATGGAAATGGAGCTAACTTGCCCTTAAATTTTGCTAAATAAGCTAGTCGCTCATCGATATCCATGTCTTTGAATTTTTTTACTGGTGTAAACGAAAGCGCAGGTTTTGCTAATAGCAATGGCTCTTCGTTTTTTGCGTTTTTTTCTTCTTCATTTTCTGAGATGATATCGTCTATCTCCAGATTGACATCATATCCTAGTGGTAGCCGCCTATTTCTTTTGCCTTGATCCGTTTTTTTTATTTCCTCTGGTTCTTCACTTCCCGAATGATAATATTCTTGCATGCTGCTTGAATTTATTGGGGCCATTGTCGGTTGATCAATATACAGTAGCGGTTTTTGATTTTTATTCTTTCCTTTTTTCATATTTACATCACCCCATCCAATTTCTATTCTCTTTTTTATATGTATGCATTAACTTCAATAATGCGCTATAAATATAATGAAAATAAAAAAGGACCGCTAGTGACTGCTTTTTAAAAGCTATTACTCTTTTTATCATTCCTATCCCAAAATGTGGTAACCGGAGTCTACATGAATATTTTCGCCTGTAATCCCCCGTGAAAGCGGACTAAATAAAAAGACAGCTGTATCTCCAACCTCCTCTTGGGTCGTTAATTTTCTTAATGGTGCCTTTTCTTCAATTTCCTTTAAAACAGCATTGAAATCACTAATCCCTCGTGCAGATAACGTTCTTATTGGACCTGCTGAAATAGAATTTACACGGATTCCATCTTGTCCAAGATCATTTGCTAAATATTTTACACTTGCATCTAGAGAAGCTTTGGCTACACCCATCACATTGTAATTAGGTAATGACACGTTCTCCACCTAAAGTATGTCATCGTTACAATGCTTGCCACCTTCTGAGACATCAGATCGAGCTTTTTTACTGACTTTAGTACCGCAGTTAATGAATATGCACTAATATTTTGTGCAAGTAAAAATCCATTGCGTGTAACGTTTAAATATTCTCCGCTCAGCTCTTCCTTATTTGCAAAAGCAATACAATGTGCAATACCATCGATCTTTCCTACTTCGGCTTTTATTTTTTGAAAAACAATTTTCAATATCCTGATCATCGGTCACATCACACGGAAGGACCAGTGAGTGATCTCCTTCTAAAGTAGATACTAACTTACGAACATTTCCTTCCAGTCTTTCCCCTGCATATGTAAAAATCAAGTTAGCTCCCGCTTCATGAAGTGATCGAGCAATCCCCCATGCAATACTTCGTTTGTTGGCCACACCCATCACAACAAAAGTTTTTCCATCTAAAGAAAGGTTCATTTCATAAGCCTCCATTAATACAAGTTATTAGTACCTAGTACTAATTTTACATGATTATCATTTAATTGAAAAGGATAAATCAAGAACTATCGCTTTTTCTTTCTATACTATCGAACATTCAACAATAAGCCGTTCCATTGTCAAGGAGATACGGCTTATTGTCTACTTGTTCGATTATATAGTACTAAAATGATGGAAATTCTAATTCACGCTTTAATTCATCCACATATTCTTTTGTTCCAGTTACGATTAGCTTGTCATTAAGATGGAGCTCTGTGTCACCATGGGGAACGATAGAATCAGCCCCGCGAACAATTCTGACGAAGATCACATCACCTGTAAAAGGGAATCTTCTAATTGTCATTCCATCATATAAATGATTGAGCATCTCGATTTCATATAAGGATGTTTCTTCATTCGTTAACATATGAATTAAATTCGGTGATTCAATTAACGCACGAAGCAACACTTTATTGGATAAAAAGCCAGAGAATACTTCAACATCTTCCTCTCTGAGCGCTTCACCTAAATCTGGGCTTTCTGCACGAGCGATAACTCGTTCGACGCCATCCATCTTAGCGGATAAAGCTAATGTTGCATTTCTTTCTTCATCTCCTGTTGAAAAACAACAATATTAGAAGAAAAGATATCATACGCTTTTAACGTTTCTTCTTCATAATCCGGCATTTCTACAATATGAAAGGCAGAATTAGTCATTTGAGCGTTGTTTTATCTATTTTCGTATGATACAGTTGCGGCTCATATAAAGAGCTAGCTAATTCTTTACTGACAGGTAGTGTTAATTGGTTAGCTCCTACTAATGCAACTTTTACTTTCGTCTCTTCACCATTTTCTTTCGGCAGCAGTTTTTTAAATACAATAGGTGTAACGATACATGAAATGACCGCAACTAATATAAATGTACCACTTTTTTCCGGTGTAATCACACCCATTCTTTCGGCAATTTTAGCAGCTGCAATAACAAGTGATAATGTTGAAGTTAATAAAAAGGCTGCAGCCAATACTGTTTTCCGATCAAACCATTTCCGTAAAATAAGGACGGCAATAATTTTGACACGAGTAATGCTAATAAGAGCAAAGGGATGAGCAATAATAATTTTTTATCAGTAAGCAATGACCATAAATCTAAATCAACACCGACCATCACAAAGAAAATAGGGATCAAAAATCCATAGCCAAATGAATCTAGTTGACGGATTAATTCTTGGTTTGGGGCTAACAAGGGAAACGAGTACTCCTGCAAGAAAAGCACCTAAAATATTTTCCGCCCCGACAGATTCAGAAAGAACAACGAGTACAATAATTAATGTGAAAATAGCTCTTGTACCAATTTGCACGGTCCCAGTAGAAAGCTTTTCAATAAATGGCTTATTTTTAAATCGCCTACCAACAAAATAGAGGCCAATACCAGCAGCGAATAATATGAGCAAAAACCACATATTCCTTCATCCCCATCACCTGTAATAGAAACGAAGACGGCTAAGTAATATCATTGTCACTAAATCAGCAATGACAGCGATAAGTAAGATAATTTGCCCGATGCTCGTTTGCATAATATTGGCTTCCTTTAATGTTGGAACAACGACACCGAGGGAAATAGTTGAAATAATTAATGTCATTAAAAAAACATTTTCAATTAATCCTGCAAGCACAAATAGATACGATAGTAAAAGGGATAAGACAAATATACCAGCAAAGATTGTTATGGCAACTCCAAGACGGTGAGGTTCTTTTTTTTCATTTGTTGTTCTCTGTTTCATTGGTAAAAGCAGTAAAATCTATTTCCAAACCGCTTAAAAACATTAAAAAGATAAAACCGAGCGTTGATAAAGTTTCAAGCCACATATCTTCCTGAATAATATTTAAACCGCTTTTACCAATCATTAGCCCCATGATGATTTCTGCAACTACGACCGGTATTAATTGTAAGCGAAATCGATGTAATATGATTGGTGTTAAAAAAGCGACAACAATGACAATTAATAAAGACATAAGTGATGCTTGTTGCTCCAAAGGAAACCTCCCCTTTCAATCATTTCCTTCAACTATCTCCCAGCAGCTGCTTCAACAAGGAAGACAATCAACTAACTATATTAAATAATCCATAAACATTGTGGCCATTCCAAAATAAATGAGAATAGAAATAATATCATTAATTGTCGTAATAAATGGTCCTGACGCTACCGCTGGATCAATGTTCAACCGCTGCATAAGTAATGGAACAAGCGCTCCTGCTAATGTTGCTACAAATAATGATAGCGAAAATAGACATACCTACAAGCATTCCAAGAAATAGTTGGCCCTTCCATAAATAAACAATCAAGGTAATTAATAAGCCACAAGTTAAACCAGTAATAAAACCTGTTCCAGCTTCTCTTAAAATTAGTTTCTGCCGGCTTTCCCTTTTCTAATTCACCAGTAGCAATACTTCGCACTGCTACTGCCAGCGCTTGTGTTCCTGTATTCCCAGCCATACCAGCAATAAGTGGAATAAAAACAGCTAGGATCGCAACTTGACTTAATGTATCTTCAAATCTACCGATTAAACTTGCAGTAAACATTCCTAAGAATAAGAGGATAATAAGCCATGGTAATCTCTTTTTAGCAGCGGAAAGCGGATTTTTATCAATTGTGTCTACATCTGATAAAGCAGCAAGCTTAGAATAATCATCAGATGCTTCAGCATCCATTACATCAATGATGTCATCAAATGTAATGATTCCGAGTAAATGATTTTGAAAATCAACGACCGGAACAGCGAGAAAATTATAATCTTTCATTGTGAGCGCAACCTCTTCTTGGTCTTCGCTAACGGAAACAGAAACGACCCTGTCATTCATAATTTCTGAGATCATCGTCTCATCATCACTTATAATTAAATCTCTTAATGACATCACGCCAACTAGACGCTTGAGCTCATCAACTACATAAACATAATAAATTGTTTCAGCTTTAGGGGCTTCTGTTTTTAAAATATTCATTGCTGAACGCACTGTTTGATTCGCGACAATCGCTACATATTCAGTCGTCATAATACTTCCAGCAGTAAACTCTTCATAGTGTAGTAAATCTTTTATTTCCCGAGCCGCTTCTAAATCCATAATTGACAAATAACTTGCTACTTGTTCTTTATCAAGTTTATTTAACACGTCTACAGCGTTATCAGCATACATGCTTCCTAACATATCAGCAGCATATTGAGGATCCATTTCAGCTAATATTTTTTTATAATCATCATCATCGATATCTAGGTTTTCAAACAGGTCACCAATTTCTTTCGGAGAAAGGTAGAGAAGTATCTATTTTTTCGCTGTAAAGGATTTACCATTAAGAAAAAAGTTGCTTGATCATAAGGATGCAAATCCATAAATTCTTTTCGAAAAACATCTATATTATCATTAGTTAGCGCTTCTATCAATAACTCTTCATTCATTTGTTCTGTCTCTTCACGAACATTTTCACTCACATCCATCTCCCCCTTTCTTTTTATATCTGAGAGGAGTAGTAAGTCATCCACTTTAAATTAAAAATACAAATAATAAAGTTTTCGTGTGACAACTCCCCTATCCAACTGTGAGCGTTGATTTTTTACAGTTTTACCTCTGCATAAAGTCCCTTCATGAATAACGCCCAACTTTTGTTTTTGACTTAACTATGCGGGCATAGAGGATGTTAAGTCACTCAAGCCAATAATAATTGTGTCTCTTTCACTTGAGATCCCCTAACAAGAAAAAGTGAAGAGCCCTCCACTGATAAAAGTTTTCACTTTATCTTCATTATCCTAACAAAAATCTTTTCAAATGTCGTGCCTAAAATAAAAATTTTGTATAAACATTTTTACTCTCTGTACAATAATAAGGAGCAAGGAGCAAAAAATTGTAGAGGTGAAAAATGAATATTGATATTATTGGTGATATTCACGGTTGTTTTTTAGAATTTCAGCAACTGACCGAGAAACTGGGATACCAATGGAAAGAGGGGCTTCCGGTTCATCCGGAGAATCGGCAACTTGGTTTTGTTGGTGACCTAACAGATCGAGGCCCACATTCATTAAAAGTGATTGAAACGATCTACTGGCTAGTGAAAAAAGAAGCAGCCATTTATGTTCCTGGAAATCATTGCAACAAACTTTACCGCTATTTTTTAGGGAGGAATGTTCATATAAAAAATGGATTAGAAACGACAGTAGAAGAGTTAAAAGACCTTCCTTATAATGAGCGTAACAAATATAAAAAGATGTTCATGACTTTATATGCGGAAGCACCACTATATGCTAGATTAGATCAGGATCATTTAGTTATGGCACATGCCGGGATTCGCAAACAAGATATAGGAAAGTACAATAAACGGGTCGAAACTTTTGTCTTATATGGGGATATTACTGGGGAAAAACATCCGGATGGCTCCCCGGTCCCACGCGATTGGGCGCAAAATTATGATGGGGATACTTTTATTGTCTATGGCCATACACCTGTAAAAGAACCCCGCTTTTGTGGAAATACAGTAAACATTGATACTGGAGCTGTTTTCGGTGGAAAATTAACAGCTTTTCGTTATCCGGAAAAAGAAATTGTCCAAGTCCCATCCTCACTTCCTTATGTACGAGAAAAGTTCAAGTCATTCGATTAACTGCGAAAGAATTATAAAGTGGTATGAACAATGCCGCTGGGATACTCTTCCTTACCATTGAGCAGGTAATGTGGTAGGTAAAACAACAGGCAATGATTTACCGGTCATTTTTGAAAATGACCGGACTTTCTTTTAATGTTTATTAAATCCTCTCTTAGCAAAGCTTCTGCTAAAATAAAGATGTAAATACAATAGGTGATTTATATTTTTATAAAAGTTTAACCATATCTGCTGGTAAACGTGAGCGAAAAACAAGCTCCTCTTTTGTGAGTGGGTGACGTAATCGTAAATAACAACAATTAGGGCTTGTCTCGTTATTTTTCTCTTGGCTCCCACCGTATAGATTCATCTCCTAGTAACGGATGTCCATAATAGGATAAATGGACACGGATTTGATGTGTTCTTCCCGTTACTAGTTGAAGACGCAAAGTGGCAGAAGTCATAGTATTGTTGTAGAACTTTATACCGTGTGCATGCATATTGACCATCTTCCCTTACTTCTCTTTCAATAATACTCGTCTCTTTTCTTCCAATTGGTGCTTCGATGATCCCTTCTGATGTTTGCATCACACCGCTGGCAAAAGCCTCATATATCCTTTCTATTTCCTTATTTTTTTGCATTTTGCTTAACAAATGATGCGCGTGTCGATGTTTTGCCACAAGCATAAGCCCAGATGTATCTCGATCAAGCCTCGTCACGATATGAATTTGGCGATTTTCACCATTATTCTCATAGTGCCATGTAATGGCGTTTGCCACCGTTCCGAATCGATGTTCTCGTGATGGAATCGAGCTGATTCCAGATGGCTTTTCTAAAACCAAAATATCCTCATCTTCATACAAAATCGGGATCAAGAGCTTCTCCCCCTGAAGATGCTTAGAGGGGGTTTCAGGAGGAAACACTACTTCCAACATATCACCAGTTTGCAACTGATAACGGACCGTTACTCCTTTTCCATTCACATTGATCTCCCCACCCGAATATTTGATTTTAGTTAATGCTCGCCGGGATATTTCTTGTTCTTGAAGAAATTGTTTTATTGTTTTATTCGCATCTCGTTCATTTATTTTCCAATGTAGACGATAAGTTGTCACCATTAATCACCTGGACGATCACTATCAATAAAGGAATCATGGACTCGTTTCCAAAATGGGAATGGTCGAAATCGAGCAAACCGAACTTGTTCATTCGCCACCCGAAATTGAATTGACTTTACATTTCGATGGAGTAAAGTTAAGTGATCAATCGTTACTATAAAGTCTGGGTCATTCACCGGTTTCAACATGCAAGTATGATGTTCTAGGTAATATTAAGTGGGGAACCAATTGTTCGAAACACACGATTATTAATAGATGCCATTTCAGCAATTTGAATGGCTTTTCAGTGATGGATGGATAATTGCACCACCTAATGCTTTATTATAAGCAGTACTACCTGATGGGGTGGAAATACATAATCCATCTCCTCTAAAACGTTCAAAATGTTCACCTCGAATTTCAACATCTATGACAAATGTTCCTTCAACACTTTTTACAGTTGACTCATTTAAAGCCAAATATCTCGTTTCTTTTCCACCATGTTAATAGCGAATTATCACCTCTAAAAGAGGATACTCAATGACTTGATATGGAGTTTTTGCAATCGCAATCACTAAGTTTTTCAATTTCACTTGGTACCCAATCTGCATAAAATCCTAAATGTCCTGTATGTACGCCGACAAAAGCCGTTTTATCAAATCATCGAACTATAGCGATGAAAAGCATAAAGAAGTGTTCCATCTCCACCAACTGAGATCACAATATCAGGTTCTGTCTTCATCATACTCAAGTTCAAAATCTTGTAAATATGTACGCATTTTGTGCATTAATTTATTCGATTTTGCATCACCTTTAGAAGTGATTGAAAATTTCATGTTAACACCCTTATCATTGTTTATTCATCATTTTTTATTCTGAATTTTATTTTTTTGCTTGCTTTTTGTAAAATAAGCTTGGCTTCTTGAATTTCTTCGCGAATTTGAGACATTTCCTCATCCAATTGGAACGCTGCTTCAGCAGCACTTTGTAAGCGCATGTTAATTTCTTCAGGAAACTGACCTTTATATTTATAATTTAATGAATGTTCGATGGTTGCCCAAAAATTCATTGCGAGGGTGCGTATTTGGATTTCAACGAGAATGTTTTTTTCCCCATGGATCGTTTGAACAGGGTATTCAATCACGACATGATATGAACGATAACCACTCGGTTTTTTATTAAAAATATAATTGCGTTCTTCCACAATTCTAAAATCATTTCGCTTCCGTAGTAATTTAACAATCGTTTTGATATCATCAACAAATTGACACATTATCCTTAGACCAGCAATATCTTGAATTTCATGTGCTAATTGATCTAGAGGAATGTTTTTTTGGTTCGCTTTTTCGAGGATGCTCGCGATTGGTTTTACGCGGCCAGTAACAAACTCAATAGGAGAGTGGTTATGATTTTGTTCAAATTGTGTCCGCATCCCTTTTAACTTCACTTTCAATTCGTCTACCGCTTGTTTATATGGAGCTAAAAACTGATCCCAATGGCTCATATTCATCACCTCGTTAAAAGCTTAAGACCATTTGCTCACAATTCATTCAAAGTTACTTTAAAAAGGTTTCTTCTACTTTCATAACAAAATCTTCCCCATAATTACTATTCCCTTTTATATTATGAATTAAATAATCTAATTCCTCATGCAATCCATTTAGTGTTAGCCTTTCATTGCCGGCAACTGCTTCCACCTTTTTTTTTGTCGTAAAGGCTTCTTTTAATGGTAACCAAACAGCTTCGTGTAAATATATATATTGATATTCATCATGATAAGAAGCTAAATAGACAAAAGCATTATTATCAGAATCAACAAGCATTTGCTCCGTCGCTTTTAACTGATTAAGTGGATGCTCTTCTTCACTATGTAATTCTAATATCTGTTCTGTATGTTTACTTGTTTTTAAATGAATCTTTGTTCGCACTTCAATCGCCCCCACCAACAATTTATCCAAGTCTATTTTAGCATATTATCGCTTTTTGAAGTATCATTTGATGAGTAATAGAAAATAAACGATCATGTTAGTTGAAAAAGGATAAAGAAAATGAAGGGGTGCTATATTATTGTCTCAATATCTTGAAATCGAATTAAAGAATCTCATTAATCAAACTGACTTTTTCAAGCTTCTTTCACTATTTTCAATGACAAAGGACCACTTGATCAAACAGACAAATTACTATTTTGATACGAAATCATTTGCTTTAAGAGCAAACCATTCTTCTCTTCGCATTCGCGAAAAACAAGACAAATATGAATTAACTTTAAAGCAAGCAACAGAAGATGGCATGCTTGAAACGAATGAACCATTAACGAAAAAAGAAGCGATGAATATGCTAAAAAACAATCCATGCCCCGTAGAAAGCATCAATAAACTTTTAGCACACGCAGGCATAGCAAAAGAAGATCTCTTCTGCTTCGGCTCATTAACAACAAAACGTGCGGAAACGCCTTATAAAAATGGCTTACTAGCATTAGATTATAATTTATATTTAGATAAGGAAGACTATGAAGTGGAATATGAAGTGACTGATCGACAGGAAGGTGAAAGAGTCTTTTTACATCTAATGAATACATTAAATATACCGATCATTCCAGCAAAAAATAAAGTGCAACGATTTTGGGAAGAAAAGTACAAGCAACAGGGAAAGTGATCAATTGAAAAAAATATGACAGTCAGCAACCTTTTTCAAATGCTATTTATTTGAGTTATAAATTTGTGCTTGCTACAATAATATACAATCTCAAATGAAAAGGGGACATTTATATGGTTGAGACACGCATGACACCGTATGACATAATCGGGGAAGAAAAACTTTCTGACCTTGTAAATGCCTTCTATAGAAGGGTTGGAAAGCATCCTGATTTAATTCCAATCTTTCCAGAAGATCTAACTGAAGTTGCTAGAAAGCAAAAACAATTTCTAACTCAATATTTAGGAGGACCTCGTTTATATACAGAAGAGCATGGACATCCAATGATGCGTGCCCGCCATTTACCTCATGAAATTACACCAACACGTATGAAGGCGTGGCTATCATGCATGAGTAAGGCAATGGATGAGGTTGAGCTAACTGGACCAGTTCGGGATGAGTTTTTTGCTAGGCTAACCTTAACTGCTCGACACATGGTAAATACTGCGGAACCAGATAATGGTGAGAGTAAGTGATGAATAACGGGGTTAATAACCAATCAAATATCCATACGGAAAATAAACCGTTGGAAATATATCTGTTTATTGATCCCTTTTGTCCCGAATGCTGGGCGCTAGAACCTATTATTAAAAAGCTTCATATTGAATATGGTCCATACTTTAGCATGAAGCATGTTTTAATTGGACAGTTGGCTACCTTAAATCTTGGGGCAAAAAAATTATCAGATATTGCAGCATCCTGGGATCAAGTAGCGAGCAGAACAGGAATGTCATGTGATGGTAGCTTATGGCTTAAAAATCCTATCACCTCCCCTTTTATCGTCTCTATAGCTATTAAAGCTGCTGAACTTCAAGGTAAAAAAGCAGGAAGTAAATTTTTACGAAAAATTCAAGAATTATTATTTCTAGAAAAGAAAAATGTTTCAGATCTTAAAGTATTAACTGTTGCAGCTAAAAGTATTGGATTAGATGTTCGAGAATTTATTAAAGATATTCATTCCAAGTCAGCAGCCAAAGCCTTTCAATGTGATCTTAAAATTGCAACTGAAATGGAGGTAAGCGGGATTCCATCACTCGTTTTCTTTAATGAAAACATAGAGGATGAAGGTTTAAAGATTACCGGTCTTTATTCGTATGATATTTACGTACAATTAATATGTGAAATGCTAAATAAAAAGCCTGAACCCTCGCCCGTTCCACCATTAGAAAAGTTTTTGCAAAAATATAAAATTGTTGCTTCAACAGAAATTGCAGTTGTTTATGATTTACCGGTTAAACAGGTAGAAAAAGAATTGAAAAAATGGATGTTACAACAAAAGGTGGAGAAAATACCGGCGAAGCACGGAACATTTTGGAGATATATCGGAATTGAATAACAAAAAAGGCCTTGTACTCAGTACAAGACCTTTTTTGTTACTGTGCACAAGGTTGATAAATACCAAGTTTCAAACCACTTGTGCCGCTCTTGTTAAAAAAGGGGATGGAAGAAATATTTCACGGTCAAACAAAGGGGTATATGTTTGTTTGTGATTTATTTCACATCATTAATATAACATGTATTTCAAATATGAAGCAATAGGGTTGTGTAGTAATTCACAAGATTGTCAAAAAGCATGTTTACTATTTATTCACATATACTTACTATATGCAAAAAGTTTTAGAAGAATAGAAAGGAAGGATAGAGTGCGAAAATTTTATCCCTTTATTCTCATCTTATTTATTATATTTGCATTCCTTTTCAATATCTTTGGCTTAATGAAATTAGTTCCAATTTATATTACTTCTCCCATTCTTTTCCTCTCTCTTCTCCTTTTTCTATACTATTTTAACAACCGTAGAAGATTTCGTGGTTTTTATTAAAAAATAATAAACATTTACATAAACACAACTACCAATAACGAGAATCTTCATATCCATTTGTTTTCCATATAAAAAAAGGGGATTTTTGGGACATCCCCTTCTTTTTTGCCCTTTATTATGGAGGAGTAGAAGGTCCGTCTATCCTCACTACCTTTATGATAGTAAATCTTCCAGTTTGTCAAGGGTTTCTTCAAATACTTTACACGCAGCTTCTATCGGCGCAGCAGTAGTCATATCAACGCCTGCTTTTTTAAGCACTTCGATTGGATAATCAGAGCTTCCTGATTTTAAAAAGTTAATATATTTTTCAACAGCTGGTTGGCCTTCTTCAAGGATCTTTTTACTCAAAGCAGTTGCTGCACTGAAACCTGTTGCATACTGGTAAACATAATAATTATAGTAAAAATGCGGAATTCGTGCCCATTCAAGTCCAATTTCTTTATCGATATGAATATCATTACCAAAGTACTTTTTGTTTAAGTCAGTATACTTTTCGTCAATAAGTTTGCTGTTAATGATTCACCATTCCGCTCCATTTCATGAATGAGATGTTCAAATTCGGCAAACATCGTTTGACGGAAAACGGTACCGCGAAAGCCTTCTAAATAATGATTTAAAAGATAAATACGTTTTTTCTTATCATCAATTGTTTGCAGTAAATAGTTATTTAAGAGAGCTTCATTACATGTAGAAGCAACTTCAGCAACAAAAATGGAGTAATTTCCATAAACAAATGGCTGTGTTTTACGAGTATAATAACTATGGACACTATGTCCCAATTCATGTGCAAGTGTAAATAAGTTGTTAATATCATCTTGCCAGTTCAATAAAACATATGGATTAGTTCCGTATGTACCAGATGAGTATGCACCACTTCGCTTCCCTCTATTCTCCATCACATCAATCCATCTGTTTTCAAATGCCTCTTTAAGTATGTTACTATATTCCTTTCCAAGTGGTTCAAGACCAGCAAGAACGAGTTCTTTCGCACGCTCATAATCGATTTCTATTTTCATTTCTTTTACTAAAGGTGTATAGAGATCATACATATGGAGTTCGTCTAATGCTAAAGTTTTCTTCCGTAATTTTATATATCTATGGAGTAAAGGTAGATGTTTGTTAACTGTATCCACTAAAAGGTCATATACATTTTCAGGTATATTATTTGATGATAATGCGGCATGACGTGCTGATCGATAGTTACGAATACGAGCATTGAAGTTATCCTTCTTAATTTGACCACTTAATGTACTTGCAAATGTATTCTGATAATTACCATACGTTTCATACACTTTTTTGAAAGCATCACGTCTAACATGACGGTTATCACTTTCAAGCAAACTGATGAACCGCCCATGTGTTATTTCCACTACTTCTCCATTCTCATCTTTAATGCTTGGGAACTTTAAATCAGCGTTATTTAACATACCATACACATTGCTTGGTACACTCATTACCTCTGAAGCTTGGGCCAATAATGCTTCCTCAGTAGTAGATAAGACGTGTGGTCGCTGTAAAGTGATTTTTCTTAAAGCATGTTCATATAAGGCAAGATCCTCATTTTCTTGCAAAAATTGCTGAAGTTTTTGCTCATCAATTGCTAAAATCTCCGGAACAATAAATGCCAATGCACTTCCAGCAAAAGCAAATAAATTTTTCGCGCGATCATTCATCCCTTGATAAAATGAATTTGTTGTATCTTGATCATAACGCATATGTGCATATGTATATAATTTACCTAATCTTCTTAGTACTCCATCTTGATATGTAAGTGCTTCAAATAAATGCTCCGCACTCTTTCCTAATGTACCCTTAAAAGTTTCGGCTTTATTTAATAACTCTTTTATACTTTTATACTCCTCTTCCCATTGTTCATCATTGGAAAAAATATCTTCCAATCGCCATGTAAGATGTTCTGGTATCTCCTCACGAGAAAGCACTGCTTTTGAATTTTTCCCTTCTGTTTCCATCTCTATCCCTCACTTTTTATTTTTGCGAATATAGAAATAAATATTTTACCATTTCTGTTTCTATTCGCTTATATATGCATATTATTTCATATATCACACTTTTTTTCCTACAGTATAAAATAATATGCTATTCTAACATAAAAAAAAGATAACGAAACTGCTTATAAAAGATTTGTTCTTGCTTTTTGGCTTCTTCCATAGTGTTTGGAAAAGAAAGAGGTTTATTCATCACATATGTTGATGGATCACTCTTTCTTAAATAACCTGTTTTCACTAATGTACGCAAATATTTCATTAGAAAATCAAATGATCTGTCTGCAGTTACTATTTTCCTATACTGAATATGTTGTTTATTTATTCGATGTAGAACAGCTTTACGAATCTGCTGAAAAGTAATCCAACCTCCCACATTTAATTTTCGAAAACAATCATACCAAATATAAAATTGCCATTCCACAGGGTGATTCCTAACATCTGCTGCAGGTATCGGTACTCCAAAAAGGGGTGGAATGAGTGTCACCGGTAAGCGACATTCATATAATATTTTCAAAAAAGGATCTTGCCTATTTTTATTGTAATATACTCTTTGAAATAACCAATCCTTCCTTTCATAGGTCCACTCCTCTATGAAATCCTTTTTACTACTTCTAGCTGTCAATGTGTCAAAAGTAAAGGGAAAAGAAATGTTTTGGAGAGGAAAACGCTGGCACGTGGCGATTATTTTTCGGCTTGTCATTGGAGTGATATGAGATAGTAAGAAAAACTGTTTTTTACAAGGTTGATAACTAAAAAGTTGCAAGCCACGGCGTGATTGATACGTTGTTAACGCCCATTGCATTTCAGTAAGTGTGTATACATGCTGCTTACGAGCTAATTTTTTTCGATAAGGAAGACCACCTAATATCCAAATAGGTGTAATATTAGCCTGTTTGTAACGAGCCGTTCTTTTTTCTATATCGGAGACAGGAATGGAGGCACATTGAAATTCAATCGCATACGCTTGGTTATGACCAGTTACAAATAAATCAGCACGTTGCTTTATTTTAGAAAAATAATGCTCTAAAAAGACTTGCTGATTCATTGATCTTAACCATAAAAAAAGTTCTCGTTTTCCTTGTAAATGATAAAAACTTTCGGGTTCAGTAAAGCCCCGACAATTAGAATACCGATAATGGGCAAAATGAGGAATCCGATAATGACCTGCCTTAAAAATAACGGGATTTCGGCAATGAGGACAAAAAAATTGTTTAGGCTGACGCAATTCTTTTATCTTATCCGAACTTAAAGGGTGAAGTAGAGAAACTATCTTCCCATCTCTCTTCATTGCTGTTAACAATTGATTACCTTCCTTTCTTTCTAAAAAGTGATCATTGTTGTTGTCTCGTCTAGCTATACATATGTTTTTATCAATAAGAGGGAATAAATGAGAATCTATACGTGATGTGTTTGTAACGAAAAGCAATGTCGAAGAATGAATGAGGTGACGTACTTCATTACCCGAAGATGCATATTGGGGGAGATACGGAAACAGATTTACATCCATCTTAATATACTTAATATGAAATATTCTACATACTTGTATATAATCCTGCTATTTTCCACAAAAAAATGGTGTCCTTAAGCTTCTCATACTTCAGGACACCTTTCCATTATGAAAAATGTTTATTTACGATATTAAATACATCTTTTCCAATTATTTTATTGCCATATTCCTCCAAACGATGAATGGTAACCGAGGAATCTGCGCCATATTCAAGTAAAATACTGAGAATATCTCCCACTTCTTCTTCTTTAAACAATTCATCATGGAATTCAACATATAAATAATATTTATGATCTAGTGAGTATAGTCTTGTGTTCAACATTTCCAATCCTGGTCTTTTAGAGAGTGCAATGACATCTTCAAAATCGTTGAAACGAATGACAAATTCTAACATTTCATTGTTACTCTGATCATGATTTATTTGAAAATGCTCATCTAAAAGCTCTTCGATTTTCTCATCTACAGGTAATCCTTTTAATTTTTCTTCTGGAACTGGGAGTTCAAAACGTTGACCGTCTTTCGATATTTGTGCTTTTGTTACTAATACTTCTAAACCAGTGTCTAATGCTTGCACTTGGATCCATAACGGCCCTTCTGGTACAAACTCTTCTTCATAATGAATTTCATCCATCATTTCCCAAAAAAGTTCTTCACTTCGTTCTCGATTGTACCAAATTTCCTCTCGATCAAAACCTCTTTCTTCTATATCAACATATGAGATGTACAATTTCACTGTATTTTCATTGATACGCTCGATTTCCACTTAACAACTCTCCCTTCCGCTTGGATTTGTTGAAAGGACTTTACCCCCACGGAATTTCTTTATTTAAAAAGTTTTGGGTACTTTCTATTCTATAGTTTGCACCTTGTACTTTCATTTTATGATAAATCACATCGAAATGGAAACGATATTGCTCCTATTTTTAAGATATTATCATTTTGTATATTTTAGCTGATAATTGGACACAACTCAAGGCGGAATGTTCAAATAACTAACGATCGATAAATAAAAACGGAAAACGTCCTCACCCATCGTTATGGCGTGAAGACGTTTCTCTTTAGTTGACTAATTTTTGTGCTTCAAGAAGTTGGAAAGTCCGCACTTTTCTTGGTAAGAAACGGCGAATCTCATCTTCGTTATAACCGACTTGTAATCTTTTTTCATCCAAAATAATCGGACGGCGCAATAATCCAGGGTTCTTTTGAATGAGTTCAAATAATTCTTGAAGAGGCAAAGTATCTAAATCAACATCTAGTTGTTGAAATATTTTTGATCGAGTAGATATTATCTCATCTGTTCCATTCTCGGTCATTCGTAAAATCCCTTTAATTTCTTCAGTTGTAAGGGGTTCCGAAAATATATTCCGCTCCGTATAACTGATCTGATGCTCCTCAAGCCATGCTCTAGCTTTACGACATGATGTACAACTCGGTGAAGTGTATAAAATTACCATCTAACACTCACACTCCCTTAAGATTTAGGTTGATGGTGAAACTGCTATGATTTGCAATATATGTTTTAATTTAAATGTTGCGTGAAGACGCTAAATCCCTCCTACTTATTATTCAAAGAAAGGATTAAACTTATTTAAAATGATTTTTAAAAAATATCTCCTATAATAAGTATAACACTTATTCTCAATGATGAAATCCTTTTTTGCAAAAAGGCCGTTCATTTTTGACTAAATTGTGTCTTTTTGTGATCCATTATTTACTTTACCCTTAGTTGTAATAAACAAAACCTCTAATTTTGAAAAAAACATTACATTTTTTTAGTTGATGACGATGCCGGAACATAATCAACATTTTTTGTATAAACATTTCCAGCATTCCATAATAAAAATTCTTCCACCCCTTCATCTTGGAGAGCACGAATTTGTGCTTCAACTTCCTTTTTTCCATATTTTAAATAATTTCCTTCTCCTAACCAAGAAGCAGTAAAATCTTGCAGCCAAGGTCTGGATATTGGTGGATGATCCAGATTATTTAGCTTTTCTTTTTCAAGTTTTATATATTCTTTCACAAGCTCATACGGTTCAAGGTCTGGTTTTGCAATACCGAAATACGATGTCCAGTGACTAGGATATATCATCGAAGAGATCACATCAACATGCTCAGATATTTTTGAGAAATTTTGTCCTATACCAGGTGCTTCTGGCAATGTAGCCGTATAACCAAAAATATCCACAGAGATTTGAACACCATAAGGTTTTAGCTTCCTTCTGGCATATTCAGTGAAATCGGTGATTGCTTGTACACGTTGTTGAATAGAATTTTTCTTGTCTTCCCCATAATCTCCCAACTGATAAGTGAGCTGTTGATCTCTCGTTTCAAAACCTTCAGGAAAGCGAACATAATCAAATTGGATTTCCTGAAAACCCATTTGCGCTGCTTCAATTGCTATTTTTATATTATAATCCCATACTTCTTTTAAAAATGGATTTACAAATGCTTCTCCACCTTGATTTACCCATACTTGATCGCCATCTTTAAAAGAAAACTCTGGGTGTTTTTTTGCCAGTAATGTATCTTTAAAAACAACGATCCGTGCAATAGGATATATATTACTCTTTGCCATTTTCTTCATTAATTTGTCGAGATCATCAATAAAATATTTTCCTTCTATTTTATAAGGAAAAGATGTATCTGTTTTATACGTTATATTCCCCCAATCATCTTTTATATCAATAACCATTGCGTTTAATTTTGTTTTGTCAATTAGTTCAACAAGCTCATCGAAGCGTTTTCCACCCGCAGAATGCCCAGTGACATATATTCCTCGTACTGCATCAGGATATGTAAATGAGTAATTGGAATCCGGATAAAATCTTTGTATCTGACTCTTAAACATTTTTTCTTTTAAAAATAAAGTTCTTTTTTTATGTAATGCTGTATTTTCCCCTATGTCTGCTGCTTGTACTTTCGTGTTGTTAGGAAATAAACAGATAAGAATAATGACAAGGGATATACCCATTACTTCCAAATACTTCAAACCATTTCCTCCTTATATCTCTATGTGAGGCAACATTTCCAGGGAAATTTATGTTAGGTAATACTTTCTTTGTAACGGTTATATTCTGTTTCAGAACAAAGCACAAAGTGACCTTCTGTTATTTCACGCATACTTATGTTTTCGTCTGCTGAATATTGGTGAGAATGAGGATCATATAGGATTCGTCTCCTATTCCTTTCTTTGTTTGGATCAGGTATGGGAATCGCAGAGAGTAGTGCCTTTGTATATGGGTGCAATGGGGACTGATATAACTGATGTGCAGGAGCTAACTCAACAAGTTTCCCACGAAACATGACACCTATTCGATCACTGAAATACTTAACCATCGACAAATCATGTGCAATAAATAAATAGGTTAACCCTTTTTGTTCCTGTAATTTTTTTAAAAGGTTCACAATCTGTGCTTGAATGGAGACATCTAATGCAGAAATTGGCTCGTCTGCAATAATAAATTCCGGATTCACCGCTAAGGCTCGAGCAATTCCTATTCTTTGACGTTGACCACCGGAAAATTCATGCGGATAGCGGTTGGCATGTTCTTTGTTTAAACCAACAGTTTTAAGAAGCTCGTACACCTTTTCCATTCTTTGTTCATATGTGTCTGTTAACGAATGAATGTCGATTCCTTCGGCGATAATATCCGCTACTTTCATGCGTGGGTTTAGTGAGGCGTACGGATCTTGAAAGATCATTTGCATTTGCTGGTAAAGCTTTTTTCGGCTTACCTGTGATTTTTTTGCATGTATATTTTCTCCTCGATAAAGGACTTCGCCAGCCGTCACGTCATATAAACCAATGATTGTTCTTCCAATCGTTGATTTTCCACAACCAGATTCACCAACTAACCCTAATGTTTCTCCTTTGTAAATAGTAAATGAAATACCATCAACAGCACGTATTTCATTTTTTTCCCCTTTATTGAAATACCGCTTTACATTTTTTACTTGTAACAGTTTTTCTTGTGCCATCTCCCCATTCCCCACCTTTCTATATACCTGATTCGTTTTTTATTCATTTTTTCCTTTATTTATTCTACATAATAAATATGTCGTTTGACAACCTAATAATGAAAGTGAATGAATAGCCTTTTATGCACTATTAGTAAAGCTTGATTTATTTATGCACTTTACATATAATAAAGAAAAATTAAACATAATAGCAATGACAAAGAAGAGTACATTTAGGGGTAGTTGAAAAGAGAGCTTGCGGTTGGTGAAAGCAAGTAACACGCTAAATGGAATGGCCTTTGGAGCTCCAATGTGAACAGCATAGCTTATTAGCAATCGGCGACTGCCAATCGATATATTGGTACCATCTTTCGTGATGGAACTAAGCGACTATTTTTAGTACTTAGGGTGGAACCGCGAATATACCATTCGTCCCTATCTTTGGGCGATGGTTTTTTTATTTGGAGAAAGATGAGGGAGGAATAAAAGGAATGAAGACAATTTTTTCAGGGATACAACCAAGTGGAACAATTACTTTAGGTAATTACATCGGTGCAATTAAACAGTTTGTCGAGTTGCAACATGATTATGAATGTTATTTTTGTATTGTCAATCAGCATGCTATTACAGTCCCACAAGATCGTTTAGCGTTGCGAAAAAATACAAGAAGTTTGGCCGCATTTTATGTTGCTGCTGGTATTAACCCTGCTAATGCGACGCTTTTTATTCAATCTGAAGTTCCAGCACATGCTCAAGCTGCTTGGATGCTTCAATGCCTTTCTTATATCGGTGAACTGGAAAGGATGACACAGTTTAAGGATAAATCAGAAGGAAAGGATGCTGTATCTGCAGGCTTACTAACTTATCCACCATTAATGGCTGCTGATATTTTATTATATGATACAGATATTGTCCCTGTTGGTGATGATCAAAAACAACATATTGAATTAACACGAGATTTAGCCGAAAGATTTAATAATAAATATAATAACATATTTACAATTCCTGAAGCACATATACCTAAAATCGGCGCTCGCATTATGTCTTTACACAATCCTACTAAAAAAATGAGTAAGTCAGATACAAATAAAAAAGCTTTTATTTCAATGCTTGATGAACCTAAACAAATAGAAAAGAAAGTCAAAAGTGCTGTCACTGATTCTTCCGGAGTGATAAAATATGACAAGGAAAATAAACCTGGCATATCAAATCTATTATCGATTTATTCTATTTTAGGGAATATTCCAATCAAAGATTTAGAGAAGAAATATGAAGGAAAAGGATATGGTGAGTTTAAACAAGATACAGCTGAAGTGATTATCAAAACGCTTGAACCGATTCAAATGAAGTATTATGACTTGATGGAATCAAAGGAATTAGATGACATACTTGATGAAGGTAAAGAGAAGGCAAATGAAAGAGCAAGTAAAATGCTCCGAAAAATGGAAAAAGCGATGGGATTGTCACGTAAAAAAAGATCATAATGTATCCTCGATAAATAAACCAATAATAAAAAAAAGGGCTGTCCAATGATGAACGGCCCCCTATAAAGTAGACAGTGGAAATAATAATATCTTTTCAGCGGCTTTAGACCCTACTTTGATAGGACTAAGGCCGTTTAATCATTCCTTTATTCATCATCCATTTCAATATTCCCCCAAAGACTCACTGCCATCAATATATCTACCAATCCGAAACATACTGTGAGTCATTCCTGCTCCCCTTTAAAGCCTTTATAGTTGATTGGGAATCCATGGTTAACGTTGATACAAAGAATAACAATATGGTTTCGTTCTTTGTGGATAAAGAATACACGGCTTTTTATGTATGTCTTGTTTTCACAGGGAATTGAGGATCATTGTAGATTGGAGCTGAAGAAGAGACTGGAGCTAAGATTCGCGGAAATCGTCCATCTCAAACTCAAAGTGGAAATCTCATTTTTCAAAAAAGAAAAGAGGAGTCGAAAATCATTGATTTAATGCTTTTCAACAGCCTCTTTTTAGTCTAATTATGCTTCTTCTCCTCTGCTAACTTTTGGTTTTTGTTCCATTTCCCATAGTTTTTCAAAAAATGGATATCCTTTTACAATATTTTTGCAGATAAAATGATGTTTCTCCGACCAGCCATTTTTCATTTCATCATACAAACGATTCCAAATCTCCTCAAAATCGAGTGCTTGTATTTCCTGATAATATTCTGGTGCCCACTCCGTATACCAATAACGGATTTCTGCTAAATTTCTCGATGCATGCAATTGATCAAGTGCCATAAATAATAATTGTTTTAATTGACGCTCTCTTCTTGTCAGGCCAATCATTAATTTCGGTTCCGGAGAAAGGATATGGTATTCTTTTATCTTGCACTTTTCCTTAAAGGTATAATCCTTTGGCTCATGATCTTTTATCATTTCATAAACGAGCTGCTCTTGCCGCGGAATAAGCCTGCTCTTTCTAATAGGAATCTGATAACCAATTGTATCAACGGCAAGAATTCCATTTCCATCTGTTACAATAAAACAGTATTCAAGCTGTTTTCGTTCATGATTTTTACGCATAAACGATTTTTGATAAACATCATTTAATAATTCTTGTGGTAATTCAGCTAAATCATTTTCTATGTAATAAAATAATGGTGTTTTCACTAGCAATAATGGTACTTGATCTAGTAATTCAATACCATCATCGCGTCTCCATTCGTGAAAATGACAAACATTGTACCCATTCTCTTCCCCTTCAAACCAATTGACCCATACATCATGAAGATATAGCATATTTACCCCTCACTTCACAACTATATTTGTCATTCAGTATAGGCAAATTATAGTAAAATTATTCCTTCCCTTTCATTGGAAAACGGTTCCCTATTTTTCATTATCACAGAACTACCGATGATTCAATTTTATCATTTCACTTTTCTATCACCGTTAAACAGGTAGTAAAACACCCTTTGCTAATAAAAATTAGTAATCAATATGACGCATAATGAAGCGATAAAAACATAAATAAAATGCCAAAAATAAATAAATAACATTCAAACCGACCAGTAATAAAAAGCAAATATTCTATAAAAGATTTCCCAGCAACAAGTAAGTTCAAATAACCGATGATATGAGAACCGCCAATAACAGAAAAGCCAAATCCAATGAGAAAACAAAATATACGAATGATCATTTCGCCAACCCCATATAAAAATCAAATTCAATTATGCTTGTCCATCTTCTATTTTTAATATATATATGATGTAATGATCTCTATTTAGAACTCATTTGTTTTTGCTTCTGACCCAATGCCAATGCGCATAAAAAAACCCTAAACAAATTGTGAAGGATCCTTTACTCATTAATAAAAATGGACGAGTCCGTACCGAAATGATCTTTCGTCTTATATGAGTGTTTCTTTTTATAATCGTTGATTAATTTATATCCGATTGCATAACCGATCATTTTCGGCAAACCTCTTTGCCCGAATAACAAATCATCGTGCTTCCGATCCATTCTGCTGATGTGAATGTGATGTTTGAAATACCTATCCCAAACATATTGCAATTCTCTTTCAGGATATTCTTTGCACCATGAGGCAATATAAGCTTCACCACAGTATTCTTTTACCGCATGTTCTGCCATGCCTTCAAAAATGAGAGAATCCAGTAATGTATAGTCACTTGCTTTTTTAGCAAGTCTTTTCATACGGTTGACATGGTGATATTCATGAATGAATAAGGATTCTAAGTTCTTTTCACTTTCTATTTCTGTTAAAAAGAGAAACATTTTATCACCAAAAGTAATACCTGATTTCCCCTTCGTTTCGCTTATAAAGCGGCGATTTCGGTGATCCATGGGAAAAATAAAAATATCAACATTGTCACCGTCCCATTTCTTTTGATAATAAGTATATAATTGTTCAATTTTATTCCATACATTTGTCGCTTTTAGTTGAATGAAAATGTTTTTCGCCTGCCTTGAACGCCGGTACATCCCAAATTGACAAAGATAGCGATAAAAATCGTAATAATCCTCATGTTCAGGACCGCTTTTCTACACAATTCCCAAGGTCTATCTATTTCCTTTTTCTACCATTCGTCTGTACGAACCACTCCCAATTTCAATCACCCCTGTTTTTTAATATATGTGGTGAACACATAATTGGTTTTTATTGTGGTCAGTACTTCCGTATGTTTATAGACTTAAAGGATCTCTCTTTACCCCAACTAGCGGAAAAATTTACAAAAAATTAATTTTCTAGCTCTTCAATAGGTCCGATATAATCTAGCTGATCGAGAAGCCACTTTCTATTTTCTTTAGCAAAAGTATATTGAATAATGCCTCCCTCATCATATACTCCATCTCCAAGCTCCGCTACTTCTAAAACAAGTGTATTTTTCGATTCTTTCTTTACATATAAATAGTATTCCGGGTTTGTTTCCATTGGAAAAGGGACGAGGTCCGTTTGATCAAAGTAATTGTAGATTATATCCTCATATTTTTCATAAAAATGCTTCGTAACAATTTTACCAACTAGTGCAGAACGGATGATTTCCATGTCAGGCTTATTTCCGCCAGAGACACTACTCCAATCATGCTCCTCGGCTAATTTCATTAATGTTTCATGAACTTTTGTTACTTGTCGGGCTATATCTGCATAATAAGATTGTTCCTCAGCATTAGTATCAACCTCATTTACTTTCGCTTCCCCCTTAGAAACGATTTTAACAGGAATAGAAATGGATGCCCCTTTATATTGAAGCGTTAAAACTGTCTCTCTCCTATCCGGATCAGTCATTGCCGTCACTGTCCCATTTGTAAATGTAATGACATTGTTATCTTTTATTTTGTGCTTCAATGATGGATAATCAACTTCTACTTGCTTTTCGTTTGGCGTCATCATATCAACTATTTTTGCTTGAGCATTTATATTTAAATGCTGTCCCTCTCTTAAAAGGAGAGAGGGAGGTTCTACTATGAGCGAACGCACTTCTTCACATGTATTTTTATGAAAATGCTTTTGTTTTCCATGTGCAAGTGTATATTGATATAGGACAGTTTCTAAACTCGTATTCCTAGCTAACGCAACATCAAAATCGTTTTTCCCTTCGGAACCTGCTTCTAGTCGATAGCACCCTTCTGTTCCATTGAGGGCGACTGCTTTCCCATCACCATAAAATCCTCCTTCTAATCGAAGTCCTGCACCCACTACCTTTGCCGCTTCTAATCCGACACTAACTCCAGTTCCAGCTCGAAAATTAGCTTCAGCTCCTCCTTTTAAGCCAGCATGTATTTTATGTTGATTATTCGTAAAGGTTTTAAATTTACTACCTATTTTGACAACGCCAAATTGATCTTGGCGCATATAATCAGCGACAACTTTGACATTTCCATTAAAGTCTAAATAAAGATATAGCGAAATCTCTACAAACAATCCGGGTACGCCTGTCGGAATGAATAACCGACCAAGATGTTCTTTACCAGTTATTAAACTCTTCCCCTTCTCCCTTTTTTTAGAGGCTTTTGCATTCAACGCTATTTCAAATTGAGTTGATTGTGTATAATCGTAATGAAATCTTTTCAAATCATTTAGTCCTAACGATATATCTACTGTAACCTCTGGATGAATCGTAATACTTCCATCCACTACAACGGATTTTAAGTCAAGGCCATTCAGCTTTATTCTTAATCCTTTGGCATTAGTTGCCGTTTTCATACTTGAATTTCTAAGATCTTTTCCCGATACCGTTATCTCATGTACATTAGAGGCTTGCGCAGATGGAAGAAAAGTTGGAGAAGCTGTCATCAATTTAGGAATGGAAGCAGACATTTTCTCAAAATCAATTCCATCCGCAGGCAAGAAAATGATATCATTGTCTTCTAATGTATACTTTTTGTAAATATACAAATATTCAAATAATTCAATGAAATCTGGTTTCGTTGTTGTAACAATGGTTCGATTCTTTTCTCTTTTTACAGCAGTTACTTTTCTAGCTTCAGAATCAACTACTTTATCATCGATTGGTACAAAAAGGATTTGATCTTTTTTCATATTCCTTATCTGATGGGAATTTTTTAAAACTAGTTTATCTTCTTTTACATCAATAAGCTCCTTTTTATCCATTTTCATCATGTCTGATCGATATTTATATGATTCTTCTTCTTCTTTTTTGATGACAAAGCCGATATGAATATCTTCATCTCTTTGCTTAAAAATACGTTGAGAAATGATCAATTCGTAATACTCACCAGGTTTATAACCAGTGACAGGTGGCGGAATATGTATTCGATTTTTCCTTTTGTTCACGTTAAATGGTGGGGTTGTTTTATTTCCTTTCGAATCAATCATCCCGATAGCATCTTGCCTATTCTTATCTACTAATTTATCTTGTTCAATAGCAATTTCCCAATCTCCCTCTTCAGGAAAGTAAGCTTCAACTAAATCGAATTGTTCCGGATTCCAACCTTTGCGTGGTTCAGATACAACTTGTTGGACTTGTTGATGTTTAAAAAAGGACAAAGTAATAGCGATTACAACTCCAACAAATATAACAGCAATAAGCGGACAAAATCTTCTAAATATTGAAAACATTTTTCCGTCCTTTCTTCTGCTCTTTTTTTCAGTATCTTTAGTACTATTATATTATTTTATTGTAAATAGGGAATATGATATTGATTATTTTATTAATGAATGTGCACAATAGATACCATCTTCTTTTTTCATCACTCATTCCCTCCTATGGATGAACCCCCCTTTTTTATCCGTTCAAACATAAATTAGAGCCTAGGACAGCAGAATCGTTTTAAAATGAATAAACCGTATGAAAAACAGATTTAAGAATCTTGATTTCATACGGTTCTATTTTTATGATTTTATTAAAATACAGCAAATTTTATTTTAAGCTTCATACTTTTTAAATGCTATCGTTGCATTATGGCCGCCAAAACCAAGAGAATTGCTAAGTGCAGCCTTTATCTCTTTTGAACGGGCTTCATTTACGACATAGTCTAAGTCACAATCTTTATCAGGTGTTTCATAATTCATTGTCGGTGGAAGCATGTTATTTTTAATTGCAAGGATCGTGAGAATTGCTTCGATTCCACCGGCAGCCCCAAGTAGATGTCCAGTCATCGACTTCGTTGAGCTCACTGCTAATTGATAAGCATGATCACCGAATACATGCTTAATCGCAGTCGTTTCATATTTATCATTATAAGGTGTGCTTGTACCATGAGCATTGATATAATCAATTACATGAGGACGAAGATCAGCATCTTCCAAAGCTTGCTTCATTGCGCGAGCACCACCCTCTCCCCCAGGTGCAGGTGCGGTAATGTGATAAGCATCACCAGTAGAACCATATCCAACCATTTCCGCATAAATATGTGCGCCACGTGCAAGTGCATGCTCTAATTCTTCTAAAACAACAATTCCGGCTCCTTCACCAATAACAAAGCCATCACGGTTTAAATCAAACGGTCTGCTAGCTGTTCTCGGATCTGGATTTTTCGTAAGGGCAGTATTAGCACAAAAACCAGCAACTGCCATATTTGTAATCGGTGCCTCCGTTCCTCCAGTTACCATTGCAAGTGCATCTCCACGTTGAATTGCTTTAAACGCGTCACCGATTGAATTTGTCCCTGTTGCGCAGGCAGTAACAGTACAAGAATTAACCCCTTTTGCTCCAAGTGTAATGGATACTTGACCAGCTGCCATATCAGGAATCATCATCGGAACAAAAAACGGACTTACGCGCCGCTGTCCACGTCTTTGAAATATTTCAAATTGCTTTTCAAATGTTTCCATTCCACCGATTCCCGAACCGATCCATACACCTATTTGCTCTGCATTACTCTCATCAATCGTTAACTGTGCATCTTCTACTGCCATTAATGAGGCAGAAATTGCAAAATGTGTAAATCGGTCCATCTTTCTTGCTTCTTTCCGTTCAATATACTGTTCAATATCAAAATCTTTTACTTCAGCTGCAACTTTTGCAGGAAAGTCGTCTGGATTTAATCTTGTTAATGGTCCAATTCCCGATTTTCCTGCAATAATATTTTCCCATATCGTTTTCACATTATTGCCAACAGGAGAAACTGCACCTAATCCAGTTACAACTACCCGTTTTTTTTCCATCTGCTTCAGCTCCTTCATCTACATCAAGAAAATAGTAATGTAGACATAACAGTGTCTATTATCCTTACTCTTTTTTCTTCCGTTTACAGAGCGTACATTTAATTATTGGAGAGGTGTAAAGTAGTAACTACAATATTTCTAACGTCCCCATTTTACTACAATTCCACCCCAAGTTAAACCTCCACCAAACCCAACCATCACAATAATATCATCATCTTTTATCTTCCCTGCATTTAATTCATCAACGAGTGATACTGGTATGGATGCAGAAGAAGTATTTCCATATTTATGAATCGTTTTAGACATCTTTTCTTCTGAAAGCTCTAAACGTTTTCGAGCTGCCTCCATTATCCGAATGTTAGCTTGGTGTGGAACGAGGAAATCAACATCATCTTTCGTTAACCCTGCTTTTTTAAGGACATTGATTGCTGTATCTCCCATTTGTCTTACCGCAAATTTAAACACTTCTCGTCCATTCATGACAGCATGTTTATGTTTATTTTCATATAAATGTTTTCCTCCAGATCCATCAGCACCAAGTTCGAACGCTAATACACCTCTGCCATTTGATACAGGACCCATTACTGCAGCTCCAGCTGAGTCACCAAATAAAACAGCAGTATTGCGGTCTTCCCAATTTGTTATTTTCGATAATTTCTCAACACCGACTACTAACACATGCTTATATGCCTTTGACTCAATAAATTGCTTTGCTGTTGCTACCCCGTACATAAAACCGGAACAGGCGGCACTTATATCCATTGCCGCAGCATTTACTGCACCTAAGCGATCTTGTATCATACATGAAACAGAAGGAAAAGCTTGATCAGGTGTCACCGTCGCTACTAAAATTAAATCGATTTCTTCCGATGCTATGCCTGCGTCTTCAATCGCTTTAACAGCAGCTTCATACGCCATATCTGAACTATCCATTTCTTCTGAAGCAATACGTCTAGATTCAATTCCTGTCCGCGTTCGTATCCATTCATCCGACGTATCCATCATTTTTTCCAAATCATTATTTGTTAATATTCTTTCAGGATTATACTTCCCAATGCCAATTATACCTGCATTCATGCGGGATCTCCTTCTTTCTTTTCATTTTTATATAATCACATATTAGGACTTGGTACTAATTTTAACGAAGAAATTCATTTTTAGCAAGAGAGAAAAATCCCAAAAGTAATATATCCGTCTATACATTTTCTTTTTGAAATCATATATTGTGATGAACATAAATAGAGGAGGTTTTTTCATGAGTAAAGAGAAGACAGACCATCAAGAAACAGCCGAAGGAAAAACAGAAGAGCCTGCTGTTAGAAGAAATTATTTTGATCAACTTATGCTTGGACAGCGGCGCCCCGTCCAAGAACGAGAGAAAGAGAGAAGTCCAGATAAGGAAGTCAATTATGATGAGTTTATGCATCATGTTAATCGTTTAATGGTATCATTAGATGAATTAAAGCCTCTGTTTAATAAAGTAACTCCATATATTGATAAATTTATGGAAAAGAAATAATATAAAAGTTTCACTTAATCGAGCTATCATCCTCCACTATAGAGCTCACATCCCAATACGGAAATAAACGATAAGATGACTTTAAGTAGATGGAAGATTTCAACCTCACGATCTAGTAAAATCCGTATAGCTACGGTAACCGTCGCCCCACCCTCATTATTCTATCCAATGATTGTGAAAGTCGAAATAAACACAATCAAGCTGCTTCCAAACAGAAGCAGCTTGTCTTTTTTTTATTTATCTTGATTAGCGGCGTCTTTACGTCCTAAATCATATCCTTCTGACATTACTTTCGTAAAGATACTTAAAAATGGTTGAATTAAATCTACAGAAAATGGAATGCCTGCTTCATCCATTTTTGCTTTTGCTTCAGGTATGTACTTCATTGCGATATCCATAAAATGTTTTGAATTTTTCTCACTCAACATGATTCACTCCGATTTCTACGATTTTGGCAGTTTTCCTGTTTCAATATAAATTTCAACATAATTCTGTATCTTTTTTTGAAAGCTTTTTTTAACAAGTGGACTGTATGTTCCCATGGAGATGGCCCCATCTTGAAAATCGAAATGGAGATTCCCTGATGGAAGCTCACCTTTAGCATACTTTTCCGCTGCAATTTCATATAATTTATCAACATGTTGTACAGTGCTCGTTAGGACTGTTGTTTGTCCTAAATCTGATTGATCTGAAACATAGCCGATAGCAGTTAACCCTTCTTCTTTTAATTTTTCAATAACTGGGACATTAAAAGCATCACCTGCAGGGTATACGACATCTACTTTTTCCTTTATAAGCTGATCTAATAGATCGAGTGCTTTTTCCTTATCATCCCAATCGTCTGTATACTCAATATACACTTTTGCGTTAGGTTTTTCAAAGTGAGCTCCTTCAACATATCCCTTTATCTCTGGTTGCCACTTATGTGCAGCAACGATACCTAACTTATCCGATTTTGATACATGTGCTGCTGTCATCCCACCAAAAAAGCCTGAAGCATAGCTTTCTATTTTTAAGCTTGTCGTATTTTTTTCTACTGCATCACCATTAAAACTAATAAAATGAATATGTGGATATTTCGGTGCTAATTTATTAAATGAGTCTGAAAATTCCCTCCCATGGCCAAATATGAGTGTCACTCCCTTCTTATCAAACTCATCTACAGATTGTTCAATGGCAAGTTGTGAGGTCATGCCTTCTTTGTAAAAAATATCGGCATCAAACTGAGATTGAATTTTAAGCATACCTTTATATCCTAATGTTCCCCATACTTGATCACTTACTGTTTGGGGAACTAACAGTCCTACTCTCTTTACCTTACTCTTATCAATGTTATTACTACAGCTAACAAGAAAAAATAATAATAAAAATAATAATAAAGCCTTTGATTTTTTCAACATGAACAGCAACTCCTTTATCCTTCAGCTGTATTGTTGAGATGTAGGATATCAATTATATAATAGCTTGATCTAATCTTCTAAGCTAGTACTCATTTTTTATTCATGAATACTTTTCCCACCAAATTTTTTGTTTTGCTAGATTTTCCGCATAGGACATGTGCTCAGTAACCCGTAATTTTTCCGCCTCTACAGATGGATATGTATCAAAATGTTTAGGTAGGCAAAAGTGTTCATCTAACAGTTGCACATGTTTTCTCCACACATCATTTTTATCACTTGTTAATACAATTTCCTTTACTAGTTCATTACTTTCCATATGTGTAATGATGCTTTGGATAGCTGTTTCAATAAAAATGGCATCATCTGTATGATCCAAAAATACTTGATCTGCTAACTTCTTTTTATTTTGCGAAATAATTTGCTGAAATAATAATGAATCAGGCTGCCAAGGACCAAAAATAGTTGGTAAATAATAATGTGTACGCTTTTGTTCATTATCCAATAATAATTGTCTTATTTTAATTGATTCAGCCCCCTTTCCCTCGACATAATTCTTTTCAAAAAAATGAAGTGGTTCTAAAGTGCATATCTTTTCTATCTTTTTATTTTGAAAGAAAGCACCATAGTGCCGCAAATATTTTTTTATTATTTTATCATTTTCATTTATGAAATAGTCATATATAGGAATAATAGCAATAGTATTTTCAACTTTTAGTTCCGGTTGCTTACCCATTTCAAAATATTGCAAATTGGCATTTCTTCCAATGGAAAGCCATTTCTCTTCATGAGCTGTTTGTTGCCATTCACAATGATCAATTGCTGTTACTTCATACCCTTTATCAAGCAACTGCTTGCACAATTCGAACCCTAAAAATTGACGAGCAGCGAAAACAATGACATGATCCATAAAAAAATCCCCCATTTTTTAATATGTAACATATCATATGCGTGATAATAGTCGTTCATTAAGAATGATACACCCTTCATTTTTTGGAAAAGATTAACAAGAGCATTGTTTGTTATGTAAAGAATACAATCATTTAAAAAAAGTAAAAGCTATGGTAAAATAAAACTAGTTACTGAGTAAATCTTTATTCAAGCGAACTGGGGTGAAATCATGCGTTTTTTCTGGACTTTCTTTTGGACATTTCTAATGATTCAAATGCTTACATATGTGGCAAGCTCTATGATAGCTGTCCCATTTGACTTTGAAACATCCATAATATTAAGCATTGGCACGACAATCCTAATTATTTTAGTTGCATCTGTTATTCCGAACAAACCAATTGGTGAGGAAAAATAATAAAAACTCGTCTAAAGACGAGTTTTTAGTCATTTTTAGTCTGTATTTTCAGTTTCTTATCTTCGGCTGTTATTTTTACAACGTCATGTGGCTGGATATTTGTAGAAATAATCTCCTTTGCTAAACTTGTTTCTATATGCCGCTGGATATATCTCTTTAATGGTCTTGCACCATACACAGGATTATAGGCCTCTTCTGCGATTAATTCCTTCGCTTCATCCGATACTTCCAATTGAATTTGCTGGCTTTCAAGCCTCATTTCAAGTTCATTAACAAGCTTACCAACAATTCCTTTCATATCCTCTTTTGTTAATGGTTTAAACATGACAATATCATCGATTCGATTGAGAAACTCTGGACGAAAAGAACCTTGTAGCAAACGTTTTACTTTTTCTTTCGTTTGTTCATCAATTTCCCCTGTCTTATACTCACTTGCAAGTAAATATTCAGAACCAAGATTAGAGGTCATAATAATAACAGTGTTTTTAAAGTCAACTGTTCTTCCTTGTGAATCCGTAATTCTACCATCATCTAACACTTGCAATAAAATATTAAAAACCTCTGGATGGGCTTTTTCTATTTCGTCTAATAAAATAACAGAATATGGTTTACGGCGAACTGCTTCCGTTAACTGTCCACCTTCTTCATAACCAACATATCCTGGAGGAGCACCGATTAACCGCGATACAGCATGCTTTTCCATATACTCGGACATATCGATTCGAATCATCTGTTCCTCACTATCAAACAATGTATGCGCCAATGCTTTTGCAAGTTCTGTTTTCCCTACCCCTGTCGGACCAAGGAAAATAAATGAACCGATTGGCCGTTGTGGATCTTTTATACCAGCCCGTGCTCGGAGTACTGCATCACTTACTAGTTCAACCGCTTCATCTTGACCGATTACTCGTTTATGTAGAATCTCTTCAAGATGCAATAACTTTTCGCGCTCACCTTCTACAAGTTTTGCAACCGGAATACCTGTCCATTTTGAAACAATATCTGCTATTTCTTCTTCTGTTACCTCTTCGCGTACGAGACGATCCTCATCCTTTTGTTTTTCTGCTATTTTTTCTTCCAACGCTTTCATTTCCCTTTTCAATTGCTGGTATTTTACCATGTCGTAATTCTGCGGCCTTCTCTAAATCATAATTATTTTGCGCATCTTCTAATTCTCTCTTGAACTTCTCCAATTGTTCACGTTTTTCTTGGATCTCCACAATTTCTTCTTTTTCCTGTTCCCATTTCCTCTCCATCGCATTCGCTTTTTCTTTTAAATCAGTAAGTTCTTTTTGTAAATTCGTTAGTCTTTCTTGACTGATCGCATCTTCTTCTTTTTTTAATGCCGCCTCTTCAATTTCAATTGCATTACTCTTCTCGTTACTTCATCTAGTTCGCTCTGGCATCGAGTCGATTTCTGCACGAATGGTTGCGCACGCTTCATCAACAAGATCAATCGCTTTATCAGGTAAAAAACGCTCCGTAATATAGCGGTCAGAAATTGTTGTTGCTGCTACAATCGCACGATCATGAATATTAACGCCGTGATGAACTTCAAATCGTTCTTTTAATCCACGTAAAATCGAAACGGTATCTTCTACTGTTGGCTCTTCAACGAGCACTTGTTGAAATCTCCGCTCTAAAGCAGGATCGGTTTCAATGTATTCCCGGTATTCATCTAATGTCGTTGCACCAATACAATGCAGCTCACCTCTAGCAAGCATCGGTTTTAACATGTTGCCGGCATCCATTGCTCCTTCTGTTTTACCTGCACCAACAATCGTATGTAGTTCATCAATAAATAAGAATGATTCTGCCATCGCTCTTTTTAATTTCATTTAAAACAGCTTTTAACCTTTCTTCAAATTCTCCGCGAAATTTTGCCCCAGCAATCAGTGCACTCATATCTAAAGCAAAAATCGTTTTATCCTTTAATCCTTCAGGCACATCTCTTCGAACGATTCGCTGTGCAAGTCCTTCAACAATTGCTGTTTTCCCAACTCCTGGTTCACCTATTAAGACGGGATTGTTTTTCGTTTTACGTGACAAAATACGAATCGACATGACGAATTTCCGTATCCCTGCCAATGACAGGATCAATTTTACCGTTTTTTACCTCTTCGACAAGATCACTTCCATATTTTTCTAATACCTCATAAGTTGCTTCTGGATGTTGTGTCGTCACTCGCTGATTCCCCCTCATTTGACGAATTTCTTGTTTCATTTCTTCCTTAGTTATACCACGTTCCGTTAAAAATAATGTTATACGATGCTGGGGCTGTTCCATTAGAGCAAGCGTTAGATGCTCGACTGCTAAGAAATCATCCTTGAACCTTTCCTTCTCTTTTTCTGCATCTATAAGTAAACGTTGCAATGAAGACGAAACATACTGTCCACCTTGCATATTTTCACCTGTGACCTCAGGTGTTTTTTTCAACTCATTAGTTAACAAATCAAATAAAGCATTTCCATCAACTTGCAAACGTCTATATATATTTAATAATAAGTTATCGGGTTGCCTTAACAAAGCTTCCCATAAGTGCACAATATCGACTTCTTGATGATGGTGCTTGGCAGCCAGTTGTTGAGCATTAGCAAACCCTTTTTGTAATGTGAATGTCATCTGATTTATATCCATACTTACACTCTCTCCATTTTCTATATCTTTCCGCTAGTCCCTCTTATCTTCTTTTTCCTCTTTTCCTCCATGCTAAACCTTTCATTATATCCTTTCTAGAGTCAATCGTTTGTCATATTTTTTTCTGCCAGTTTTTTACCCATTTATGTTAAATTACATGGTAAGATTACATATGAGATTAGAGAGTTTGGGGGAACAAGTGAATGGACATAGAAAAACTTTATTTATTAATAAAATACTTATTTTTAGGGATATTTCAAGGCTTCACCGAGCCGATACCAATCTCTTCAAGCGGGCATTTAAAGCTAGCTCAGCATTTCATGGGCTTAAAAATTGAAGGCATGACCTTTGAGTTGCTTGTGAATACAGCTTCTTTATTTGCTATTATCTTTATTTATCGAGAAGATATTATACGCTTAACAACTAATGGAATCGGTTATGTTCGCACACGTAACCCAGAAAAGCAAAAAGACTTTCAATTTATTATTTATTTGATCGTTGGAACTATTCCTGCTGGTATCATTGGCTTGCTGTTTGAAGATTTTATTTCAGAGCATTTAGCTACAGTTAAAACAATTGCCATTACACTTATCATTACAGGAGTTGCTCTCTGGCTTATTCGAAACCTTCGCGGGCGCAAACAGGATGGGGATTTAAATATGAAAGATGCAATCATTGTGGGCCTCGCACAAGCAGTTGCATTAATTCCAGGCATTAGCCGTTCTGGTGCGACAATAGTCGCTTCGATGGCGAGGGGAATGAAACAGGAAACTGCCCTTCGTTATTCATTTCTATTGTATATTCCAGTCAGTGTCGGGGGAATGATCTTAAGCTTCACTGATATCTTAAGAGATCCAAATCTAAATGAACTTGCTATCCCCTATACACTTGCCTTTTTCGGTAGTTTAGTAGCCTCATATTTTTCATTAAGATGGTTTATGAATGTCATGGCTAGAGGAAATTTAAAGTATTTTGCTTACTACTGTTTTATTGTTGGTGCACTTGTACTCATCTTCGTCTAGTACAGGACAATGATAAACAAAAAAACTCACATTCACTCTTAGCAAATTATATAAAAAGTAAAGTGAGCATAATGATCGGTTTCATATGCTCACTTTTCTAATGATTTATTAGTCAATTCCAAGAGCGATTTTAGTATCCCGTGACATTATCCTTCATCAACGGTGGATTCCCAACGATAACCCCTTTTGCATTTGTACTTATAGAATAACACTTTTGCTTTACGATTTTCATTCAAATCTACATCGTACATTAAATCTAAATTGAACATGTTAACATCTAGCTCAGGATCTATCATATTCCCGAGAGCCCCTGTAATATTCTCCTTTCATGCTACATCTATATTAATGCCTCTATATAGTCTTTTAACAACTTATATTTATTGTTCAAACATAATTTATTGAATAGGTTAATAATCAATTGGGGATGTTATTAAATGTTCTTTGTTGGTAGTCATCGACAAACTACACCAAAATAATTTTTTCAATTCGTTTTACGCCACGTTGATTCAACATACTTATGCAGTTTACTTGTGTTAGTGCTGAATTTATAGTAATTTCATTATCAATAACAGTAAATAAATGAAAAAAATCGAAATATATATGTTTTTTATTTTTAAAATGGATGTAATAAAAAGGTTGGCAGACAGCCAATTAGATGACAAAGGGCTTTTAATTGTATTGAGCTTATTCTCATCCAGATAAAATAAAACTACTTGCAAAAAATAAATAAAATTATATAATAATAATTACAAAGTAATAATTACTTTAGTTTAAAATTCAAGGAGGAAAGATAATCATGTCATTAATAGGAAAAGAAGTAGAACCATTCAAACTACAAGCATTTCAAAACGGAGAATTTATCGATGTAACTGAAGAAAATTTTAAAGGCAATGGAGTGTTTTCTGCTTTTATCCAGCAGATTTTACTTTCGTTTGCCCGACTGAACTTGAAGATCTGCAAAATCAATATGAAACATTTAAAGAGCTAGGTACTGAAGTTTATTCTTGTTCAGCTGATACACATTTTACACATAAAGCATGGCATGATATTCCGAAGCAATTAGAAAATTGAATATACGATGATTGGTGACCCATCACATAAACTTACTCGAAATTTTGATGTTTTAATGAAGAAGCAGGTCTTGCTGATCGTGGTACATTTATTATTGATCCAGATGGTGTTATTCAAGCTGTTGAAATTAATGCAGATGGTATCGGTCGTGATGCAAGTACGCTTGTTAACAAAATCAAAGCAGCACAATATGTGCGTAATCATCCAGGTGAAGTTTGCCCAGCCAAATGGGAAGAAGGCGGCAGAAACACTTAAGCCAAGCCTTGATCTTAGTTGGTAAAATTTAAGGAGTGCTATGACATAATGATCTTAGATGCAGAATTAAAAGCACAATTTCACAATACCTTGAAATGATGGAAGACGACGTGGTTCTCAAAGTAAGTGCAGGTACTGATGAGGTATCTAAGTACATGCTATGCTCTCATTGATGAAATTGCATCGATGTCATCCAAGATAAAAGTGGAAAAAACTAAATTAGAAAGAACACCAAGTTTTAGTGTCAATCGTGTCGGCGAAGATACAGGGATCATTTTTGCCGGCGTTCCTTAGGTCATGAATTTACTTCATTCGTTTTAGCATTATTACAAGTAAGTGGAAGACCACCAAAAGTAGATCAAAAAGTTAATTGACCAAATTAAAAATATCGAGGGAAATATCATTTTGAAACTTATGTCAGCTTAAGCTGCCACAATTGTCCTGAAGTTGTTCAAGCATTAAACATTATGAGTGTGCTTAATCCTAATATTACGCATACGATGATTGATGGTGCAGCATTCAAAGAAGAAGTTGAAAGCAAAGAATATTATGGCTGTTCCCACCGTGTATCTTAAATGGAGAATTTTTTGGAAGTGGACGTATGTCGATGGAAGAAATTCTTGCTAAACTTGGCATTGGTCCGATGCCAACTGAGTTTGCTAATAAAGATCCATTTGATGTCCTTGTTGTTGGCGGCGGTCCAGCTGGAGCAAGTGCAGCCATTTATGCCGCACGAAAAGGGATTCGTACAGGTATTGTTGCAGAACGTTTTGGTGGACAGGTTTTGGATACGTTAGGTATTGAGAACTTTATTAGTGTGAAACTATACAGAAGGACCTAAACTTGCTGCTAAGCTTGAAGAACATGTAAAAGAATATGATGTTGATATTATGAACTTACAGCGTGCGAAACGGTTAGAAAAGAAAGAGCTTATTGAAATTGAACTCGAAAATGGTGCAGTGCTTAAGAGTAAAACTGTTATCCTTTCTACGGGTGCGCGCTGGCGTAATGTTGGTGTACCTGGCGAAAAAGAATTTAAAAATAAAGGTGTCGCCTACTGCCCTCACTGTGACGGTCCAAGATTTAAAGGAAAACATGTCGCTGTCATTGGTGGCGGAAACTCAGGAATTGAAGCAGCTATCGATTTAGCAGGTATTGTCAAACATGTAACAGTTATCGAATTTATGGCTGAGTTAAAAGCTGATCAAGTATTGCAAGAGAGTTTATACAAACTACCGAATGTAACGGTCATAAAAAATGCAGAAACAAAAGAAATCACAGGTACGGATAGTGTAAACGGTATTACTTATATAGACCGTGAAACAGGTGAAGAACATCATATTGAATTACAAGGTGTGTTTGTACAGATCGGCCTTATACCGAATACCGAATGGTTAGAAAATACAGTAGAACGTAATCGAATGGGTGAAATTATTGTTGATAAGCATGGTGCAACAAATATCCCTGGTGTATTTGCTGCGGGTGATTGCACTGATAGTGCCTATAAACAAATTATTATTTCGATGGGATCAGGTGCTACGGCAGCTTTAGGAGCATTCGATTACCTGGTTCGGAACTGACAGAATAGCTACAGTGACCCTTAGATGTCATTGTAGCTATTTTTTTAACGCTTATGTAACACAAAACATGCTTCCTTATCAAACCAACAGTACTGAGATCTTAATAATGTTTAAGTCCTTTAAAGTTACGAACATTTTTGTTCGATTAGGTGGCTCACAAGTGGCGGAAAGACCAGTTTGAGAGATGAAGAAGAAAACATTCAAGCTAAAAAGATGGACGACTTAAAGCGGGAACAAGCAGTCCATTTACTGGCACTGTAAAACGAAGTTACGAACATTCCGAAAGTAAATAGACAATTAAGACAGATCGACGATGAAAAAAAGGGAAAAGCAAGATAAACAAGTCGTTCAACTGACAGCTTGCGTAGAAATTTCCGTTATAGTTGGTCGCAATATCAACCCCGCCTCGGGATACAGCTTTTACTTCAATTTCCTATCGATAAAAAAAGGTTGACTCAACTCAATGAGTCAATCCTTATTTACTATTCGGTATTAGTCTGAAATCCCTAAGGCGATTTTGGCATACCGTGACATTTTATCCTTCGTCCACGGTGGATTCCAAACGATATCCACTTCTGTTTCTTTTACTTCTGGAATATCGCTTAGTGCAGCCGATACTTGATCAACAATGACTCCCGCAAGTGGGCATCCCATGGATGTAAGTGTCATTGTCACTTTCGCTTTACCATTTTCATCTAAATCAACATCGTAGACAAGCCCTAAATTTACAATATCTATGCCAAGTTCAGGGTCAATCACTTGTTCAAGTGCCCCTAGGATATTCTCCTTTAAATCCTTATCCATTTTTATCACTCCTTTATATGCTGTGATAACATATCATCCATTATCATAACAGAAATAAGCAATAATGATAAATAAACAACAAGGCAATCATAGCAAATGTTTTTCAAACCAAGCGACCGTTTCCCGAACACCTTTAGTCGTTACTTTATGACCAGCTTCTTTATCAACAATGAATTTTAATAAATGCTGTTCCTCCTCATAATGTTTTTTTACTTCTTCAAAAAAGCGGATCGTTAGCTGAATCGGAACAACATCATCTTGTTCACCATGCCACATAAGTAACGGCCGTTGTTGAATTTTTTCAGGTTGTATACCTAAATCATAAGATTCTAATTTAGAATACAACGTTTGGATCTCCTCATTTGTATACGGTATTTCCACTTCTTTTTTCTTTAATTCAGCAATCTGTGCTTTCGCAAATTGTAGTAAATATGGTGAGCCCATCAAACTAGCGCCAGCTTTGATCCAGTCATACTTTCGAATTGCACCTAAAGTAACAATTCCCCCCATCGATGTGCCAGCGACACCTACTCTCCCAATATCAACTAATCCTTTCATAAAATAACGATTTTTTAATTGTTCTAATTCATCAATTGTCTTCATCACAATATCCCAAAACTGAAACATAGTCTCTCTTTCTGTGACTAACTCTCTTTCCCCATGTAACATCGCATCAGGAAGAAGCACCCGAAATCCTTTTTCCGCTAAAAAATAAGCATAGTGCAAGTTTTTTTCTTTTATTGAAGTGAATCCATGGATAAAAATAATAGTTGGTAATCGCTCTGTCCGTAATGATTCATCTACAACATGAAGCAACGGTATGTTATCTTGGATGTCTTTATCGATAGATATCAATTTCATCTCTCCCTATTGCAAAAACTTCTCATGACCTGAAATTTTTAGTATATTTTTATATAAGTGAAGATAATGTTCATTTTACCACGGAAATGTTTTTTCATAAAAAATATGATAATCATAAGGAGAAATGAGATGACTAAAAAATATTTAATTGTATTAGATCTTGATGGGACACTTTTAACTGACGAAAAAGTTATCTCACCTAGAACAAAGAAAGCATTATTTAAAGCAAAACAACAAGGACATATTGTCATGATTGCGACCGGAAGGCCTTATCGTGCAAGTGAAATATATTATCGTGAGCTCGGTTTAAATACGCCGATCGTTAATTTTAATGGGGCATTTGTTCATCATCCACTTGATACAAATTGGAGAATATTTCATCAGCCAATGGATTTAAGAGTAGCGAGTGATATCGTTGAAGCATGTCATAGTTTTTCCTTTAATAATATTGTTGCTGAAGTAATGGATGATGTGTATTTACATTATCACGATGAAAAACTTCTCGATATTTTTTCCTTTGGGGATCCAAAGTTAACAACTGGAGATCTACGCAAATATTTAACAGACAACCCGACTGCTGTTCTAATTCATCCACATGAAGAAGATGTTTCTGCTATCCGTCAACATTTAAGTGATGTCCATGCTGAAGTGATCGATCATCGTCGTTGGGGAGCACCATGGCATATTATCGAAGTGATTCACACCGGATTGAATAAAGCAGTTGGTATTAAAAAAGTTGCTGATTATTATCAAATACCACGTGAACGAATCATCGCTTTTGGTGATGAAGATAATGATTTAGAAATGATTGATTTTGCAGGTATAGGAGTAGCAATGGGCAATGGGATTGATCCATTAAAAAATATCGCCAAAGAAGTTACATTAACAAATGAGGAAGATGGTATTGCTATTTTTCTCGAAGAAATGTTAAACCTATGATAAACAACGGTAAAAATAAAAATTTGCTATTGGTACATGCTATAAAAGAAACGCTATTGCGTTTCAACTCTCATCAATAGGAGCTGATTTAGTTGCGTAAAGAGAATAAATCAAAACGCTTCGTTACACAAGGGGAAGACTTCATTGCAAAGTCTAACAAAAATAATACCCCTCAGGCAAAAGCAGAAGAAGAAAAGCTGGAAAATGTGAAAGAATCTTCATTAGGTGGAGCGTAAAAACGAAGCATACTCCTATAAAAAAGCGGATTCCGTTCGTTATAGGGATCCGCTTTTTTCCATTCATTATTTATTCAAGGCTGGAATGACAAATTTTTTTGTTTTTGCTAAAGAAGCTGGGGGTAATTGCGAAATATTAGCTGGTAAAAGGGTTGCTGTTAGTGTGTATGCACCTGACTCGACACGTTCACCATTCACTTTATAATCCCAAGTAGATCTGAGTGTTTTTTCTTCCTTCTCCTTAAGGGTCATATAATGAAATGCCTGTAAAAAATAACGCCCTTTACTATAACGAAACACTTCAACACCTTGATCATTGATGATCGTATAATCGTACAATTGACTTGTGGGAAATTCAAGCTTCACTGTTGAATGGGTATCATTTTTTAAAACCAAATCAATTCTTACTTTTTCTAGTGTCGCTTTTACTTTTACATCTAAGAACAACATGACACCTCTCCCTCCCCTATCGCTTATATCACCTGCACTTCGTTAATCATCCTGGCGAAATTGGCCATAAACATCAGCTGTCTGTACAATGTTTGTGAAAGCATGTGGATCCACTTCTGTAATGATATGCTTTAAGTCATATAATTCATAACGAGTTACAACAATAATAAGCATCTCTTTTTCTCCACCAGTAAAAGCTCCCTTTGCTGGGACCGTTGTAATACCACGAACTAACTTCGTATGAATAGCCTTCTTTAAACGATCTGCATTTTCAGTAACAATCATTGCGGTTAACTTTTGATGACGAGTATGAATCATATCAATCACTCTTGATGATACATAAAGCGCCACTAGTGTATAAAGTGATTTTTCCCATCCGTAAACTGCGCCAGCTGTCAAAATGATTACTCCGTTTAAGATGAAGAAGTATGTACCGATCGATGTGCCATTCATTCGTGACAAAACCATGGCAATGATATCTAATCCACCTGTAGATGCTCCAACTTTCAAAGTAATTCCAATTCCGATAGCCGAAATAACACCACCAAAAACAGCATTTAATAAAATATCTTCAGATAACGGTTGAATGGGAAGAAGTTCTAACATTAGTGACATGAGAATGACAGAGATAAAGCTATGTAAAGTAAAAGACTTTCCAATCTTTCGCCACCCTAATATAGCGACTGGGATATTCAAAATGAATAATAGTATTCCTACTGTAATTGTTAGTGGCGTATATTCTGTGATTAAATTAGAAAGAAGCTGGGAAAGACCTGTAAATCCACTTGCATATACGTTTGCTGGTATTAAGAAAAAATTTAAGGCAACTGCACTTAAAAACGCACCTACAAATACAACAAACAGTTTTTTTGTTTCTTCCCAAAATGACACTTTCCTCATCAATGTCACCTCTTTTTATCTAGGATTGATTATTCATGTTCTATGTATCCACTAACATATTGTGATTATACGAAAGCATACCATATTTCCCCTTCAGAATGTATATTTCTATTTGGAGGACAATGCAGAAAGGATAAAACAATTAAAATGAAATAGTATGCTATTGAAAATATCCAATAATTACTTTAGTATATGTTATAATCGTTTTACTTCTTTTATCGATAGGCTTTATTAAATAAAAAACGATTAAAATCATATATTTGTATACTGTTCATAAACTAAACAAAAGAGCGGGAAATAATTTCACATCTTGAACCCTTTCTTTTTTTTTAAAAAAACAAATTGCACACAACCACTATATTTAGTAGATTTTTTCTCTTTCTCGCTATAAATTAACATTTTCGAAAAATGAAAGGTGAAGTATATGACCATAAAAATTTTTGTTGATAGTGCTTGTGATTTACCTCTCTCTTACTTGAATCAACATGATATTACACTATTGCCATTACATGTTCATATTAATAATGAAAACTATGAGGACTTAAAAACGATTGATCCAGCCACTCTATATAAAAAAATTCGTGCTGGAGAAATGCCAAAAACCTCGCAAGCAACACCGAGATTAATGGACAAGGAGTTTGTTGCCCTAGCTGAAGCAAATCAGCCAGGGATATATATTGCTTTCTCATCTGAGTTATCAGGTACTTATCAAACAGCAATGATGATCCGTAACCAAGTAAAGGAGGAATATCCTCAACTTGATTTAACAATCATCGATTCAAAGGCAGCTTCTTTAGGCTATGGTTTAATCGTAATGGAAGCTGTAAAACAATTACAGGCTGGTGCTACCAAAAATCAACTGATTGATACTATTCAGTTTCATTGTAAACATATGGAACATATATTTACGGTCGAGGATTTGCAATTTTTAGCAAGAGGTGGTCGCTTATCACGAGCTTCTGCATTTTTAGGTGGTTTACTTAATATTAAACCACTATTACATGTAGAAGATGGAAAATTAATTCCAATTGAAAAAATACGTGGCCGAAAAAAACTATTAAAAAGAATGGTTGATTTAATGGAAGAACGTGGTGAGGCACTTGATCAACAAGTAATCGGTATTAGCCACGGAGGAAATATTGACAAAGCAAACGAATTGAAAAATTTGATTCAAAGTCGACTTAACGTCAAAGATATTTATATTAATATTATTGGCTCTGCGATCGGCTCACATTCAGGCCCAGATACACTCGCCTTATTTTTCTTAAATAAAGTAAAATAAAACAAAACGCACAGTAAAAGCTCCGTTGGTGTCTTTACTAGATACCAAAGTCAACATCAGCTATACAATAGGAACATGCAAAAGATAGCGGAAAAGTGGAAAGTAATAAAAGGATCTTTATTTTCTAGACAAACCGATCATCTTTTTTGATGGTCGGTTTGTCTTTTTCCGTATCTTTAACAACTTACGTGTGATAACAGCTAATGTTGTATACTAAACCATACTATTCTACAATCTAAATATAACTATTATTCACAGGCTTCTTCTCTTCAAGGAGCAATTTCCTAGCAACATCCAGTCAATAGCGAAACCGAAAAAGCACATTTCATCCTTTTTTCTGTAAATATGATAAATTAGATGCTAATAGCAATTAGATAGGAGTGACAAGATGAACAAGCAAGACAACAATAAGAAATTAACTCAACATTTGCAAAAGCCCGGGATGGAAGCTTCAATGGATCCACCTCCTGAATCAGTTGAACCATCTTATAAAGGAAGTGGAAAATTAACAGGTAAAGTGGCTATTATCACTGGTGGAGATAGTGGTATCGGTAAATCTGTTGCTATCTATTTTGCCAAAGAAGGTGCAGATGTCGCTATCTGTTACCTAGAGGAAGATGGAGATGCACAAAAAACAAAAGAACTAATTGAAAAAGAAGGGCGTAAATGCCTGCTACTTCCTGGTGATTTAGGATATGAACAACACTGCTATCATGTTGTTCAAAAAGTCGTCAATCATTTTGGAAAAATAAACATTTTAGTGAATAATGCAGGTGAGCAACATCCTAAAGACAGTATATTAGATATACCCGCAGAACAGATGGAAAGAACGTTTAGGACAAACTTTTACTCCTATTTTTATATGGCTAAAGCGGTATTACCACATTTAGAAAAAGGAGATAATATTATTAACACTTCTTCACTCACTGCGTATGAGGGAAATGCAACACTTATTGATTCGGCGACAAAAGGAGCAATTAGTTCTTTTACTCGTTCGGCTTAGCATTATCACTTGCGCCCAAAGGAATTCGCGTAAATAGTGTAGCACCGGGTCCAATTTGGACACCACTCGTTCGTCTACCTTTTTAGAAGAAAAATTATCTACCTTCGGAGAAACGCAACCACTTCGTCGAGCTGGTCAGCCGGCTGATTTTGCACCTGCATACGTTTATTTAGCATCAAAAGACGCAAGCTATGTGACAGGACAAACTATTCATGTGAATGGTGGAGGAATCGTAAACGGTTAAACGAGAGGAGACTGAAGTCAAGCCTGCGAATAAGCATTCCAGGAAAAAAAAACGGGGCAGGCAAAAAGTCATTGTTTCAATGGCGTTTTGACTGCCCCTCATTCCTATATGGCATGTTAACGATTATTTACTCTATTCTTTCCTCGCTTCCAGACGACATCATTAAAGAGAATAAATAGAGAAAGACAGAAATAGTAATAAGAATAAATACATAATTAATACTAGATTTATCTTCTAATTTATAAATTTCCGCGACATCCCGCTCGATGAACATTGGATATTCGCCATTTTCACTACGTACTAAGTCAGTACCTAACAATGCTCTTAATTCTTGATTCTCTGCCAATTGATCAGCAGAAAGTGTGATCTTATGATCCTCCTCCGTATTATTGATTGCAATCACGAATGTATCGTCTTTGTATTGACGCTTATACACTGTCATTCCGTTATTTTCATGCAGAACCTCCATTGTACCTCTTCTCAAAGCAGGATGTTCTTGCCGTACCTCACCAAGCTTTGTGATAAAATCTATTAATTCTTTATCCGCTCTAAAATTCATTAATGGCCTATTCTCTGGTGCCTCACCGCCATCAATTGCAATTTCTGTACCGTAATAGACCATGGGGGTTTCTGGTATCGTATATAGATAAGTTAAACCAAGTTTCCAACGTGCTCCAGGAAATTCATTATTTTCTACCATCTCTCTTGTAAAACGTTCCATCTTATTGATGGTCAAAAAAAGCAGTCATAGGCGGCTCTTTTGAGAAAAGTTGATTATTTTTTGCCATTGTTTCAAATACAGGCTGAGATGATTCCCCTGGCTTTGCGAAAAGCATTTCTTAAGGGCTGATTGGAGTGGCATGTCTATCCAACCATCTATTCCTGCCTGCTCATATTGAACAAGCACACTTGAATCTTCGGATTGAATATCCCCTAAAAGATAAAAGTTTTCTTTTTCTGCTTTCACTGCTTGCGAAAATGCTTTCCAGAAAGCAACTGGAGCATGATTGACCGTATCCAAACGGTAACCATCTATATTTGTTTCATTTATCCACTTTTTTGCTATATCAATAAAATAATCCTTTACTTCCGGATCGTTAAAATTTATGAATGCAATCTCGTCTCCCCACTCACTTTTCAGCTGACCTTCTACATCTTTATCGGTTATTTCATGTTGTAACCAGCCTTGTTTCTTCGGATCATTCATCCACGGACGATTTGGCCCTACATGGCTCGTAACGAAATCAATCATTACCTTCATCTCGCGTTGATGTGCTTCTTTCACTAATGCTTTAAATGTTTCTTTCGTCCCGAAATGTTTGTCAACATCATTAAAATCATTTATCCAATAACCATGATACCCACCTTCTTCATTCGCGAAAATAGGTGTAAGCGCAATAGTCTGTAAATCCCATCTCCTTCACATAGTCAAGTTTGTCAATAATCCCTTGAAAATCTCCTCCTTGATATGCGTAAGGATCTTCATTATTTACCTCAAAATCATTTTCCCTATCACCGTTTTGAAAACGATCTATCATTAGATAATAAATGGTTTCATCTTGCCATTGTCGTTCTTCCTTTTCAACTGCACTTGCCGGGAAGGAGTATAGAAGGAGAATTGGAAGAAATAATACAATAAAAACCTTTTTGAACACACCTGTTCCCCCCTTGAAAAATACACTACGTCTTTAAGAGTATCCTTTTTTCCTATATATAGTCAATCTGAAACGAACTCCTTTTCGTCAATAAAATGGTTTTTTCGAAAATCAGACATAGTCAGAAAAAAAGCTGCCATTTAGCTTGGCAGCTTTCTGACTAAAATAATTTAAATCCTAAAGGTAAGTAAAGTCCTAAATATAAAGTTAGGATAAATGAAATGATCAAAATGATCGATGGGACAATTGCCCGTTTTCCTTTTGAAAGACGGACGAGAACCATTTCAAACATTGAAATAACAATTAACCCGAGTAAAAATTTCATTCCATATAATGCAGAGTCAATTGTTTGATGCTTAAAGAAAAGAAGTGCACCAGTAATGATAATGAGTATATAAAATAATCTAAGAAGCATATGTGTCATCTTAAAACCTTTGCCTGCATTTTTATGTAAAGCAAGAGCAATGAGAAACAAAATTAATGCAATAACCCATGTAGTAATATGAGCATGTGTGTTATCCATCATCTGTATTACCTCCCTTATATTCGTCTTCTCTGTCTAATCAGCGTTATCCATCTGTGCTATACACATAGTATATACACTATTGAAACAGTGAGTAAGCTTAACAATGACGTAAACACCATTGTTTTCTACGAATATTAGTTTACCACAGTTTTATCTAAAGATCTTGTTAGACAATAGTATTTGTTAATGTTCCAATATCTTGAATCGTGATTTCAACGGTATCCCCAGCTTTTAAATATTTCGGTGGCTCAAATCCTTGTCCAACCCCTGCTGGCGTCCCTGTTGCAATGATATCTCCCGGCTCAATAACGTCATCCCTTGTGAGAGCGTGGAAATAATATGCTCTATCGAAAAGATGAAATGCTTCGTATTAGATTGTTGGCGGATTTCACCATTTACTTTTGTGACAATATCTAGCTGATCTGGTTTAGCAATCGCTGAATGGTGTACAATCCATGGTCCCATCGACAGGATGTACTAACTTTTACCAATAAAAAATTGCGTTGTGCCCCTTTATTAAATCTTTTGCTGTAATATCATTCATGATCGTATAACCAAAAACATGAGAAAGTGCATTTTCTTCTTTTATATTTTTCCCTTTTTTTCCGATAATTAATACGAGTTCTCCCTCGTAATCTAATGCTTTTGTAATATCTTGATGCAATGAAACTTGCTGCTTATGTCCAATGATGCTCGTAGGTGCTTTTGTAAATACCATTAGATGTTCAGGGATATCTGCTTCACTCCCCAATTCAATCGCATGTTCACGATAATTTTTTCCAACACAGACAATGTTTTTTGTCGGTCTTGGATCGGTGCAAGCAACTCTACAACTTGTAGATCAAGAGAATGTATTTCTACATTATTTTCCTTTGCTTGTTGGATGAGCTTCTTAGCAATCGAAATAAATTCATTTCCCATTGCGATCGCTTCAGTAAGTGTACTAGGTAATAATGATTTACCTGTAAACTTCTTTTCTAATTGGCGTAAATGCCATATTTTTTTATTTTGCTCATCGAATACACCATAGCCTGCTTCACCATCATAGACAAAAGACATAAACTTCATCGCATAGCTCCTCCTTTTAACATTACCTTCCATACTTGCTATCTATTTATTTATTATTTTTGCTAGACTGAACAACTGCTGTTTTTCCATATGTCATTAATCGCAATAGTTTTTCTAATGGACCATATTTGTATTTGGTAAACCATAGCTCAGCAAAAATGAGTTGCAACACATAAATACCAATCGCAAGTAACGTTCCTTGTCGCAAAGTTACTTGCCCGTATAGACCTAGTCCATAGCTATAAAAAATAAGTGTTGCAATGATTGACTGTGTAATATAGACAGTTAACGACATTCTCCCAGCTTTTGCAAATGGCCGCATCACTTTTACCATGACAGGTATATTCATCAGCAGTACAATAATAGCAACATAAGCAAATCCTAAAATTGGCCCGCCAACCATATCTTGAATAAACGTATAACTGATATTAGGTTTAATCATATACGGTAATGCCTTGATGAAAATACCAAGTGGCAGTGAAATAAACAAAATAATCAGCCACTTATTTTTGTTTTCTTGCGCCGTTTGTAACCATCTTAATTTACTTGCTCCTGCTCCAATCATCATCATCGGCAGTATCATTAACAAAATAAATATAGCTCGTCTCGGGTGAATTTGCTGTCGTCCAATCTGCCCACCGTCGCTGCATCACCTCCCAAAATGTTCCGTTTGAATAGCGTGCAATTGAATGCTGAATACTTTCAAAGTCTTTCCAAAAAGCTGCCATTTTGGGATCTAAAAGCGAAAGCAACACCATAAGTGCACTTAACAATAATTGTGGCAATAAAAAAATTGACAAACCAACAATCATCAATGTTTTCCCTCACCATTTAAGCATCAAAAGCAATAGGAAACCAATCAGGGCATATAATATTAAAATATCTCCTGACCAAATAAAAAAAGCATGGATGATGCCGATGACGAGCAAAGCGAGCATCCGTCTTATACCTATTTTTTGAAAAGATACTCCCCTTTGCTGTGCACGTTGCCACATGATCATTAATCCATAACCAAACATCATCGCAAAAATTGGATAAAAGCTTGCTTGCACAAAAATATCGATCATCATATACCAGGTTGCATCCGCTTTTTCCCACCATTCATATGGATTATAGTAGAACATTGGAGAATGAAAAGAAATCATATTAACAATATAAAATACCAATTAAAGAAATACCTCGCAATACATCTAGTGAAGTAATTCTTTCTTGAAGACGAACCGGACTCATTTGCTCATTCACAATCTTCCCTCCCTAGACTAATTATTACATATATAGGTAATGTATCACGATTCTTTTCATGTTACATAGTATAAAGCATAAATGATTTTATAAAGGATGTGAACGGTTTTGCCTGCTTTTGTTGGTGCCGTTCAAGTATTAGAGATAGGTACGAGCGGCGTCTTTAATATCGGCGATGTCTTTCAAATAAAACCATATGCTAAATCTAAAGCATTTACAGGTGCTGGTTCATTTAATACTGGCAAATACCTATCTATATATAATGAATATTCGACAACAAATGCTTTTGATAACGATTTTTTAGATCAAGGCAATTATTTTAATTTATAAACATTTTAAAAAAGAGGTATATCATAAAATGACAATGTATGTTCAACAAACAATCCAAATTCAAATGATTAAGATTGACTCTATAGTCAATTCTTCTGTTTTCCAAATCGGCACTGCTGGGATTATTAAGCCAACATCCTACTTGTACAATACGGGAGGATTTGTTAAACCCGCTCCGACTGGTGCATTGTTTGCAGAGGAAGTAGAGGATATTTATGTTCCACTTCAGGCAGCTGCTCGGCATAGTTAATCCATCTATTCCAATAAAATAAAGGGGGTAAACAGATAAAATGAATAGCATATATGAGCAAATTCAACAATTATACTACTACATGTATCAACAAGAAAATCGACTGGCGGAAATAGAAAAAAAGTTACAACAACTAACACCAGATAAACATCAAAATGACAAACGGCCAGTAACGATTGAAAAACTAGAATACCATTTTGATCAATTAAAAGTAGAAACTTTGGAAGGAACGTTAAATATCGGATTATCGCCACAAGATATTAACAACATGGAGGATCTTGATCTTCCCATTTCCCCTGAACATGAAACAGTCATCACCCAGCCAACTTTTAAAAACGCATTGAATAATAAATTACTTCACTATCTTGATAACGATATCATGCAAACGATTCGCGATACCGAAGCACAACTGAATAAACATCTCGATCCACAATCCCACGAATTTATTAAGAACGACTTAAAAGAGCAGTTACCACAACGTCTTAACTATTATATAAATATGTTTGCAGCTAAAAATAACCGCCAGCTATCAGAAGAGCAATTATTAGAAAATATGTATAAAAGAATGAGAGCTGATATGGATCAAGCGATTTTTTCCTATATTGCTCAACTTCCAATTGAAGCGAAAGGGGAGAATAAACATGCAGATGAACATCGTGAATCGTGATTTATCAGTCGGAAAAATTGATATTACAGGTGTCGCCTCATCGTCTCTCTTTTTAATTGGCGATACAGAAACAATCCAACAGGCAACTGTCTTTGATACACCACCGGAATCACTAATTATTGGTCCTCCTTTTGAAATAAGTACGCCTATTATAACACCAACTTCAGCACCTATAGGAAGCAAAAAGTAATAAACAATGGATTGCCGAAATTCTATTGTCCAAAACGTGTGGATCAATAATCTGATTTATAGTTCCGTATTTGAAATAGGTGACTCGACGAATATTGAAGCCAACTCAAAGGCAGTTGCACTGCAAAGATCTGAACAATTATTTTATTCATATGAACTGCCTGATGAGGAAATTTCGATCTTTTTTGAACCTATTCCTATCCCTTCACTTACTGAATATGTAGAATTCAATCGCTTAAATCAGTCGCCTAACATTACGGTTGGGGAGGTGAATATTTTAAGTCTTTCGGTCGTCGGTATTTTCCACATTGGGAGTACTCGTCATGCATATCTTGAATCCAGAATTCGTCATATTCGTCATTTACCTCTTCTTACAAATGATCACCTTCCCAACGAAAAAGCATATAATATCAAATGAAAGTAAACGATTCATTCTACCTCCATTGATTCATTAGAGACCTAGTGCACCCTTTGTAATAATTGATCTCTTCACCAATATTCGATCACACCTATCGCATAAATTCAACAGGTTGTCACATGAACGCCTGTCTAGAAAGCTGTCACTTAAACGTATGGGAGTTTTATTACGGTTAAAAAGGAAGTGTGTAAATGCCTGCATTTGTCGGTCCATTACAAATTTTTAATGTTGGTGGCGGAATAGTCCAATTTGGTGATACTGGGATTATTTCTCCAAAAAGTAATTCCAAATCGGCTACAGGAGCAGGTTCACAGAGTACAGGTAGTTTTCTCATCACTAACAGTGGCTTTAGTACCAATACAACCTTTGATAATAAACTAATTGACCAACCAACAGTCGGTAATAATTAACTACTCTCCTAACATGCTACAAAATGAACTATTTTATCAGTAGCCACTAAGATCTCTCTCTGTATGCAGCTCTCATTTCATCTAATTGGTAAAAAAAAAAGACTGGGACAAAACCCAGCTGAATAAGAAAAAGGAGTTCAGTTGTTGATAAAACTGGACTCCTTTCATTTTTTATAAAAGGAAATTGCCTTCTTTTTTATTGAGTTGACTTTCACTTCAGACAGTTGCTTTCCGCGGGCACGGCCTCAGCTTCTGTAGCTCCTGGTCTGAGTCGCTACAGGGATCTTCGGACTCGTGCTGTTCCCGCAGGAGTCAACTATCTTTCGTTCCAGTCAACATATCGTTATTTCGATGATTTTTAAGTAAACAAAAAGAACAACCTCTCATAAAATGAAAGTAACCACTAGTGAATCCAGTTTTTGGATTCTTGAAGGCTAATTTGTGCTTCACTCGATTTTACGTTAGAGGAAAATCGAAAGTAGCAAATGAAAACAGAACAAAAAAAGGATTGGATCAACGAAATTTGCTGATTCAATCCTTTTTTATTATTTGAAGCTAGTTATGTCCCTCTTATATTTGGCCTACATTTCTAACAAATGACTACCATCAAAGAAGAATAAATACTTTTCCCTTATTGATTGTTTCAAAATTTGCTCTAATGCTCTTTCGTAAAATGCTAACTGGGTCGCATAGCGTTTTTTTAATACCGGTGTCGCTTTTAGAAAATCTCCCGCAAAGCGTTCAGCAATATTATCTGTTTTATAGTCTAATAGCACTATACCTTTTTCATCTTCAAAAACACAATCAATGACACCTTGTACTAAAATTTGTTCGTCAAAAAAAGGATCATTTGGATATAGTTCAATAGCAGGAACAGCTAAGCTGAACGGTATCTCCCTCTCAACACGCGGAGCTGTTAGCATTCTTTTACCTATCTCTGTCGCAAAAAAGGCAACGACTTGTTCAGGATCGACTACCTCTACTTGCTCTGCAGTTAATAATTCCTTATGTTGCATGTCCATTAATAAACGTTCGATCGATGCAATAGTAGGCTTTTTTGTTAAAGGAATGTGTTGCATAACACTATGCATTGCTGTTCCACGTTCAGCAGGTGTAACTGTTTTCTCTTGTATAAAGCGTGGGCGCCGATATATTGGTTTATCATGTTGGAATGCGAGTTCTGTACTGCTCGCCTCATCCCGAATTTCATACATACGCTTCAATTCAGAAACAGATTGTTTTGATCGTTTTTGTGTTGCTTCATGAAAAGGATATTTCCATGCCAATCGTTCTGTTATTTCTTCATGATAGATGGAACGAATAGGAATTGGTTTGCCCGCTTGCACACGCTCTTGCCAATCTTCCACGAGCTCATCGTTACTATCATTTATTATTTCTAGTTCAGCTTTTGGAAGCAAGTGTATTTTCCAACACGAAGGATGTAGAGCGATTTCTTCTAATAAAAGTGGATGCGGCTTTATATTTTCAGCCGTTAGTTCACGACAATCATGATGCCGCACTAATGCAGCCCCAATCCAATCGAGGTATGACATGGCCTCCGCTCGCATTTGATCTTCTAATAACCAGTCCGGTTGCCTTAATGCTCTTCCCCATTTTTCTTTCGCTTGTTCCAGATCCTTTACGGAAGCAACGAGAAATAGCTTTTCCTTTGCTCGTGTAAAGGCAACATATAGTACACGCATCTCTTCAGCAAGCATCTCCAGCTTCTGCTTCCGTTTAAACGCCATTTGGGGAAGGGATGGGTAAGAAATTCTTTTATCAGGATTCGTATATTTAAAAGCAAAGCCATAATCTTTATCAAAAAGATAAGGTTGATGAATGTCTTTCATATTAAACTTTCGGGAAAGACCTGCCACAAATACAACTGGGAATTCAAGCCCTTTACTTGAATGAATCGTCATTAACCGAACGACATCTTCCTGTTCACTAATAGCACGAGCAGTACCTAAATCATCCCCTCGTTCACGCATACGTTCAATAAAACGTAGGAATCGGAAGAGCCCTCGGAAAGATGTTTTTTCATATTGTAATGCCCTATCATATAAAGCTCGTAAGTTTGCTTGCCGTTGTTTTCCTCCAGGCAGTCCACCGACAAAATGATAAAAGTTCGTATCGCGGTATAACTGCCAAATAAATGATGCTAATGAACCATGACGTGCCGATTGACGCCATTCTTTTAATTGCTCAAAAAATAAACGGAGTTGTTCATACATTACTTCTTCTTTCTCATCAGGCTGCTTTTTTATCCACTGTTTGGCTGCTTCATAATAAGTCCCTTTTTTTGAATGAAGACGAATGGTGGCTAATTGTTCCTCATTTAAACCGACAATGGGTGAGCGCAAAACAGCAGCAAACGGAATATCTTGATATGGGTTATCAATCACTTGTAACAAAGACAACATAATGGAAATTTCCGTTGCCTCAAAATAACCTGTTGCTAAATCGGCATATATCGGTATACCAGCTTGTTTAAACTCCTCCATTACCTCAGATGCTCTCGGCATCGAACGTAACAATATGACGATATCTCGATATTGAATGGGACGGTAGCTACCCATTTTTTGATCATAAATGGGCTTCCTTTCTTCTATGAGTGCTTTTACTTTTTGTGCCATCCATCTTGCTTCTAACTGAGATTGTTCAAGCTCTTCCTTTTGAAAGACTTCCCTATGATCTCCCGCTGTCTTCGGTGTATCATTGCTTTTCTCCGATTGATCAATGATAGCTAATTCGATTGGGTATTTTTCTTCTTCAGGATAATGAGCGCCTTTTTTCAATTCAGCATGTTCATCATATTGAATCTCCCCCACATTTTCACCCATTATCTGCTTGAAAATAAAATTTGTACCAGATAAAATTTCCCCTCGACTACGAAAGTTGCGTGACAAGTCAATTTTTAAACCACTGTTGAGACCAGTTGTTGTGAACCGCTGATATTTGTTTAAAAATAGATTTGGTTCTGCTAGTCTAAATCGGTAAATGGACTGTTTTACATCGCCAACCATAAATAAATTTCCGTCAGCTTCTTCATCTGCAGTCACCAAATTCAGTATTGCTTCTTGCACCATATTTGTATCTTGATATTCATCAACCAACACTTCTTGAAACTGTTGACGATATGCAAGCGCTGCAGCGGATGGATTCATATTTAATTCACTATTTTTATCTGTTAAAATTGCTAAACAATAATGCTCTAGATCAGAAAAATCAACAAGTCCTTTCTCCATTTTCGTTATTTGGAATCGCTTGGAAAACTTTTTCACGAGCTCAATTAACCGACTAACGATCGGTTGCATCTCTTTCAGATCTTGCAGGAAACTCTCCGGCTTCCTTAAAAATAACTCTTCCTTTAACTTTGTTAATGTTTTTTTGGCGGCTTGACGTAAATCATTTGCGCTCTGGACAAGGTCTTTATTGTATTCCTCGCCACGGCAACTTTTTGCTCTTGTGAAGCTCCATGCATTCATTTCTTCATATAAGGAATGCCATGAATGATCATGTGCCTTTTTTAAACGCTCAACAATGTTTAAATCATCAAGGTAATTTTCAGCGCGCGGTACTGGACCACCAGGCATTTTTGTCATCTCATAAGCTTCTTCCAATAATTGTTTCGCACCATCAAGCTGAAGGCGGATATCAACGTGAAGATCAGCTATAAATGGAAGTGTTTCGATAGCTGTATCATCACTTATATGATACAGCTCGACAAGTTCATCTAACCATTGATGAGGATTGGGATGTGACTGAGAAAAATCGTATAGTTCTCGCACCAAATCTTGTAAAGCAATATCACTGCGGTCATTTGAAAATGTATCAACTAACCGATAAAAAGCTTCGTTATTTTCTAATCCATATTCTTCTTCAAATATCTCATCTAATAGTTCGTCTCTCAATAGCTCAACTTCTGTTTCGTCTGCAATGCGAAAATGTGGGTCAATATCGATTAAGTAATAGTATTTGCGAATCACCTCGAGACAGAAAGAATGCAAAGTAGAAATCGATGCTTGGTTTAACAAATTCAGTTGCCTTCTGACATGTGTGGAAGTTGGTTGAGCATTGATTGCTTCTTCCAATGCTTCTCGTATGCGATGTCGCATTTCAGCCGCAGAAGCATTCGTAAATGTAACCACTAAGAGACGGTCAACATCTATTGGTTCCTCCCTATCCAAAATTTTTTCAATCACGCGCTGAACAAGTACAGCGGTTTTACCTGAACCAGCGGCAGCTGCGACAAGGATATCTTGTCCTTTCGCCATCATTGCTTTCCACTGATCATCTGTCCAGTTCACACCCGCAGGTTTAGTTGGTATCATCATTTTCACCGTTTTCCACCTCTTTTCGGATTAATTCAATGATCTCTCTCGGCCGTTGCGGCTTAAAAATACGATATTGATTCGCCTCTAATGATTGATCAAATTGACAGAAAGGCTTAAATGAACAATATTGACAAGGTGTCTGCTCTTTGAATTTATATGGTGCAATATCAACTTTTCCAGAAACGAGCTGATTTCCTGATTTTTTATAAAGCTTCCTAATATATTTTCTCAATGTGGAAAAGTCATTTTTGCTCGCAACTGTTGAACGTGCGGATAAATTCCCATCTTTCTTTAATCCTGCTGAAACCACCTGTGAGTTTCCCGTTTTTAAAGATTGATCCATCAATTTGACCACTTTGGCATCGTCCAATAAAAGTCCTTTCATGCGAAAGCTTTTAAAGATCTCTTCTTCAATTTGATCGATCGTTAACATTTTGCTGCTATTGATCAGCGGGTTATGTAGATGAAAATACAACACACCCGCTGGCTCAGCTTCGGTGCCAATGAATGATTTTGCATGCGTAATGATCAAATCTAAATACGTGAGCATTTGCAAAGCGATACCGTAGTACACTTCTGTTAAATTTAAATCTTTATCACTCGATTTAAAATCGATAACACGTAAAAAAACACCTTCAGCATTTTGGGCTTGATCAACACGATCAATTTTACCTCGCAGTTTCATTTTCGCACCATTTTTTAATGGAATGGTTAATGGAGGGATCGTGCCATTTGGCCCGAAATCTACTTCTAACCCAATGGGAACAAATTTACTAGTTTTCGCATGCTCACTTAAAATATAGGACACTCGACTAACAATCTTCTCTAGTTTCTTCCTAATATAGTGATGACGGTTTGAACTTAATAAAATTTGATTTTGAATTTTAGGTGCTAAAAAAGCGACTGCTTCTTTCGCTAAATGACGACATTGCTCTTTTGTTAACTTATCCCAAGTAAGATTTTGCCTATTGATTTCCTTACCTATCCATTCTAAAGCACCGTGAAACATTTCCCCAATATCGAGCGCTTCTAATCGGAAAATGTGACGTTCACGTAGTTTTAAACCGTGAGAAGCAAAATGAGAAAATGGGCAGCTATGAAATAATTCCATTCGGGAGACGCTTGTCAGTATCTCCTCACCATATAACTGTTTGCTTATCGTTTCAGATATTTCTTCCGCTTTATTTTGATAGAAAAGACTTGATAATATGTGTTTCATCTCGCGTTTCCAACCTGTGTGCTGCATATAGAAATGATAAACATCCCACCAAAAATCGGCAATTGGGTAGCCACGCATTTTTTGCTGTAACATTGTCGTGATAAAAGCAATCGTTACTTTCGGATGGGAAATATAGGCAAGTTGATCTTCTTCATTTAATTGTGATGGGTCATTTACGATATTTTTTTCGACAATGTGAGGGAACATTTCTTTTATCCTTTTGACATACGGTGAAGCCATTAACGCTTTCCCTTCTTCATCAGCGATTGGATAAGATACATATAGTTTTTCGGATGGAGTAGAAAACGCACGGTAAGCGATAAACTCCTCATCTAATAATCTTGTTTTATTATCAGGAGCGATTGTTAATCCGCTATTAATTAATCGTGTACGATCTTCGTCTGCTAAAACACCTTCTCCGGTCATTTTCGCTGGCATGACACCTTCATTTAATCCAATAAGAAAAGCAATTTTAATCTTCGATAAACGAGATAATTCAAGATCAGCAACAATCACTTGATCTATCGCCGGTGGTACGAGTGAAAATTTCATCGCTTCTAAACCTGCATCTAGAATCATCGAAAAGGTTTTGACATTCATTTTTTCTGTACCTAATACTTCGACTAACTCATCTAGTAAATCCATACTTGCATTCCATGCTTGCTCATGTTCGCGCGCGGCGATCAGATGCCCTTTTTCTTCAGCTTCCATCTGCATTTTTTCCAACTTCGCAGGGATGTCTAGTTCTTCTAGAAATAAATACAATGCTTCACATAATTCTACCCCTGTTTTTGCCGTTTGCATTCGTTTTGCCAAAGTTAAAAGTGGAGTCACAACGATGTTACGGGCATCATTTATTTCCCTTTCTATTTCTTTTTCCTCATCTGTTTGTGGAGATGGGATGAGCTCTAATCCTTGTAAACGACGATAAGTCCACTTTTCCTTACTTGTCCATTTGTCACCTGTGATGCCATATGCTAAAACATAATTTTCGAGCTGATCCATTTTTTCGCGCATTTCTTCTCTATTGCATTCCAAAGGATATAATAGCTCTGTTTTAATTGCTCGAAAAACAGGTTCATAGCGCCAATTACTCGTTAAAATTTCCAACGTAGAACGGAGTAATTCAATGAATGGATGTGTAAACATTGGGCGCTTCTGATCTATGTAAAAAGGAATCCCATAATCGAAAAAAATCGTTTCGATGAGATGATCGTATTCTTGACCATTCCGTACTAATATAGCAATATCCTGAAATCGATATTTCCCTGTCCTCACTAATTCACGAATTTCACGAGCAATGCTTTCTATTTCGGAACGACGATTACTTGCTTCACATAAAACAATATCAGTTTGCTCTGTAAAAGGATTGATTGGCCTTACCTCAAACTTTGATTCTAAATGTTGCAAACTGCTATTTTGATAGCGATAAGCATGGTGTAAAACGATATCATCCTCCACCAACACATTATTATTCAGTGCCATATCGTATAGTGTTGCATATGTCTCTCCACTTATACGAAAGAGATGTAGGTCATGTGCGTGACCGTTTCGATATGGGCGATCAAGTACTAAGGCAATGGAAACACGCTTACTAGCTTTCAGCAATTTTTCGATAACCAAATATTCCTGCGGTGTAAAACTATCAAAGCCATCTATATATATTTCAGCGCCTTGCAGATAGGAAGACGTTTCAATAGCATCCGCTAATAAAGTTAAATAATCATCTGAATTTACATATTTTCCAAGTAAGGCTTCCTCAAAATCACTGTATATCAGTTCGAGATCATTTAATTTATCAATAAGTGCCTGCGAATTATTTTGCTCTTCTTCCAGCTCTTTTTTCTTCAACATTAATGTGTTTGGCTCAATACAGTAACGCTTAAATTCCGTTAACATCGATTCCACTTGTTGAACAAAGCCAGTTTTATCAGCTGCACGTCCAAATAACTTGAGCTCTTCTTTTTTATCCTCAATTATTTTTCTAATTAACATGTTCAAACCAGCACTAGACAGGTGAGTTCGACTAATCCCACCTGTTTCTTGCAGTATTCGCCATGCTAATCTCGTAAAGCTATACACTTGTGCACGCACCATTCCCTGAATATCCGGTTTCTGCACTAAATGATACTCAGATAAAAAAGTCATTTGCTCAGGCACTAAATAGATAATTGGTGAACCACTAGGGTTTTCTTTTAATTTATCCCGTATTTCTTCTAAAAATAGTGTCGTCTTTCCAGTTCCTGACCGACCAAGTACAAAACGAACAGACATTCCCTTCACTCCTACTTCTTGTACACGTCATTTTAGTAGTAAAATAGTTCCATCTTTCTTCAAGCTCTTTTTTTATATTTTAACATGTTCATTTCGTTATGTGTGCGGGTGACACTTTCCATTTAATCGGTAGCTTTGAAACATTACGATGAAATAAGTAGATCGATAAGGTGATAAGCAATAACATTTTAGATTATTTCATTGCTATTTTCACTTTTATCTGAAGGCAAGAAGGATTTCCTTATTTCAGTTAAATAAATATTGGTACATATTGCTCACTGCGAACATATTGTAAAGTAGACTATTTTTTGAGGAGGATAAATAATGGAGAGACAACAATATGGCTTCCCACACCATGGTATGTGGCACGGTCATCACCAGCATTCATCCGTATCACCAATATCCGTATCATCAATATCCGTATCACCAGTACCCGTATCATCATTACCCTTACCACTATCCGCACTATCACGGATTCCCACATGGTCGCCCTCCTTTTCATGGCGGACCTTGGACTTCTGGTAGATAGGCGCTATTATAATAACCAAAATAAATTATCTTTAAACGAATGGAGTAAAAAAACAACACCTCATCTTCCAAGAAGGATGGGTGTTGTTTTTTTTATGACTACATTGTTTCAACAAAAACAGCTACGCCCATTCCCCCGCCGACACAAAGAGAAGCAATTCCTCTATGTTTTTGCCTCCGCTTTAATTCATGAACCAGCGACACAATCAGGCGAGCACCAGTGGAACCGACCGGATGACCGAGACTGATACCACTTCCATTTACATTAACGATTTCGCGGTTCAAGTTCAGCTTTTTCTCAACGGCTAAATATTGGGCGGCAAACGCTTCATTTACTTCCATTAAATCAACATCGTCTAAAGACCAGTTCATCTGTTTAAGCCCTTGTTGAATGGCAGGGACAGGACCTATTCCCATCTGTTTTGGATCGACACCAGCTACAGCATATCCAACAATTTTTGCTAATGGGGTAAGTTCTCTTTTCTCCGCTTCCTCTTCGGACATTAAAATAAGAGCAGCCGATCCATCATTTAAACTTGAAGAATTTCCAGCAGTAACTGTCCCTCCTTTTACAAAGGCTGGCTGCATATTGGCAAGCTTTTCAAGTGTTAAGTTAGCACGTGGATTTTCATCTGTTGTAATAGTTCTTTCTTCACGTCGACTTTTCACTTTAATCGGTACAATTTCATTTTCAAAATAACCTTTTTCAATTGCATGTTGTGCGCGTTTATGTGATAAAAGTGCAAGCTCATCTTGTTCCTTTCGCTTAATATGATACAAGTTTGCAAGATGTTCAGCCGTTTCTCCCATCATGAAGTGATGAATCGGATCTTCTAAGGTTTCCCAGACGGTATCCTTTACTTCTCCATGTTGCATCCGCTGTCCCCAGCGATATTGTTTTAACACGTAAGGGCTCGAGCTCATTGCCTCCACTCCTCCTGCTAAAACAATATCGGATAATCCTGTTTGAATTTGCATTGTAGCTGAAATCACTGCTTGCATCCCACTTGCACATTGGCGTTGAATGGTATATCCAGTCGTCGTATGTGAAAGTCCCGCTAATAAAGCAGCCGTTCTTGCTGTATTTGGTTCGTCACTTCGTTGTATACAATGTCCTAATATAGCTTCATCTACAGCATTTTCACTTAATAATTTACTACGCTTGACTGCTTCCTTGATGACTGGTACTGCTAAATCCGTTGGTAATAAATCTTTAAAGCAACCTCCAAACCTTCCGATGGGGGATCTCACTGCAGAAGTAATGACAACGTTTCTCATTTTTATTCTCTCCTTTTTTATCGCGTATTTATCGATAAATCGTTTTGATCAGTTCGTTTAGTACCATTACATCATGATTCCACCGTCGACATGAAGCACCGTCCCATTGATATAATCTGCTTCTGCTGATGCTAAAAATAAATAAGCATTCGCAATATCAATCGGCTTTCCTAAGCGCTGTAGCGGTACTAACGCTTTCATTTGTTCAATTACTTTTTTGGGAACGCTAGCAACCATATTTGTTTCGGTAAAACCCGGCGCAACAGCATTTACATTTATTCCTTTTCTCCCTAGTTCTTTCGCCCATGTTTTCGTCATTCCAACAATGGCTGCTTTTGCTGCTGCATAATTGGTCTGACCTACATTCCCATAGATCCCACTGACAGAGGAAGTATTAATAATTTTCCCTCTTCCTTGTTCTATCATTATTGGAGCAACTGCCTGTGTACAATGAAATACCCCCGTTAAATTAACATCTAAGACACGTTGAAAATCCTCTTGCTTCATTTTTATTAATAGTGCATCACGCGTTATTCCCGCATTATTAAGCAAAATATGTATTTTCCCGTATCTTTCTTTTACTTTTCTAACCATGTCAGAAACACTTTTCTCGTTTGAAACATCAACTTGAACGTAAGTTGCTTCAATATTCGCTTGTTTTAAAATTTCTTCGCTTTTTAACCCTTGTACTTCATCGAAATCAGCAATCACAACTTTAGCACCTTCTTCACCAAATCGCTTTGCAGCTGCAAAACCGATTCCTCGAGCACCACCGGTTATAATCGCTACCTTCTCACTTAATCGCATCTAAAACTTTCCTCTCCCTTCTAAAAATTCTGACATTTTTATATGAACATAGCTATCCTAACAAGACCTATGATGTTAGAACTTTATCATCTTTAAAGAGGATAACCATGTATCATCTGATTATCGAAGAGAACCACTCTAAAGTGACATTCACTTTTAAAGTTGGGCTATAGGATTCTTCTTTTACTGAAGCGTCAAATAGATTAAAAGCTCAGTAAAGTGAACCTAAAGTATTTGTCCTTCAAATTTTATCCACGCTTTCTTTCTTTTTTTTCTACATTGAACTTCGCTTCAATATGCTTACCTACATACCAAAGAATGGCAATTATTATTGCAACAATAGCTGTTCTTACTGGCTGTTTAATAAGGGAAATAACATCATAACCGATAAAACTCATCGTAAATATCATTACTAATTTTCCAGCAGCAACAGCTAAAATATATTGAATAATACTGATTTTTGATAATCCTGCGACAATATTAATCACTGCTGAAGGGGTAAATGGAAAACATAATAATAAAAATAATGGCCCAAAACCGCGCCGCTCTACCCACTCCATAAATTTCCTTACTTGTCGATTTCGATGGATAAAGTGAAGCTTCCTAGTTTGTCCAAACCGCCGAATGAGTAAAAAAACGAGCAATGCACCTGAACATGCACCGATCCATGAAAAAAGAAAGCCCCACCATAGTCCGAAAGCATTTGCGTTCGCCATGACGAATAGAAATAATGGTAAAAATGGAAAGAAGGCTTCTACCATTGGTAATAAAATCCCCGGTAGCGGACCAAACGATCTATATTGTTCAATTAAATCCATGATGTTTTCAATCGTAAACCATTCTCTAATAGAATCAAAGTCCATTTTATTCCCCTATTCTTTCTGTCATCACTACGTAGACAAAACCCGATATTTTTCTTCTTAAAGTATAACATATGGAAAAAAATCTCTAAACTAATGTATCATAAAAAAACGTTTTGCGAACAATGAAAAAACATGATCATCTATCAAATCCATTGGACAGCAGCCAAGTTCAATAAATAAAAAAAGTAGCTACCATGAGCCACTTTTTTCCTTAAACATCTATTCACCTTTTGATAGTAAAATCGACCTTCAATTTTTAAGTGCTCGTGCTTGATGCTTTAGAGCGAAAATTTTCACCTTCGTCCCTTCCAATTGTACACTTCCGCACGAAGCTAACGATTAAGAAAAAGACTAGCTTATCATTACCTCTTTCATTTAAATTTTGGTTCAAAGCCAAGAAGGTTTTAGAAGCAATCAGTTTGTCCATGCTGTTTTGCTTCTTATATTCATTTCACTATCATCACAAAACAACTAACAAACACCTTTCAGCCCTCTTTTTTCTTCCTCTCCTAAATTTAGCATCATACAACCAGCTAATAAAATCCTAAGGCTAACTTATTTTATCTGTTGCAGTACATTTAAAAGCTGTTGCTGATCACTTTTTATCTCTGTTAATATGTTTATTTGATCTTCTTGTAAAGAAATGATCGTTTCAGTACTCGTCAACGCTGATTTAAAATCTTTCTTTATAATGAAATTAGTCAAGCGAACCATTTCTTTTCCAATACTTTCGAGCACTTGTTTACTATTCTTAATCTGTGAAACTATTTGTTCTGATAATGTTATCACTTCTGTTAGTTGCTCTTCTGTTGGAGTAATGTTATTAGATGATATTCTATTAAATTCACGGCGAATTTCTTCTCTATTATAATAAATTTGATTAGAAAGATCATTTATTTCCTCTGAGTTAGATAAAAGTTTATTTCTCATTTTTATCAGTTCAATTAAATGTTCGCTTAGGGAATTTGCTTTGATTTGACTTCCATTGATGGAATGAGAGAGTCTCTTAGATTGAACCTCCATTTTGTTGGCTTGAGTAGTAGCCTCATCGCTTAAAGAATTTACTTGATTCAAGCCTTTATTCACTTGATCAAACACTTCATTTTCTTCCGTAATAGAAAGTTTTTCAGCAGGTTCCTTCGCAAAAGCAACTGTAGGAACAAAGGTTAAAGAGAGAGAGAGAACTACAGCACTGAACTTTTTCATAACAAACAACCCTTTCCGACCAAATTGGTCAATTAGTTTTAATAAAATATGAAAAAGACTACTTTTTCAATAGTCTATATTCGATTGTGTTCACAAGGAATAAATATACTTAAAATCCAATAGTTACCTTTATTACAAATGACATATTATCATATTATGGAAGATTGTCAAGCTTTTGTAAAAAACCTTCCTCTTCTCTCTTTAAGTTAGTAAAAAGGCTCACATTGGTGGAACCTCTAAAGAGTTACATGATCATACCTGATTGTTTCTACTTTTATTCGCGATATCGAACGGATTCCAACGATTAAAGACCTAATCAGTTGGTCTGAAGGATGATCTTACATTCAAACTAAATGGTGGATTTTTCGCCCTAGATCGTATTCCATCTGCGACATCATCCTTGATGCATTTTTTACTATATTAGTTACTATTTTATTAACGGATAATATGAACATATCCATGCTAGTTTTCAGGTAAAGACTAGCTTAGATACGAGAAAAAGCGGCTGCTTGAGCCGCTTTTTCCTTAAACATATGTTAAAAACCAGTCTTTTATATATGTTAGTCTTTTGATTCGCAATGTCGGCTTTCCGCTTCTTGAAAGCTCATGGTTTGATTTAGGAAAACGAATCAAACGGGTTTGCTTCTTTTGTTTCTTCAGTGCTATAAATAACTGTTCTGCTTGTTCCATCGGACAACGATAGTCTTGTTCACTATGTAATATGAGCAGGGGTGTGTCAATTTGATCGACATAGGCAAGTGGGGAATGTTTCCATAGCTTATCGACATCCGTTAAATCCGCTAGAATCTGCCACTCGGTAAAATAATACCCAATATCACTCACACCATAAAAACTAATCCAATTCGAAATAGAACGCTGAGTAACAGCGGCTTTAAAACGATTCGTATGACCCACAATCCAGTTTGTCATAAAGCCCCCATAGCTACCACCTGTAACCCCTAATCGATCTTGATCAATAAAATCAAATGTTTCAAGCGCATAATCAACTGCACACATCAGATCTTTGTAATCATTCCCGCCATAATCTCCGCGAACTGCATCAACGAATTTTTGCCCATATCCATGACTGCCACGCGGATTCACATATAAAACGGCAAAACCTGCTGAAGCTAACATTTGAAATTCATGTACATACGTATTCGCATACATTGCATGTGGACCACCATGTACTTCTAAAATAAGGGGATATTTTTGTCCTTTTTTAAAACCTATAGGCTTCATGAGCCAACCGTGAACTTTCCAACCGTCTGCTCCATCAAACACAATCATTTCCGGCTCTGAAAGCTTTTTCTCTTTTAAAAACGCCTCATTCACTCTCGTTAATTGCTCTAATTTTCCTGTCATAATGTTGAAAGAAAATAATTCACCTGGTTCTGTCGGTTTACTAATGGCTGCTACTGCTTTCTTTCCTTTATGATCAAGGGAAAAACCATATACGTGTTGATGATCGTGAAGTGTAGGATACATCTCTCCATATATATTCCCAAAGTAAATAATCGTATTTCCAGTGTCAGATACGAGGAAGTAAAAGCTTTCATTATCAGCAGACCATTGAATTCTTGGCTCTACAGCTCCTTGTTGAAAGTCGGCGACAACATAGTCCCCGATTGGTGCATCTAAATCACTTGTTAAACATTCAAGTGCTTCTGTTTGTAAATCATACACCCATATTTTCGTATGAGTAGCGTTAGCAAATTCCTTTTCATTCCCAATAAAGGCTATATAACGACTATTAGGCGACCATGCCGTTTGACCGAACATACCGGTTCCATTCGTTATGCGATGTTCCTTTTTCTTTTCTAGCTCATATAAATAAATATCTGCTAAAAAAGTGCAATCGGTGTCAGCTGACTTGTCAGCAGTGTATGCAATATAGGTTCCATCAGGTGACCAAGAACCGAGTTGATAATCAACATCCCCTTCCGTTAGCTGGACAAGTTTGTCTGTTTTAAGATCAAGGATACCAATATGTGAATATGTATTTGTATCCAACAAACCTTCTGCATCTGATTTATACTTCATTTTATCAACGATTAGTGGTTCTATCTCTTTTTCTTGCTTTTTTTCCTCTTCCTTTCTTTGCTCATCGATTGTTTCATTCTTTTCGATCATCACCGAAAATGCTAATTTATTCCCGCATGGGGACCAAACAGGATTGTTCGCACCATTTTTACAAAACGTAACCTGCTTTGCCTCCCCACCTGTTCGAGGAAGAATATAAATTTGCTGTTTTCCATCGCGATTGGAAACGAAGGCAATCTTCTTTCCATCAGGTGACCAGCATGGGGAATGATTACGCGCTTTTCCGTATGTCCACTGCATCGGTTTTTTTTCTTTTATATTCAGCAAAAACAATTGAGAAACATACTCTTTTTTCTCTTTATCTATCTCTGTTTGAACGTAAACAACTTCTTTTCCGTCAGGTGATATTCGGGGATCTGTGACTGACTTTAATGCATATAAATCTTCCGGTTGTATTCCTCTTTTACCGCTCATTGCTTACACACCTTTTCATTTTCATTTTTTACTTCTTAACTAGCTTATTCCATTTATTTCGACACCCAAAATATTTTCCCTTCTCGTTATAACCTATTTTTATGAATTACTTTTCAGCTACATTCTAAAAATAAGTATATGACTGACAAATGGACAATAATATCGTATAATGGGAACGTATGTTCCTCTTATATAAAGAAGGGGGTACTGTTTTTGACGAGAATAAGTGAAGCTGACCGCGATATTTTTGAACAAGCGCTTTATTTACCGATGATTTTAACCATTTTACAACGCGATCGGATGATCATTGAAAAAAGCCCTTTAAAATTAAAGCGACCTTATATACAATTAATTGATAAAACAACGGAATTTGTTCAACAAGAATTAGCAGAAATAAAACGCTATATGAAAAAAAAGCAAATGAAAATTCAACGTGTAAAGTCTGACGACACATTTACGATGTATGTATTTTTTTATAAAGGTTATGAGGAAAAACATAATTATTTTAATCCCCGTCTGCGCAACCGCACCGAAGAATTGCTTACCTTTTATTTATTCGAACGCTATACTGATCAAGCCATTCACCCGCTTCAACAACATGAGTAATCCTCATTCATGTACAATCAATAAGCGGTTAAAAAAGCGCAAGAGTCGAAAGGATTCTGCGCTTTTTCATCTTGGAAAGAAAATAAATGACTTGTCACTTTTCTAATCATTCAAGGTCGCTCTATCATAATCAGACTAAAACTGAACCAGTCATTAAATCACTAAATGACATGCTTCCTTCCTACTTCATCCCTGCATGCATAAAGCTTTCCACAAATTGCTTTTGAAAAATGAGTAAAGCGAGTAATAACGGAAAAATAACAAGTAGTGTCGCTGCACTTACTTCCCCCCATTGAGCACCAGTTTCAAACGACTTTGCAAAGATGGACAGTCCAACGGTTAATGGACGATTCTCAACCGAATTAGTCACAACTAATGGCCAGAGGAAATTACTCCATTGATGACTGACAGATATTAAACCGAAAGCGATATAAGTCGGTTTTGCCAATGGAACATATACATGCCAAATAACTTGGAATACATTACATCCATCCATACGTGCTGCTTCTTCAAGTTCAGATGGAATGCTTTTAAACGTTTGCCTCAACAAAAAAACACCAAAGGCAGTTGCAAAATAGGGAATCATGATACCAAGCTTTGAATCTATTAATTGTAAATCTGCTAAGGTGCTATAATTAGGAAAAATTAATAAATCAACTGGAATCATTATTTGAACAAGGAATAATACAAATAAAATATTTTTCCATTTAAAAGAAAGTCTAGCAAAGGCATATGCAGCTAACGTTGCAGTAATGAATTGCATGACTAAAACACCAATGACAATGATAAGTGTATTGAAATAATAACGAACAAAGGGAGCACCATGCCACGCGCGTTTAAAGTTTTCAATCGAAAAAGAAAAGGAAAACAAGTCTAACGCTAATTCGCCAGGCTTAAAGGCCGTTAAAACAAGCCAAAAAAGAGGTATTGCCCATAATATAGCAAGTACATATGTGGAAAGAGTTAATAGCCTGCCCATCTTTTACACTACTCCTAATTATAATGAATTTTTTTATCGATTGTGAAAAATTGAATAGAAGCAATAATAACCATTAAAACTAACATGACAATCGTCAACGTAGAAGCCATCCCACTATCTAAAAACTGAAAGGCATTTTCATATATATAGAAAAATAAAAGATTACTAGCATTGTCAGGTCCTCCTTGCGTCATGACGACTAAATGATCGACAAGCTTAAAGGCATTAGTCGTTGCAATAATAAAAATAAATAAAGTCGTCGGCATTAAAAGTGGAAAAGTTATTTTTGTAAATTGATGCCAACAAGAAGCACCGTCAATTGTAGCTGCTTCATATAACTCCTTCGATATATTTTGTAGTCCCGCTAAATAAAACACCATAAAAAAACCTGCTTCTTTCCATATCATCATGACAATCATCGCAAGAAGGACAGTATCTTTTTGCCCTAATACATTTATATTCCCAACACCAAACCACGAAAGAACCTGATTGAGAAGACCATATTCTGGAGTGTAGATAAATAGCCATATATTAGCTACAGCAATCATTGGAATAACAACTGGGTAAAAGAATAATGTTTTTACAAAACCACTCCCTTTAAATAAGCGATTTACTAAAAGTGCCATCCCTAAACCAAGTCCAATACTAAACGGTACAGTCCCGAAAGCAAATAATAGATTGTTTTTTAATACCTTCCAAAACACCTTATCCTCTAACATCCGTGCAAAATTATCCAATCCAACAAAATATGGTTCAGGTGTAGCTAAATCCGCTTGAAATAAACTTAAGTACACTGTTTTTATTATTGGATAAAACGTAAATACGAGGAGGAAAATAAGGGATGGAAAGAAGAAGCCACGGAGTTACTTGCTTCTTCAAGCTTATTCTTCTCATCCGAACCACCTTTTTCTATTTATAAAATGGTGCTAATATTTCTTCGGCCTTTTGCTGTGCTTTTTTTAAAGCTTCTTTAGGAGTTTCCTCTCCCGTCACTGCTCCTTGTAAATGATCATCAATCACTTTATATATCTTTCCATTATTATGAGTCGATAACTCAGCAGAAGCATGCTTAAGCTGATCTCGTGCAACAATTGCTTGCGGGAAAGACGCAATATATTTCTTCATAATATCTGTTTCATAAGCCGATTTTCTTGTCGCTACATAGCCGGTGTCAATGCTCCATTGTGCTGCACGCACTGGTTCGGTAGCCCAACGAATAAATTTCCACGCTGCTGCTTGCTTTTCTTCAGACATCCCTTTGAACATATAAAAATTCCCGCCTCCAGTTGGACTTCCAAATTGCTTATTACCAGGCATAAATGCAACCCCAAAATCGAATGTAGCGTTCTCTTTTATATTGGTTAAATTCCCTGTTGTGTGATATAGCATCGCTGTTTTTCCTTCAATAAAATCAGAAGGTGCAGTCGCCCAGTCAACTACTCCCTCAGGCATTACTTTATGTTTTTTCGCTAAATCGACCCAAAACTGGACAGCCTCCACATTTTCTTTCGTGTCGAAATATACCTCTGTACCATCATCATTCATCACATTTTTTCCGTTTTGTAATGCAAAAGCCTGAAACATCCAATAGGGAAATCCTGAAGTTGGAATTTCAACTCCCCATTGCGCACCAAGTTTAGTTAGTTTTTTGGCATACTTAGTTAATTCTCCCCAATCTTTCGGCGCTTTTCTGGATCTAAACCACTCTCTTTAAACGCATCTTTGTTGTAATAAAGAACGATCGTACTTCTTTGAAAAGGGATTGACCATGTCTTTCCATTCGTAATGGAATTCTCCATAAATGCTGGATAAAAATCCTTTATCATTTCTTCTGCTTTATCTTTTTTAATCCATTCATCCAGAGGAATAATTGCATCCATATCCATTAATGTATAAAGATCGGTTGAAAGTAACACCGCCAAGTCTGGAGGATCGTTTCCTTGAATATTTGTTTGAACTTTCGTCATCGTTTCTTCATATGTTCCTGTATAAATAGGCTTCACGACAATATCAGGATGTTCTTTATTAAAATCTTCCGCCATTTTTTCAATCATTTTCGTTATAGGACCGCCGACAGCAACTGGAAAATACCATGTTAATTCAAGTGGTTTTTCATCACTTGGATTATTTTTTCGCAGTCTCTTTACGTAGTACATCCTGAGAGAATGGAGAAAAGTAGTAACATTATTGAAATTAAAAGCGACCATCTTTTCATGATTTTCCTCCTTATTATTTTCGAAAAAACTATCTATCTCTATTTAGCTTTCTAAGCAAGTGCAATCGAAAAGTGAATAAGGATGAGAACATCTTACATGACCCCCCCTTAAAAAAATGCCTACTTTTAGTAAGGGATCAATCGAAAATTTGTTCCAGCCCAACTCTTCTTTTTAAAAACAGAATGATAAAAAATAAAATCCCCTTCATGCAAGCCTCACGAATTGTTTTTTAGAGATTCTCCAAATCTCTTCCTATTTCTCATAAAATAATACACTGCCCATGTCGGAAACATATTAATCTTTTATTAATGACATGTAAAAGTTTTAAAAAGCAGTTGTATTTTTTTAATACAACTCAGATCTACTCTCTTTATAAGATTTTGTCGAATAATATTCCGATTTTTTTGAAAAATAGGAAGAAAATGAATGGAATTTATGGTATTATATTGATGATTTAAAAAATATTGTCGAAAGGAGAAGAAAATGAGAGAAACTCAGTTATCATTTTTAACAGAATATGAAATTAATCCATATACGATGGCGATTTTACCGAAAGAATATGGATCAAAGTTATATTCTGAAATTTTAGAGGTTGAAGATCGAAGTATTTGTCACCATTTAAACCCCTTACACTTATTAAAACGAGCTGTCAGTTTTTCGGATCATCTTTCAATGGTAGAAGAGAAGGAACAAAATATTTAGTAGGTGTTACACATAAGGCACCTATCATCATAGACTCTCACACATCTATTTTTGCACTTCCTACAACATCACCTATCAACCCCGAATGTATTTGGCTTTTTTAAACCACGTCGAAAAAATTTCAAAACATAATCAATTTTCAACTACAGTCCACTTTCGTAACGGACAAAATCTCATTGTTCCAATTTCTCATTCATCCCTCTTTAATCAATTGTCAAGAGTATCAATGCTCCACGTAAAATTTACGCAACATTTGGAATATTTGGAGAGTAAATATTGTACGAGCTCTATGATATTTTTCAGTAAAAAATCGAACACCACGAGATAAAAGAAACGATGAGAATGGAGATTTCACGTAGCGATATGGAGTAGAGACTGCTTCCGGGATTCTCCAAGAATCTCGGTAGTTGTCTCGAACATATCCCAAAGATTTATGCATTTGAAGCAAATAAAACATTTTCATGTAAAATAAATGTATCTTTAAAGGATTTGCATAACTGATAACAAAAAATAAAAATTTGCTCGATATCATTTTTATAAATAAATCGAACAAATTTTAAGCATAACTATGTTATTTTTCCCTATTGACATACCCAAGTCTTGCAGAAATTTTGGCACCTGTTTCCAACATCCGATCTGCTAGTTGTTGCAAACGTTCCTTCTTCATTCGGATACTTGGACCTGAAATACTAACAGCTGCAATCGCTTTGCCTAAGTGATCGAAGATAGGAGCTGCTATACAAGTAATCCCATATTCATTTTCCTCTAAATCGAGCGCATAACCATTTTCCTTTACTTTTGTTAGCTCTTGAAGAAGCTCATCTTTATTAGTGATTGTTTGGTCCGTATGCATTGGCAATCCTTTTCTAGCGATGATGTCGGAAACGACATTAGAAGGTAAATGGGCAAGGATCGCTTTACCGACAGCTGTACAGTGCATCGGAGCTCTTTTTCCCACGCGCGAATGCATACGTAATGCTTCATTACCATCTAACTTTTCAATATAGACGACTTCCCCTTGATCATACAACAAGATGAATCACTTCATTCGTTTCATTTTCTAGTTGTTGTAAATATGCTTTCGCCTCTTGTCTTAAATCAATGGATTCCAATAAATGTGAACTTATCTCTAAAAATTTATATCCAAGTTTATAGCGACTTGTTTCTTCATCTTGCTCAACATATCCATATTTCACAAGAGTAGAAAGAATACGATATACAGAGCTTTTGTTAATATCCATTTGTTTAGAAATATCTGTAACACCTAGACCGCCTTTTTGCAAACTAATGAGTGCAATGATATCCAATGCCCTACTTACAGATTTCACCATGTTTTCTCTAGCCATTGTCATTCACCTCAAGTACAAATGTTCCTGTCATCAAAACGAATATATTAATTTTAACATCCTTCACGCTGTATCTCGTTAGCATACCTATTCTACCTGATGATGCCAATTGGTGATTTTAAACAACCATATTCACCCTTTCTCATACCGTTTCAATAATAGATCAGCGGGAGCTACTGTTAATGTAAAACATCATTTATCCATGTTCATCGCTTTATTGATGTTATCATTTCAGCTCTATATGTGCCACTCACCATGTTATACTTTTGAAAAACTATCCATTCTATAAAGGCTTTACACCACTTAAAATAGATAGCCAAGCTATGTTGATCATATTCTCTAACATTATTTTTTAATGACAGGCGTAATGACAATCGCATGAATGAACCGTATTATCCTTTTTAAGCCGAAACTACGAGATAAAACAATGAAACGGTTATCTCCGCTTTTAAAAGTGGAGATAACCGAATGAACGTATCTACTCCTCTATTATCGTGAGCATGACTAGTAAAGTATTTTCCCAAGTTTTTAATTATTGTTTGACTGCAAATTTCGCTTTTGCTTCTGCACGACGACGGTGTAAAATCGGTTCTGTATAACCATTTGGCTGATCATAACCTTCAAATACAAGGTCACATGCTGCCTGGAATGCAACAGAGTTATCATAGTCTTCCGCCATTGGACGATATGCAGGATCAGCTGCATTCTGTTCATCAACGACCTTCGCCATCCGCTTTAATGTTTCAAGTACTTGCTCTTTTGTACAAATTCCGTGGTGAAGCCAATTAGCGATATGCTGACTAGAAATACGGAGTGTCGCACGGTCCTCCATGAGACCTACATTGTTAATATCTAGTACTTTTGAGCAACCGATTCCTTGATCTACCCAACGGACGACATAACCAAGGATACCTTGCGCATTATTATCAAGCTCTTCTTGAATTTCCTCAGGAGTCCAATCCGTATTTTTCGCAACAGGAATTTGCAATATTTCATCTCGTAAATCTTCGGATTGTTTCAGCAGTGAATGTTGAACTTCTGTAACATCTACTTGATGGTAGTGAATAGCATGTAAGGTTGCTGCAGTTGGTGATGGCACCCATGCAGTATTTGCTCCTGCTTTTGGATGGCCAATTTTCTGTTCTAACATGTCTGCCATTAAATCAGGCATTGCCCACATTCCTTTACCAATTTGAGCTCGGCCTTGGAATCCAGTCTCTAGACCAATCTTAACGTTTGTTTTTTCATAACATTGCAGCCATGTCAGTAGACTTCATTTCATTTTTTCGAATCATTGGTCCCGCTTCCATAGTAGTATGGATTTCATCACCAGTTCGATCTAAGAAACCTGTGTTAATGAAGACGACTCTTTCTTTTACTTCACGAATACAAGCTTTTCAAGTTTAATGATGTTCGACGTTCTTCATCCATCACACCGATTTTTAACGTGTTTCGCTTTAGACCGAGCATATCTTCCACCCGATTAAATAGTTCATTAGCAAATGCCACTTCCTCCGAACCGTGCATTTTCGGTTTTACAATATAGACAGAACCTTTGGAAGAGTTTTCGTATTTGGTATTTCCTAGTAATGAATGTTTTGCAATCAAGCTTGTTATGACTGCATCTATAATACCTTCAGGAACTTCATTACCATTCTTATCTAAAATTGCATCGACTCGTCATTAAATGGCCGACATTACGAACAAACATGAGAGAGCGACCTTTTAATGTTATTTCTTCACCAGTTAATGAAGTATAGGTGCGATCGGGATTTAATGTACGGGTAATTTGTTTTCCTCCTTTTGTAAAAGTGGAAGTTAGATCACCTTTCATTAAACCTAACCAATTTTATATACGAGTGCTTTATCTTCAGCATCGACCGCAGCAATAGAATCTTCACAATCCATAATCGTCGTAATCGCTGCTTCCATCAATATATCTTTGACACCAGCTTTATCTGATTTGCCGATCGAATCATTATGATCAATTTGGATTTCAAAATGTAGTCCATTATTTTTGAATAAAATAGCAGATGGTGCTTCTGGTTGCCCTTTATATCCAATTAATTTCGATTCATCTTAAGGCTTGCTTCTTTTCCATTTTGAAGTATAACTCTCAATTTTCCATCAATAATGGCATATTTAGTTACATCTTTATGGGAATCTTCCGTTAAGTGGAACAACTTCATCAAGAAATTTTCTTCCATATGCAATCACTTTTTCGCCTCTTACTGGATTATAACTAAGCTTTTGCTCTGCTCCATCTTCTTCACTAATAGCATCTGTTCCGTAAAGTGCATCATAAAGGCTACCCCAACGCGCATTTGCAGCATTAAGCGCATAACGAGCATTATCAATCGGAACAACGAACTGTGGTCCAGCTTGGCTAGCAATTTCTTCATCAACATTTTCAGTTGTTATTTGAAAATCTTCTACTTCTGGCTCCAAATAACCGATATCTGTTAAGAATTTTTTATAGTCATTAAAATCAAATTGTTCTTTATTTTCGCGATGCCACTCGTTTATTTTTGTTTGTAATGCATCACGATGCTCTAGCAATTCCTTATTTTTTGGAGATAAATCATGTATTAGCTTATCAAATTGTAACCAAAAATCCTTTTCATCGACCTTACTTTCAAGAAGAGCTTCAGAGTTAATAAATTCATAAAGAATACGCGATACTTGTAAGTTTTCAACCTTTACATAGTCTGTCATTATTCATTTCCTCCCTCAATCAATTCAAAATTACAAACAATCAAAACCTTTTATTGATCCGTTTGTTATTACGAAACGGCGTTTTCTAATCCTGCTAAAAAAATAATATCATATCTTCATAGTGTTTTTCAACAATTTTCAAAATCATTTATCACAACTCTTCATTTGGAAATCGTCTTCTTCTACTTACTAAAAAGCTTCCGTCTCCGCATAAGAAAAAATACATGTGATACTGTCTTCAAAGATTTGAGTTTATATTTTAAAAAAGTAATCCATAAAAATTCATCCTCCTTTATCTTTCTATCTCGCAAGACAAAAGTAGATAATGTATGTTTTTGCTTTTTTATTTAACAAGGTTGTTATATCTGAAAATTTATATAATTTGTTGATTTTTTCACCATTATCCTATATAATTAAAAAAAGTTTCCGAGGTGATCATCGATGGAAAATAGAGAATCTTATAAAGATATAATGAGAAAGAATAAGATGAATCGAAGCCAACCGGAAAAGAACATGCCTACGGAGGTTTATGTAGAAACAATCTTAAATGAACTTCTCTTGGAAATGCAGAGAGAAAGATTGCGTGAAAAAATTGATCAATCACTTGATAACAGAGATTATCAAGCTTTCATGGCACTTTCAAATGAACTGAATGCTATCCGCCAGTAATTGATATTCCCTTCTAATAGTAAGGAGCCATGTAGATACTTCCATGGCTCCTTACTATTAGAAGGGATAGACATTTCTATTTTACTTTGTTTCATCGCTCTTTTCTTCTGGTAATGGATAGGTGTCAACCATATAAATCCGTTCAAGCATCGTCGGGTGACCGTAACGGAATATTTTCACTAAAAACGGAGGATTCACTTGACTTAACCCAGTTTTTGTCAATGACTGAAAGCTATGCACCGCTGCTTCTCTATCAGCTGTCAACTCAATGGCATAACGATCCGCTCGCATTTCTTGATATCTAGATGCCCAATTCGTCAACGGGCTGGATGCAAATAAAAGCATCGATGTGATTAATAAAAATAACGGGCAATGAACTTAATTGGGAAACACTTGTAATTTTTAATGTTTTTCCTCTTTTTCGAACATAATGATTCATCATTTTTGCTGTCAACCATAGCCCAATAAATGATAATAATAAATAACCTGCCATCCCAAAGTAAATATGTTTTTCAACATAGTGAGCCATCTCATGAGCCATGATAAATAAAATCTCTCTATCACTCAAACGCTCTAATGTCGTATCCCATAAGACGATCCGCGAATTCGATCCTATACCTGTCACATAAGCGTTCAAAGCGTTTGTCTTTTCTGACATATTTACTTCAAATACATGATCAGCAGGAATATCTGCCTCATCAGCAAGATTTAATATTTTCTCTTCTAACTCCTTATCTTTCAGTGGATAAAAATCATTATATAAAGGAGCGATTACAACCGGTTGTATAAACATCATAAAAATCATAAATGGAATCAACAATACCCAAGCAGCCAACCACCATCTTTGTTGAAACTTCCGCATCAAAATATAAAGAACAGAGACGAGAATAAGCATGATCACAAGTCCTACCCAAAAATCGATAAGCCCATCCTTCATCCATGAAGAAAAAGACTGAGTAGAAATTTCATACGCCCTTGAAAAATGATATGACAAATAATTCAATGGAAATGTGACGACATAAGCAGCAAGTGAAAGCCAAAATACATATACCGCTGTCTGAATAAAGTGAAAACGAGAGATGGATTTTGCCCATTTTTCAAACAGCAAAGACAACCCGGTGATTAAAATAATAAAATAAAATAACCATTTGTATGGTGTCGATAAAAAAAACAATAAGTTGCGTATATTTGAGAATTCTTCACTTAAGATGAAATCTTTTTGCGTTAAAAATGTTGCTGGATCACCACTTGTTCCTTTAAATTGGGCAGGAATACTTGTGTTCGCTAGGTAAAAAAGATATAGATACATCGCAAGGCCAAACAAAACATAGACTATGATCGCACGAAAAGCAAGTTTTTTTGCCAAACGTTTTCCTCCCTTCTTATCTCTCTATATATGTACAGCTTTTTACTTAAAATAGAACAAGTTGTCGGCAACAATCTTCTCTTGATTTCCACTTTTCCCTTTAATTAATTAGTGTTCCCAAATCATTGGTTTTATTCCTATATATCCATTCCAGCGTTTCCATAGCGTCTGGCCTAAATACTAGTTTGGACAATTTTCCATCACTACACTCTACATATATCCTCCGTACACACACATATGAAAATGTTCTAATGATTATTTATACTTACAAAAGAAAAGAGTACATACTTAACATGAATGATTGCTCCTACAACGACAATAATTACATTGGCATCGAAAAAAGCAAGCAAAAATGCACTAGCTGCACCGACAATACCATAGAAAATATTATCATGAATATAAAAGACAGCTGGAAATATGAGTGCTCCTAAAGTTGCCGGCGGAACATTTTTTAATATTTCTTGCACAAATGGAGGTAATTCTTTCCCTTTAAATAGTAAGAATGGAAGCATTCTTGGAATATATGTCACGACTCCCATCCCAATAATCATAAAAATGATGACAGTACTATTCATTTGCACCCTCTCCTTTTCCTTTGACTTTCACAACCAATTCAGTGATTACTGATGAAAGCAGTGTCGCAGTAACGATTGACCACCCTGTTGAAAGCGTATTAGTAAGAACAAAAACACTATTTAAACTAGCAGACAGTCCAGCTAAAAACGCCACTTTCCAGCTTTGCTTCAATGAAGGCACAAGTAAGCCAATAAACATCGCATACAACGCAATTGCCATACTTTCTTGCAAAACTTGCGGTAATGCGGCACCTATCATAAATCCTAGTCCAGAGTTAATACTCCAGCTCAGATAGCCAATCAAATTCACTCCTACAATAAACCCTGTAGTCAGTCTCCCTTCTTTCGTTGCAGCGACAGAAAAGGTTTCATCTGTTATCCCAAACGCATATACTAATTTGTTTATCATCCGATCTTCTTCGGCTTTTTCATTTATTACCGTTGACATTAAAAAATGCCGAATATTTACAATAAAAGTAGTAATAATAATTTCCATTGCTCCTGTTCCTAGAGCAATTAAATTCAGTGGATATATATTGAGCAAGCACCTGCAAAAACTATTAAACTCATTAGTATCGTTTCTGTAAAAGTAAGACCAGTTGTTTTTGCAAGCAACCCAAATGCTGAGAGCAATCGGACAATAGCCGATTGCAATCGGTATCCCTCTTCTCACTCCATCTAAAAATGGTGAGATGTTTACTTGCTCAACCGACGTTTCCATCTTCCCCTCATCCTTCCTACTAAAGATTAATATTGTTCGAAAAAGTTTATTCTCCATTATACAGACAAGTTTTTATTTTCGGTCTTACAAGTAGAGACTTATATAAAGTTTACATTGTTAAGATATTAATAATCATCAAAGCATTGTGCATGAAAATAAAACAAATACTTAACGAAGATCATACCCG
>CAVVKR010000010.1:0-44092 GCA_963748745.1 uncultured Bacillaceae bacterium | reverse complement strand
CCAGATGCTAGCGAAAAAAATTTTAACAGAAGGAATCACATCATTCGTTGACTATTGGGAGAAGATTCCTTTGTTTTCGACACAACAACATTTACCATCTGCAAAGAAACAACAATTGCGCACTCAACGTCTTCAACAAAGTGAATTAGGACTTGCTAACAGTTTACGAGGAATGGGAACTGGAAAACAACCTTCATGGTGGGACAACCTGCATGAACTGAACATACCGGTCTTATTGTTGACTGGAGAACTAGATGAGAAATTTTGTCATATTGCTGACCAAATGTTAGTGAAAATGAAGCATGCACATCATTATATTTTTCCAGGGTGTGGACATGCGATTCATGTGGAAGAACCAGAGAATTTTGTTACAATAGTATTAGAGTTCTTGTCTACGAAGCAGGACTAAGGCTTTAAGAGAAGGATATCATCAACAAATATAGACAAAAAGGAGGCCGCTTTTATGACTATTGAATGGAAAAGCGAAAGGGAATACGAAGATATTTTATATGAAACATATAACGGTATTGCCAAGATTACAATTAATCGTCCAGAGGTACATAATGCATTTCGTCCAAAAACAGTAATGGAATTTTTTGATGCATTTTCATTTGCACGTGATGACGCTATCGATTGGAGTCATTATTTTAACAGGTGCAGGAGGGAAAGCATTTTGTTCAGGTGGAGATCAAAAGGTTCGTGGCCATGGTGGATATGTTGGTGACGACCATATTCCTCGTCTAAATGTTTTAGATTTACAACGACTCATCCGTGTGACACCAAAACCAGTCATTGCTATGGTAAACGGTTATGCTATTGGTGGTGGACACGTCTTACATATTGTCTGTGATTTAACAATTGCAGCGGAGAACGCTGTTTTTGGACAAACTGGTCCAAAAGTAGGTAGTTTTGATGGTGGATATGGAGCAGGTTATTTGCTGCGTATTGTTGGCCATAAAAAAGCACGTGAAATTTGGTTCCTATGCCGTCAATATAATGCACAAGAAGCCTTGATATGGGGCTTAGTAAACACAGTTGTTCCTTTAGAAAAGCTAGAAGAAGAGACGGTCAAATGGGCAAGAAATGTTGAAAAAAGTCCCACTGCACTTCGCTTCCTAAAATCAGCATTTAATGCCGATACAGATGGTATTAGCTGGCTTACAACAACTTGCAGGAGATGCGACATTGCTTTATTATACAACGGATGAAGCAAAAGAAGGTCGCGATGCTTTCAAAGAAAAACGCGATCCGGACTTTGGAAAATACCCACGTTTTCCATAAGGGAAAAAGCTTAGTAGCTTGTGCTGCTAAGCTTTTCTTTTAGAAAAGAGGATGATAAACCTTGTAAAAAGGTATACTAACAATAAGGCAGAATAGTGCGATATCTTTTCAGATAGGAGTTTGTTAGATGCAAGAGATACCAAATTGGTTAAAACAACGCGCAATGTTAACTCCTAAACGGGTTGCGTTAGTTTTTAATGAAGAAAAATGGACGTTTAAAGATTTAGTACATCATAGTAAACAAATGGCGGGGAAAATAGCTCATTATCCACTAAAAAAAGGGGATGCTGTTGCTGTTCTCTTAAAAAACCGCCCACATACTGTTTGGATCATTCATGCATTACAGCAGCTTGGGATGCAAACAGTGTTTTTAAATCATCGCTTAACTACATCAGAATTAGTCTTTCAAATAAAAGATAGTAAAGCAAAATTGCTTATTACCGAAGCAGAATTCGCATATGTGGGGAAAAAAATAAAAAGAGAGCATGACGATTTGCTGACCACCACTGTAAAAGAGCTTGAAAATAACGCAGTATGCGAAGTAGAGAGTCGGGATGTCTTTTCCTTAGATGAAGTGTGCTCCATCATGTATACGTCAGGAACAACTGGTCATCCAAAAGGAGTATTACAAACATATGGAAATCATTGGTGGAGTGCCATCGGTTCTGTTCTCAATATGGGGTTAAATGAAAAGGATGCTTGGCTTTGCACTGTTCCATTATTTCATATTAGTGGGTTATCCATTATTATTCGAAGCATCGTTTATGGTATTCCAGTATATTTAAAAGAGCATTTTTCTGAAGTGGAAGTAAATGAGCTTTTAAAGACTGGTAAAGTAACAATTATGTCAGTCGTTAGTACGATGCTGCAAAGAATGATTCGTTCACTTGGGTCCGATACATATGCAAATACTTTCCGCTGTATGCTACTAGGTGGCGGGCCCGCTCCGATACCACTACTAGAAACATGCAAAGAAAAAAATATCCCTGTTTTTCAAACATACGGAATGACTGAAACTGCTTCACAAATTGTTACTCTTTCACCAGAAGATAGTTTGGCGAAACTTGGCTCTGCAGGAAAGCCACTGTTTCCTGCCCAAGTGAAAATAATAGCAGAAGGAAAAGAAGTAGCGGCGATGGAGCCAGGAGAGATTACAGTGAAAGGACCGAATGTAACGATAGGCTATTTAAATCGTCCTAAAGCAAATAGAGAAAGTTTTGTCGACGGTTGGTTTGCGACAGGTGATATCGGATACGTAGATGAGGAAGGTTATTTGTATGTATTAGATCGACGCTCAGATCTTATTATATCAGGCGGTGAAAATATTTATCCAGCAGAGATAGAAGAAGTACTTTTATCCCATCCAGCTATTATCGATGCAGGTGTAGCAGGTGTAGAAGATCAGAAGTGGGGACAAGTCCCCTATGGATTCGTCGTGGCGGCTACTGATATTTCGTCAGACGAGATTATTTCTTATTGTGAACAAAAACTAGCAGCATATAAGTTACCAAAAAAGATTATTTTTTGTGACTCATTACCTCGAAATGCAGCGAATAAGTTATTAAGAAGGAAGCTCGTTCAATTTTTAAAATAGGAAAAAACCCGTTAGTTACGGGTTTTTTTTCATTCATTTAATACTGTTTTTAATGTATATAGATTTTGTTTCATTAAACTAAAATAATCTTCATTCTGATTGATTTCCTTTTCAGATAAGACAGCGAGATTATGTATTGTTAACACTTTTGTATCTGTCTCTGAACGCACGATATCAGTCATTTTTGTGTTAACATTTTGCTCCAATAATAAGTAGCGAATGTTTTTCTTTTTTATCGTTTCAATTATTTCTTTTAACTGTTTTGGGGATGGTTCATCAGTCGTTGAAATACCAGCAATAGGTATTTGTTTTAATCCGTATCTTTTTTCCCAATAGCCAAAGAGCAGCATGAGCGACGATTATTTCATTTCTTTTACTCGTTTCGATTAATGTAGCAAATTTAGCATCTAACTCTTCTAGTTGGGATGCAATTAGTTCATAGTTTTCTTCAAATAATGTGCGTTTTTCAGGCATCCGCTTAGAAAGCGTTTCAGTGATGCTTTTAGCCATTTCTTTCATGTAGATAGGCTGTAACCAGACATGGGGATCGATATCACCATGCTGATGTTCCGCTTCATTTCGGTAGCGTTCATTATCAACGGTTTTCTGAACAGCTTCTAAATGTAGCTTTTCTCCAGCTGCTAATAAATCAACTTGTTGATTGTTAAAGACATTTTTTGATTGTTCAACGAACCCTTCTAGACCTAGTCCAATATAGATGAAGAAATCAGCATCAGCGATTTTCATCATCGTTTTTTGTGTCGGTTCAAATGTATGTTCATCTGCTCCAGGCGGATAGACAGACTGTACTTGGACATGTTTATCTCCAATTTTATCTATTAAAAATTGTAAAGGATAAACGGTTGTATATATTGTTAACTTTTCCTCTGTCTCCATATTATTTTTTTTAGAGGAACAGGAGGTAAGTAGTAATATAAACAGGATACTCATACAAAGAGCGCCTAAATAATAGCGACGATTCAAAAGGTTATCTCCTTTCATTATGATGATACATTTGATCATTAGACGAATATTCAAATGATATACCGGGATAATAGATGCAAATGTCCTATTAAAACATAATTATTATCATACGGAAATGATGTGTGGAAATCAAGGAAGCTTTACTTTCTATTTCGTTTTTTCGGAGGCCATGTTTTAGGAACATGATCTATCCCTCCAGGATGAAAAGGATGGCATTTCAACACTCTTTTGAGTGTAAGCCACCCGCCTTTTATTGCCCCAAACCGTTTAATGGCTTCAAGTCCATAGTGTGAACAGGTAGGATAAAAACGGCAAGTAGGAGGCTTAAGTGGTGAGATGAAGAGTTGATAAAATCGAATAAGTTTCATCATGATGTATTTCACTGCTGTACCTCCGTTCGACAGAAAATAATAAATAGAGGATAAACAAAAGTATCCATAAGAGGAGATGAGCGATGAAGGGCAATGTATGTGCCCTTATGCTGCATGTTACATCTTTTTATTTGTATGTTTATTTTCTAGATGCTCATCAATTGGATCGATCGTATGTTTATAGGAATATGCTTTATTTGTCGTTAAAACAGTTAATAGTAACACGATTAGGATAATAACGATGGAGATGATCATGATTAGTTTCAACATTGCAAGCCTCCTTTGCTTTTTTATTTTAGCATGAATCCGTAAAAATTGTGGATGATAAAGCAGTTTAATTTTTAAATCTTAAGGGAAAATACAGTAATGAGGAGGTTTTTATATGTCAGAAGCATTAATTGAGTCAGTGAATAAGCAAGTTGCAAATTGGAAAGTGTTGGACATGAAGTTACATCATTTTCATTGGTATGTCAAAGGACCGCAATTTTTTGTTCTTCACGAAAAGTTTGAAGAACTATATAATGAAGCGGAAACAAATGTTGATGAATTGGCGGAACGCATTCTAGCAATAGGTGGAAAGCCTGTTTCGACATTGAAAGAATGCTTACAATTATCTAGTATTGAAGAAGCGGTAGGAAATGAAAAAGCCGATGAGATGATTCAGTCACTAGTAAAAGATTTTTCAATGTTGACTGGTGAACTAAAAGAAGGGATCGCACTCGCAGAAAAAAATGAGGATGAAGTGACTGCAGATATGTTACTTTCCATTTTGCAAAGTTTGGAAAAGCATATATGGATGTTACAAGCAACTCTAGACCAATAACAAGTTTCATATTCACGTTTGAATGAAAGAGAATCCATTTTTGGTGGATTCTCTTTTTTCATGTTTAAGGATATTGGATGCAAGTAACATCTGTATATTATTCATTTTTTAGCAAACGATAAAAAAAGTAAAAATGAAAGGAATGAGCATAGTGCCAGAAGAGAAAAATACTTATTATATAGATGTAGGTAGCGGCGAAATTTCACAGTCAAAAACTGCATCAACTTGGAGTTTTAAAATTGAAGCAACAGATGAACAGATTACAAAATTAAGGGAAATATTCGATTTAAGATATTCGGTTGAATGGGAAAACTTTCTTCGCTCCCACGTACCGTATACAGAGTATCATTTTGATAAAACAAATGACCGCTATGACAAAAATATCGAACAAGTTTACCAAATGCTTTATGATCTTGGGGACGAACAAGCAAGAGAACATATTGAGAGCATGGATATTTTAGAGTCAAAAAAAGAGATAGAATAAAGAGAGAGTATATTGTCTGCTTTCTCTTTTTTTTGTTGTGTATTCGCTGTGAGTCTGAATGATGTAATCCGATAAAACAGAAAGAAAAAAGGAGGATTTTATTGTAAAAAAAGCATTGGAGGAGATTCGTCTGAGAAAGAGGTTTCCTTGAAATTCTTCTTTACACAATCTCCATTAAAAAGTGATAAGATATTCTTAAAAGATTGAGCACACGTAAAAAATAGGTGGTAAAATGGAACACTTTTTTGATCAACATGGAAATAAGGTTTCATTGTCATTCAATAGGAATGCTTTTGCTGAAGAACCGCAACATGTTTTTGTTTTATGTATGTATAAAGGGGATTGGTTGTTAACAAATCATGCGAAGAGAGGGTATGAATTTCCAGGCGGTAAGCGTGAAGCAAATGAAATGATTGAAGATGCTGCGATTCGAGAAGTATTTGAAGAGACAGGAGGATGTATTAATACACTTGAATATATTGGTGAATATAAAGTTCATCATGAACAAAAATCATTTGTAAAAGCTATTTTCTTTGCTCATATAGATAAAATCGTTAAAAGGCCCCATTACTTTGAAACGAAGGGACCTGTGCTAGTCAATGGTGATTTACTGAAGGATGTAACGAAGCATCATTATAGCTTTATAATGAAAGATCAAGTTCTTCATTGTTCGCTTGCTGAAATAAAACAACGAGGATTGTTAGTATAAAAAATGAAGTGGTTTGTTATACAGGGGCTATCCGAAAAGCCATTGAATTAATGAATTTTCGATTGCCTCGTTTTCTATTTTGAAATAATGTAAATATCCGTTTTGAGGTGGCCCCTTTCCGTGGGCTTGGCTTCAGCTTCTTTTTTCGTTACTCGTTTGTAGAAGGGGCACATAAGCTATTCTCGAAAAAGTCGACACCGATATCATTTGACATAAAAAACGTGTATCTATTTGATTAAAGAACAATGGAGGTTTAGAAGAAAGAATTGCGATGGATTTGTTTAAGACTACAAAACGAGCAAGTATTTTATCTCTTCAATTTACTCCAATCAAAAATGTCGAATCAGAAAACGATTGATTTTTCGATTCGACATTTTAGGCTTTATTGGACAGTCACTTCATTTATAATTTTCTCTCATTAACTTTTTTTCAAGCAATCCGACTAGTTGATACATGATTGTAAGCGAAGAATAGCAATAATGAGTAAAGATAACAAAGACGAGGGTAAAATTAAATACTTGGAATCCATAGATGATCATATAGCCGAGACCTTTGAGATGAGACAAGAAATTCACCGACAATGACACCCACCCATGATAAGCCGACATTTACTTTTAAAGTAGAAATAATAGTTGGAAAAGAGGCAGGTAAAATCGTCTTCTTTAAAAATTTAGTTGACGATTAGCACCGAATGTTTGTTAATACTTTTATATAATTTTCTTCATCTACTTCTCGAAAAGCTGTATAAACAACGATTGTTGTAGATAATAACCGAAATAACCGCTCCCATCGCGATAATAGAGGTAAAACCAGGTCCTAACACAACGATAAAGAATCGGTCCGAGCGCTACTTTTGGCATGGCATTTAAAATGACTAAGCTACGGGTCTAACACTTTTGAAAGAAACGGTGATAACCATAAGCACCGCTAGCCAATAAAGTTCCAAGTAAAGTACCGAGATGAAACCAAATATCGTTTCAAAGACTGTTATACCTAAGTGAGTTAAAAAGCGTTCCATCACTTATTTTCTCGATAAATAAGCTCCCAAATACTTGTTGGTGAACTAAAAATCAGCGGATCGATCCACTCCAAACGACTAGCCAATTCCCATGATGAAAAAAAGATGACAAAAATAAGTAGTTGATAAAAGAGAACAAGTATTTTTTCTTTTTTTATTTTCTCCTTATATTTTTTATACTTTATATTTATTGGATCTACTGTTTTCAATCTCATTCAACTCCTTCCATATATTTTGGAACAACGTTGAATAGGCTTCATGGCTTCGGACTTGGAAGGGAGTAAGGATCCTTAGTTCATTGGGAACATCAAATACTTTATGGAGTTCCCCAGGGTTAGTGGAGAAAAGAAAAATTCGATCACTCATCGAAATTGCTTCTCCGATGTCATGTGTGACTAAAACAGCTGTTTTACCGAAAGACTTTAATGTTTCGAAGACGAGGTTTTCCAGTTTTAATTTTGTTTGATAATCAAGAGCGGAAAATGGTTCATCGAGTAGGAGAATTTGGGGATTAACAGCTAGTGTTCTTACGAGAGCGGCTCGTTGTCTCATCCCACCGGAAAGTTGATTCGGAAATTTATCTTCCACATTATTTAAGCCAATTTTATTTAAAAGTCGCAAAGCTTTATGTTCTGCCTCTTTATTTAAACGGTTTGTCAGTTGTAGACCAATCAAAATATTTTCTTTGATTGTTTTCCACGGAAACAAATAATCTTGTTGGAGCATGTAACCAGTGGAAGCATCCACTTCTTGTAGTTCCTTACCGTTCATGATTACTCTGCCTTCAGTTGGTGTAATAAGTCCCGCTAAAATCGATAGTAAAGTTGTTTTTCCACAACCACTAGGTCCAATAAGTGAAATAAATTCACCTTTTTTAATCGTGAACGATATATTTTTTAAAGCTGTTGTTGCATGTTTAGGCGTAAAGTAACTGTGGTGAACATTTTCAACCGTAAGAATATTCATCGATTACGCCCCCCTTTTTATTTTTCTAACACTTTTTCTACTAACCTTGTATTCACAAGTTTGTCATACGGTACACGCTCAGGAAGTTCACCAGCTTCCTCCATCATCTCTTGAAGACGATACCAACCATCTTCATTCATTTTTAAATCAGTGGCGAATGACCCTTGTTTTTTATAACGGTCAATCACTTTTGTAAGTATTTTTATATCTGTATCATCAAAATAAGGTTCGACTACTTTGGCAATCGTTTTTGCATCGTTTTTTTCTACCCACTGTTGTGCTTTATATAATGCGCGAATAAATTTTTCGATTGTTTCTTCGTTATCTTTTAAGTAACTTTGTTTTGCCATAAAGGTTGTATATGGAATATGACCGGACTCTTCTCCGAATGAAGCAACGATATGACCAATCCCTTCCTGTTCAAAAATAGAAGCAGTTGGTTCAAAAAGTTGAACATAGTCACCTGTTCCCGATGCAAAAGCATTTGGTATATTACCGAAATCGACTGTTTGAATTAGGTCTACATCTTTTTGGGGATCAATATTGTGCTTTTTCAACACGTACTCACCGACCATTTGTGGCATTCCACCTTTTCTTTGCCCGAGAAAAGTAGAACCTTTTATTTGCTCCCAATCGAACTTCTTTGGTTTTTCCCTTGCTAAAAGAAATGTACCATCTGTTTGTGTTAACTGTGCAAAATTGATAACGCGGTCATTTGTACCTTGGGCATAAACATATATGGAAGTTTCCGATCCTACGAGTGCAATATCTGAACTATCAGAGAGCAATGCAGTCATTGTTTTATCCCCACCCCAAGTTGTTTCTAATTTGATATCCAATCCTTCGTCTTCAAATAATCCTTTTTCCAATGCTACATATTGTGGAGTGTAAAAAATCGATCGAGTGACCTCTGCAACCCTAACTGTTTCTAGATTTGTATTTGTTGAGCAAGCAAATAAACTCAACATAAGAATAACGGTGAAGAATAAAATAAGTAGATTTGTTTTGCGCAAGTTTGTTTTCCTCCTTTGGATATTAGCCCATGAATTCGTTAACATATATTATGTAGGCAGTAAAAATGTGTGATCGCCTATTTTTTGGCATTAGCAGTTTGTAAGGAGGAAGCAAATGAAGGTTATATCATCACGACGGTTTCCCTCCCCTAATCCGCATATTCGAATGTTCATCGTTTCTTATGTCTCCGATGGATTGATTGTAAAAGGGTTGTTAGCAGAGCCAAATGATGAGCATTATTATGATGGTTTTTTATATTTACGAGGCGGTATTAAAAATGTTGGGATGGTAAGACCGGCACGAATTGGGCAATTTGCCTCTGAAGGATTTATCGTTTTCGCTCCTTTTTATCGTGGAAATAGGGGAGGAGAAGGAAACGAAGACTTTGCAGGTAAGGATCGTTCTGATGCTTTTACAGCAATAAAATTATTACGTAAGCATCCACGAACAAGAAGCGATCAAATCCATGTATTCGGATTTTCGCGAGGTGGAGTTATGGGGTTATTAACAGGCATAGATTGTGATGTCACTTCGATCGTTACTTGGGGTGGGGTATCAGATATGTTTCTAACTTATGTTGAAAGAGTTGATTTACGCAGGATGATGAAAAGGGTGATTGGTGGATCTCCCAAAAAATATCCTGAACACTTCCCAGGTCAGACCCATTATATGAAATGGAAAGACTCCAAGCTCCTGTACTTATTATTCATGGCGGTAATGATCTTCACGTGTCTGCTGAACATGCTTCCGTCTAGAAAAACGGTTACGAGAACTCGATAAACAGGTAGATTCATGGTATTTTCCTGCATACACGCATCACTTCCCCCCAGCTATGAATCGGCAAGTAACCAAAGATCTCTGTCAATGGATGAAAAAACAACGAACTTAAAAATAAAAGGAGGCTGTCGATATTATCGACGAGCCTCCTTTGATTGCGCTCATTAAATTTGTGGTCCGCCTTTTTCGGCAAATTGAGAACCATTTTTAAACTTTTTGAAGTTTTCCTTAAAGTGCATAGCTAGTTCTTTTGCTTTTTCCATATATTCCTCTTTGTTATCCATGTTTTATGCGGCAGTAATACTTCATCTGGAACACCTGGAACATGTAAGGGAATATTTAAGCCCAAAGAATTTCGTCTTTATTGTTTCTACATTATTTAATTCACCTTCAAGGGCGGCTTGAACCATTGCTCGTGTATAGTCTTAGTTTCATTCGGCTGCCGACACCGTATCCTCCACCTGTCCAGCCTGTATTAACAAGGAAACTTGAACATCATGCTCATCAATTTTTTGTCCGAGCATTTCTGCATAACGGTCGCAGGCAATGGTAAAAATGGTGCACCAAAGCAGGTAGAGAATGTTGCTTCAGGAGATGTAACTCCTCGCTCTGTCCCAGCTAGTTTAGATGTATAACCACTTAGAGAAATGATACATTGCTTGTTCTTTTGTTAATTTGCTGATTGGAGGCAGCACCCCAGAAGCATCAGCAGTTAAGAAAAATAATTGTATTCGGATGGCCGGCGATACTTGGATCAATAATATTTTCAATTGCTTGAATTGGATATGCCGCACGGGTATTTTCAGTTAATGATGTCATCGTCATAGTTAGGTTTACCGAGTTTCTTGATTACAATGACATTTTCTAATACTGAACCGAATCGGATGGCATCCTAAATTTGTGGTTCTTTTTCATCCGATAAGTCAATGCATTTTGCATAGCAGCCACCTTCGATGTTAAATACACCATTTTCTGACCAGCCATGTTCGTCATCTCCAATTAAGCGGCGATGCGGATCAGCCGATAATGTTGTTTTTCCAGTACCAGAAAGTCCGAAAAATAGAGCGACATCCCCTTCTTTACCAACATTGGCAGAACAGTGCATAGGAAGACATCTTTTCAGGAAGTAAGATAATTCATGATAGAAAAAATAGATTTTTTCATTTCACCAGCATATTCTGTTCCACCGATTAAAACAATTCGGTCTTCAAATGAAATGATAATAAATGCTTCAGATTGTGTTCCGTCAACTGTCGGATTTGCTTTAAATCTAGGAGCTGATATGATTGTGAAATTTAGCTTGATGGTCGTTCTAATTCATCTTTCAGTTGGGCGAATAAATAACTGATGTGCAAATAAATTGTGCCAAGCATATTCATTAACCACTTGGATTGGAAGCGGTAATTTTTATCTGCTCCAGCAAAGCCTTTAAAAACAAATACTTCGTCTTTTCCTTTAAATAATTAACACTTTTGATATAACTTTTCAAACACTTCTGCGGAAATCGGCTGGTTTACCGCGCCCCAATCAATTTTATCTTTTGTTGAAGGTTCTTCTACAATATATTTATCCTTAGGAGAACGTCCTGTATATTTACCCGTTTCTGCGCGCACAGCACCAGAAGATGTCAATATCCCTTCATTGCGACTTAACACTTTTTCCACTAATTGTGGCACAAGAGAGTTGCGTATGAATATGATTACTATTTAGAAGTTCTGTTAACTCATTAGAAAAACTTACTGAGCTCATTTACTTAACCATCCTTTATTTTTATTAGTTAGATTAAAAATTCGCTTATTCATGAATTAGTATAACACAATTAAATCAATAGTCTATACTAATTATCATCTTTTTTTAGAATTAACTATTTTTTATTCATTTTGTCACAAATAACGGGATGTATACAAAATTCTCTCGAAATGAAACGCCGCTGTATCCGTTAATAAGGAAAAATGTTACTATAGTAATTGTTGATTTCAAATGTACATCACAACATAAAATGATTAATTGAAGCAAAAACCTTTCATCTAGTAGAAAGTTACGCTATGATGTTGATGATACGGATACTCTTATCCAGAGTTGGTGGAGGGACAGTCCCTATGAAGCCCAGCAACCTTCTTTACATTTGAAAGGTGCTAATCTGCTTGCAAGGTGTAAAACCTTGAACGATGAGAGTGAAAGGCTAAAGCGTGAAATAAAACCTTTCCTCTATATTGTTATATAGTGGAAGGTTTTTTTTATTGTAATATTCTAACTCGTCTTCTTTACTAAAGTTGGATGAAGAGGAAGGTTTACATAAGGTATCCTATCGTTTGTTTCTATCTTCATATCATCATTATTCATTTTTGTATCATATTCGCTTTTATTACTTTAGGAAATGAGTGTTAAACAGATAAAGCAAGTTCCAAAAAATGAGATAATCTGAACGATAACACTAAAAGGATGTCCTAACGATTGTTCTTTGCTATTATCTCACTTTTAAATTGTGAAACGGAACAGGATCGTGAGTACCTGTTTGCATTGTGGCTTTCATCTTATGTACATCTGTGGCAAATTATTTTTAGGAGGAAAAAAGATGCTTGAAAATCGCCGTTTATTTACTTCAGAGTCTGTTTCTGAAGGACATCCAGATAAAATATGCGACCAAATATCTGATGCTATTTTAGACGCTATTTTAGCAGAAGATCCTATTGCTCGAGTTGCCTGTGAGACAACTATTACGACTGGACTTGTACTTGTTACTGGTGAGATAACAACAACGACATATGTAGATATTCCGAAAATCGTTCGAAATACAATTAAAGATATAGGTTATACGCGAGCAAAATACGGATTTGATGCGGAAACGTGCGCGGTGCTGACAGCGATTGATGAACAGTCGCCAGATATCGCTGTAGGGGTAGACGCTGCTTTGGAAGCTCGGAATGGGAAAAATAACGAAGATTTACAAACAATGGGTGCTGGTGACCAAGGATTAATGTTTGGTTATGCGTGTAATGAAACGAAGGAGCTGATGCCGCTACCGATTTCGCTTGCTCATAAGCTGGCACGTCGCATTTCCGAAGTGCGTAAAAAAGAAATCTTAGCCTATCTTCGACCAGATGCAAAAACGCAAGTAACGGTTGAGTATGATGAGCAAAACAAGCCGGTTCGAATTGATACAATCGTTATTTCAACCCAACATCATCCGGATATCAGCTTAGCGCAAATTCAAAAGGATATGAAAGAGCACGTGATTGAACCAATTGTTCCTCCGCACTTATTGGATAAAAAAACAAAATTATTTATTAATCCTACCGGCCGTTTCGTTGTCGGTGGGCCAAAGGGAGATGCAGGATTAACTGGACGTAAAATTATTGTAGATACGTATGGTGGCTATGCACGTCATGGTGGAGGAGCATTCTCCGGAAAGGATCCGACAAAGGTGGACCGTTCGGCCGCCTATGCAGCGCGTTACGTAGCCAAAAATATTGTGGCAGCTGGCTTGGCTGAAAAATGTGAAGTCCAGCTTGCCTATGCAATTGGTGTAGCGGAACCTGTCTCGATTTCGATTGATACGTTTGGTACTGGAAAAGTAAGTGAAGCGCTTTTAATAGATGCAGTCCGTCATCATTTTGATCTCCGCCCTGCAGGTATTATTCAAATGTTAGATTTACTTCGCCCTATTTATAGACAAACTGCCGCTTATGGTCATTTTGGACGTGAAGATCTTGAACTACCATGGGAAAAAATAGATAAAGTTGATGCATTAAAGAAGCATGTAGATCATCATTGTTAGAGAAAAAGAGGTAGTCCTTTTTGTTTACTTAAAAATTCATCGAAATAACGATATGTTGACTGGAACGAAAGACCGTTGACTCAGCATGAGTCCGGAGATCCCTGTAGCGACGCGGACGAGGAGCTACAGAAGCTGAGGCTGTGTCCGCGGAAAGCAACTGTCTGAAGTAAAAGTCAATATCACTCAATAAAACAGAAGGCAATTTCTTTTTAAAAATGAAAGGAGTCCAGTTTTATCATTAACTGAACTCCTTTTTCTTATTTAGCTGGGCTTTGTCCCAGCCTCTTTTTTAAACTGTCTATTGTGATGATGAATGGACATATCACTTTTGAAGTGATTTATAGTATTGGCCTTTTTCGGCATATTCTCTAACAATTCGTTGCATTTCTTGAATATCTTTTTCATTTAATTCGCGAATCACTTTAGCTGGTCTTCCAAATGCCAATGTATTTGGTGGGATCACTTTACCTTGGGGAACGAGACTCCCTGCACCGATAAAGGCACCTTTTCCTATTTCTGCTTCATCTAAAATAATGGAGCCCATTCCTATTAAGGCATGTTCCCTAATTTTACAGCTATGTAAAATAACTTGATGCCCAATTGTTACATGATCTTCTATAATAAGAGGATTGTTTGGGCTTTGATGAAGGACGGAATTATCCTGGATATTAACTTTATTTCCAATCATTGTTGGTGCTACATCCCCGCGAATTACCGAGTTAAACCAAACACTCGATTCCTCCCCAATCGTTACATCGCCAGTGATTGTAACATAATCTGCGATATATGCAGTGTCGGCTATTTGTGGATTTTTATCTTTATAAGGGTAAATCATTCTCTCAAACTCCTTTCTAGATGATACTTATATCATAAGCAATGTTTCTTTTTTAGGGAAGTGATCGTATTACACTATGTAGCTATTCGTTGAAAACCAACACTTCTTCATCGTCCAAAATGACCGATAAGAAGCTGTTCATAAACATGTCGAAATTTCCTAATACTCCTCTTTTGGTTCTTTCTGTAGGAAATGATAGAATTGTTCATATGCCTATATGGCTTTGTTTGAAAACAGTTATGTTGTAGTGAAACTTACAGAGAACTTAAGATTAGATGTTTATTGAAACGGATGATGTTCTGTAGGTTATATTGTGATTGAGGTGGTAAAGAATTATGTCAGTACCTTCGCGTCCTATTTCATTAATGAGCCAAGTATACCGAAAAGTGATGCCGGTGGTTCATAAGGAGTTGGCATATTGGAAAAAAAGAGCAGAAAAAATACCAAATGATGAATTAAGAAAACAAGCATTGAATAGTATAGAAGCTAAAACATTTCATTGTGAGGGAGGATCGATCTTAGGTCTTCTAGCACTTGATCGAATAGACGATGCTATTAAATTTATTGTTGCTTATCAAACAATTAGTGATTATTTAGACAATTTATGTGATCGTAGTACATCACTTGATCCTGCTGATTTTGCTGCACTTCATGAATCAATGAAAGATGCACTCACCCTTGGGGAAAAGCCTAAGAACTACTATCGCATGCGAGAGGACCAAAATGATGAAGGGTATTTAGAGGAACTAATGACAACTTGCCAACATGTGTTAGCAACAGTTCCTCATTATGAAGTCATTAAGCCCTATTTGCTCGAGTTAAATCGTTATTATTGTGATCTTCAAATTCACAAACATGTGCAAAAAGAAGAACGGGTTGATCGATTACAAAATTGGTTTGCCATTTATGCAGATCAAATGCCAGAAATGGGCTGGCATGAATTTTCGGCATGTGCAGGATCGACACTCGGCATATTTTGTTTAGTTTCTTATGGTATGAGGGAGTCATTTGAGGAAAAGTATGCAAAGATGGTACGAGAAGGGTATTTTCCGTATATTCAAGGTTTGCACATATTACTCGATTATTTTATTGATCAAGATGAGGATCGAGCAGGTGGAGATTTAAATTTCTGCTTCTATTATAAAGATGAACAAGAATTATTGGCAAGATTTATTCATTTTATGGAACAGGCGGATAAACATACGAAGTTATTACCAGATCAACCATTTCATAAACTCATTAACCGAGGATTATTAGGGGTATACCTTTCTGATAATAAAGTAAGTAAACAAAAAGATGTCCAAGTTCTAGCGAAAAAAATGATGAAAAAAGCGGGTTCCATTACCCATTTTTTCTATTGGAATGGTAGAATCTATCGCAAACTACAGAAGGCTTTTAAATAATTACAACAATGAGGAGTATGAAAAATATGACGATAAGATTAAACATATTAGATCAGTCACCAATATCAGAAGGAGTGAGCGCTGAAGAAGCGTTGCAGCAAACCGTTACATTAGCGAAACATGCAGAATCATTAGGTTTTACTCGTTTTTGGGTTTCTGAACACCACGATACGAATAGCCTTGCTGGTTCCTCTCCAGAGGTGTTAATTTCCCATATTGCAGCAAAGACGGAAAAGATTCGTGTCGGTTCCGGTGGGGTGATGCTACCTCACTATAGTCCATATAAAGTAGCTGAAAATTTTCGAGTATTAGAAGGTTTAACTCCGGGACGAATTGATTTAGGGATAGGAAGAGCACCGGGAGGAATGCCAAGAGCAACTATGGCACTTCATGATGGGCGTCCTCGTGATGTTCAACGTTATCCGCATCAGGTTGATGAAGTGTTAGCTTATTTACATGACTCACTAAGCAGTGACCATCCTTTTTATGGATTAAAAGCAACACCAAGAACGAAAACTGTACCTGAAGTTTGGTTACTAGGCTCCAGCCCATCCAGTGCATTACTAGCTGCTGAAAAAGGGCTTCCTTATACTTTCGCTCAGTTTATTAACGGAGAAGGTGGTCCGCAATATAGTGCCCAATATCGCAATCATTTTCAACCTTCAGTTTACTTAGATAAACCAAAAAATATGGTTGCCGTCTTCGTCGTTTGTGCAGAAACAGATGAAGAGGTGGAAAGAATTACTTCAAGTTTAGACTTATCATTACTAATGATAGAGCAAGGGATGCCATCTGCTGGAACGCCTAGTCCAGAAAAAGCGGCAGCATATGAATATAGCCCTTTTGAGTTGGCACGTGTTAAGGAAAATCGGAAACGAATGGTTATTGGCACACCAAATAAGGTTAGGGATGAGTTATACCGACTAAGTGAAATGTATGAAACGGAAGATTTGATGCTTGTTTCTATTATGTATGACTTTGCAGATAAGATGAAATCGTTGGAATTAATTGCTAATGAAATGTTATAAATAAAAACAAGCTAGCTTTTCTGTACTGAACCTATAAAATTAGACTTGAATTTTAAGCTGCTAATTGGCTGGTTTGTTTCCGGTATTTAACCGGACTCATTCCAGTCAATTTTGCTTTTATTCTCTTATGATTATAATAGTAAATATACTTGTCAATAGCACGTTGTAAATCTTTAAATGATTCGTATACGACTCCATAATACATTTCTTGTTTCATCAATCCAAAGAAATTCTCCATTCGGAAATTATCTAAACAATTTCCTCTCCGAGACATACTTTGAAAGATTTTATTGTCTTTTAATCGTTTTCTAAATACTTTCATTTGATAGGCCTAACCTTGATCAGTATGAATAGTCGTTCTATAAAGGCAATTTTCAGTGATAACCATTGTCTCATCTAATGCATCTAAAATAGCTTGGGCACTTGGAGTTTTGATAATCTATAGGATAATATTTCTCCATTAAACATATCTAAAAAAGGATCAAAATATGCTTTCCTAGTAACGGTTATTTATGAGTCCAGTAAAAAGATCTCCAATTATATCTGTCTGCTTTGTTTGTTCATAAAGAAAAACAAATCTACAAGAAAAATATAAAAATTGAGGTAATTTAATGAAAAAATTCCTTTTTTATAATTATTGTATACACTATTCATATAATTGTTGTATAATAGAATTGACTTAATAATCTGATTATTGAGTTAAGTTAGTTTAGATAGGAAGGAGGGACTTATAACATGGAAAAAAAAGAGTGGATTGCTTTGTAAAATAAGGGATAGGAGAGATTTATATTTAGAAAAATGAAGAGGTCTTTTAGACCTCTTCTATATTATGGAGGGATATCATTATGAATGATTTAAATAAGTATTATTCTGAGCACCCTATGTTATGGAATTTTCTATATCCTTTTTTTGATGAAAATAGTAATGAAAATGCCAGAAAACGAGTAGTAGATTCTATTATAAAAAAAGACGTAAGTGTTAAACCCGGTAATAATGCACTCTATTTGCATATTCCTTTTTGCGATACCATATGTTCATTTTGTCCGTTTATAAAATCCACAAAATATGAACCGGTAATTGGAAAATATGTTGATACACTTATTGAGGAAATGAAAATGATTTCATCCTTCCCCACCATACAAAAAATGAATTTCGATGTAGTATTTGTAGGAGGTGGAACTCCATCTGTATTAACCCCTGAATTAATCAAGAAGCTGTCAGATGCTATTAAGGAAAATTTCAGCTTATCTGATAACTATGAATGGACTTTTGAATGTGAAGCAAAGACAGCAAGTGAAGAAAGAATAATTGCTATGGTGGAAGGGGGAGCTAATAGAGGGAGTTTTGGGGTTCAAACCCTAAATGAAAAATATAGAAAGATGTTTAATTTAACTGCCACATTTGATCAAATTCATCAAACTGTAAATTCTATGAAGAAGCATTTTGATTTATATAATTTAGATTTACTTTATCAATTACCTGGACAAACCGAAGAAGAATTAAAACAAGATATAAATTTAGCTATGGAACTAGGAACTACTAGTATTGACTTTTATCCTCTTGAATACATCGCGTGTTCTAAAGGGTGGTTACGAAAAATTACATCTGGAAAAATCCCTTATCCACCTCTTTCTATGGATAAAATAAATTATAATGATATAGTTTATAAACATTTGAAGAAAAATGGTTGGCATCAAAAGTATGTATATACATTTATGGCTCCAGAATATTCCGACGCTAGATTTAAATATGGTGAAGTTATTTATGGGGGATATGAAGATCAATGCATCGGATTAGGGACAGGAGCTATTACTTATATGCAAGGTATTACTTGGGCAAATGACGGAAATACAGAAAGCTATATACAATCAATACAAAATAGTGAATTGCCTATAGTAAGATCTCGTAATTATCATGCATATGATCGAAAATTTGTTTTCTTTCCTAAAACCATGGAAATTGAAAAGTCATATTTAGAAAGTATTCCTCAAAATCGTGAGATTTATAATAAGCTAGATATACTAATTGGTAAAGGCTTGGTTCAAGAGGAGAATGGGAAGTATATCTTAATGGAAAAAGCAAGACCATGGTATCCTTCTATTCTTGTTGATTTAATACCTGAAAGCGAAAGAAACTACTATAATAAATCGGTTGAAGGCCTTAAAAAAGAATTAAATTGGTATGAGCCTGTAGAGGTAATCTAAATGAGTTTTATCACTGATTCAGAGCAAAATGTTAAATTATCTAATAATAGAAACTTTATATTATTACTAATAAGTCAAAACTTGTCAGCTTTTGGGGATTGGTTTAGAACTATAGCTGCAATTGGTTTAATTTATGAGATCACAGGTAAAGCATCAAGTTTAAGCTTATTATTTATTAGTTCTATGCTTCCTATGATTATAGTATCTACATTTTTCAGTCCATTAATAGACAAGTATTCACGAAAAAAAATTATGCTGATAACAGATTTTCTTCGTTTGTTTATAGGTTTAAGCTTCGTTTTAATTGTAATCTATAGCTTGAATTTGAATTTGCTTTATATTTTATTAGCTATTAATGGCATCTGTACAGGTTTTTACTTACCGGCAAGATCTACCATAATACCAGAATTAGTCAATGGAAACCACTTAACCAGAGCTAATAGTATATTAGCAACTTGTTTTAGTGCTTCTATGCTTTTGGCAACAGGCACCGGAGGGGTTATAGCTGATACATTATCGGTAGAGTACATCTTTTTAATAGATGCCTTTACATTTTTAGTATCTGGAATGTTAATTCTATTTATCAAGTCTCCTACGAAAAAAATTATCTCAACTGAAATCAAAAAACCTACTTCTTATTTTCAGTCTATTAATGAAGGATTTAAAATTATCAAAAGTAAGCCTATAATACAAAGTGGATTATGGATTTTAATGACTAGAGAATTCGCTTTAAGTATTGTAAACATCATCTTTAGTTTATATATATTAAGCATTGTAAAAGAGGGAAACTTTGGTTTAGGTTTAGCTTATCTGGCAAGTGGTTTAGGGCAAATAATTGGAGGAGTTACTCTAGCAAAATATTTCAAAAAATCTACTTTAACCTTAAAATTCTATAAAACTTGGTCTACAGTATCTTTAATCTTATTAGGAGTAATCCATTGTTTATCTTATCAACAACCTATTTTTATAGCTTTTCTAATCCTTGTAGTTATGGCCAATATTTGGTATAGTCCAATTGAAGTGTTGTACACTACAAACATAATGACTAATGTAGAGGATCACCTTAGAGGAAGAGTGTTTGCTGCTGCATTATCTGTCTCTAGAACTGCTCATATAATTGGGTTTGTATTAGTAGGCGTAATTGGTGATATTTTATCAGTTTCTACTATTGCATGGGGGATAGGGCTATTTTTAGTAATATCGGGAATTGTGAATAGAATAATATTATCTAGATCAAAAGATAGTTCATTCAATACAGTTTCAGTAGAATCTTAAGACGATTTAAATGGAGGTGATTTTTTGCAACTTCAAGGACTTAAAGCTGAAGAAATATTAATGAAATTATCTGATAATTTTAAGAAAATTGAATTTTTTTTGAGTGATATTGATGAGACTGTACTATTTAAAACCCGTAAAAATGGTGGATGGACAGTGAAACAAATAATTGGTCACTTATACGATACACAAGAAGTTTGGGGGGAACGGATTAAACAATGTTGTATGAATCCTGGAACGCTTTTGGAATCGTATGATCCAGAAAGTTACGTTGAAAAAAGGGATTACAACAATGCAGATTTAAATAGATTATTAAAAGACTATAAACAGCTTAGAAATCAAATGTATAGTCTATTGACTGCAGGGAACTGGGAAAAAGAGGCTTACCATCCAGAGGAAGGTACTAGAACCGTAAAAGATTTAGCTGAAACAATTATGCAACATGAAATTCATCATCTAAAACAATTAGAAGAAATAAAAAGTAAAGATAGGTGATTTTATGAAGCATATTGAGTATTTATTTGGTAATCCTGTTTCAAATCAAGATTATGACAAATATGCAAAAAGTAATTATCAAAAAATAGAACCGAAAGAACTTATTTCGTCTTCTAAGAACCCCTTAATCTCACACAAAAAATGAAAATATATAATAAAATGCCTATTTAGTCAATCAATATGTAAAGTAGCAACAAAAAAAGCCAGAGTGAGTGTACTGAATCTATAAAGTTAGACTTGAACTTTAAGTTGCTAATTGGCTGGTTTGTTTCCGGTATTTAACCGAACTCATTCCAGTCAATTTTGCTTTTATTCTCTTATGATTTAATAGTAAATATACTTGTCAATAGCACGTTAGCACGTTGTAAATCTTTAAATGATTCGTATACGACTCCATAATACATTTCTTGTTTCATCAATCCAAAGAAATTCTCCATTCGGAAATTATCTAAACAATTTCCTCTCCGAGATATACTTTTTGTCTTTTAATCGTTTGTGTGGATTTGGTGCATGCAATTCCAAGTTTATTCATGATGCGTAAAACTTTCTTATGATTGACAATATATCCACGGTTTCCCAGCTCGATATTAATTTTTCGGTAACCATAGTTACCGTTGTGTTCTTCAAATATACCCTGAATTACTTTTTCAATTTCTTTATCTGGAGTAGTTTCATAGAGAATCTTTTCTGCCAATACATATAAGTAGTCTTTGGAAATTTTGTCGCTTCAAGGATTACTGCTAGTCTGAATTCTCCTCGTAGTTCGTGGGTGATTCTTGATTGATTCTGTTTTCGCAGTAGGCTCGGAATATTTATCCCTGAAGCTCGGAGCCTTTTTTAAGTAAGCATTCTCCACACGCAGTCGTTCATTTTCCCGTTCAAGTTCTTGTTCCCTTGTCAGTGATTTATTTTCCTATTTCGACATAGTTGGACGCCCCTTGATTTAGAGAGTCCATCGATCCCTTCCCTTTGCCACACACGCATCCAGTTAGAAATAATAGAAGGCTGATGTATAGCAAATCTCAAAGCGACATCTTGATAGGACTCATCTGTTCTTAACTTATAGTGTAAAGCATCCAGCTGTTTTATGTGCAATCTTCTTTCCAAACCGGATGTACCAAAACCTCATAAGCCTTAACCCACGTTTCGACGGTTCGCTTAGCTGGAATACCAAATTTATTGGCTAACAATTTGTATCCACCTTCACCTGCTAAATACGCTTTTACAACTGCCCAGTTTAAATGCAATCATACTTAGCCATATAAAACACCCCTAGAATTAGATTTTTGGTCTAACTCTAAGATGCAGATCATTCTTACTAAAAAGCCGGCTTGTTTTTATTTTTTCTCGATAGCAATAATAAATGGAGGATTGTTTTTTTGATTGATGAATTCATATTTCAATACTTGTGCCAATTGCTGATCGATTGCTTGGGTATATCGTAAAAGGGCGTCACGCTCCACCTTTCCTTCTTTATGTCCATGGTAAATAACGAGGACAATTACTCCGTTTGGAGCCATTATGTCTAGCAATTGATTGATTGCTGCAATGGTTGTCTCCGGTTGAGTGACAATCTTTTTATCGCTTCCTGGTAAATAACCAAGATTAAAAATGGCTGCTTGCACTTTTTGATGAAATGGAAGCGGGATTGTTTCTTTTATATGCTCATGCCCTTTACGAAAAAGTGTTACTCGCTCTAATAAATGTGCTGAAGCTAATCTTTCTTTTGTGTTGTCTAGCGCTTCTTGTTGAATGTCGAAGCCAAAAACATGCCCATCATCTCCAACGAGGGTTGCCAAAAAAGCAGTATCATGCCCATTACCGATCGTTGCATCAATCGCTATGCTTCCAGCAGATAATGATTTTGTTAATAATGTGCGGGCAAAAGGAAGGATTTTTTCAAAAATCATGTTTCTACTCCCATATTTTTTTCAGCATATTTACCTTGCCAACTATTTCTACGTTTTAACTCATCATCAATCGCATTTAATACTTCCCACTTATTCACACTCCACATCGGACCGATCATCAAATCAATTGGTCCGTCACCTGTAATCCGATGAATAATCATTTCTGGCGGTAAGATTTCGAGTTGGTCACAGACTAAGTGAATATATTCGTCAAAGGTGAGAAATTGTAGCAAGCCTTTTTCATATTGTTTGACCATCGGAGTTCCTTTTAATAAATGGAGAAGATGAATTTTAATCCCTTGGACATCAAGCTTTGCTACTTGACGCGCTGTTTCCATCATCATGTCATAATCTTCTAATGGAAGGCCATTAATAATATGTGAACAAACGCTGATTCCATGTTTTCTAAGCTTATTCACACCTTCTACATAACAATCAAAATCATGAGCACGGTTAATAAGTAATGCTGTCCGTTCATGAACAGTTTGTAAACCGAGCTCGACCCATAAATAGGTTCGTTTATTTAGATCCGCTAAATATTCAACAACATCATCGGGGAAGCAGTCGGGTCTTGTTGCAATGGACAAACCGACAACTCCTGGCTGTTGAGAACAGGTTCGAATTTTTCGCGAAGAACATGAACAGGTGCATGTGTATTTGTAAATGCTTGAAAATATGCCATATATTTTCCGTCTTTCCACTTTTGATGCATTTTTTCTTTAATTTCATTAAATTGTGTTATGACATCATCTCTACGGTCACCAGCAAAATCTCCAGAACCTGCTGCACTACAAAATGTGCAACCACCATGTGCGACTGTTCCATCACGATTTGGGCAGTCAAATCCAGCATCTAAGGCAACTTTAAATACTTTATGATTAAATTTTTTACGTAAGTGATAGTTCCACGTGTGGTATCTTTTATCTTCTGTTGCATATATAAATGGGTTTTGCTGACTCAAATCAGTAAACCTCCTTCATTTGTAAGTACTATGACAAAAATTGTAACATGAATAGACATCAATGCTCTATGATAACACGATGATAAGATATTTCCAACATATATTTTGCTTTTACATCCAGGCTGCACTTTGATGATCTTTTTACATAATGGACGATAAATAAATTTTATGTCGAAAATGGAGATTCGGACGATGCAAGTGATAAAGGGAAATACCGAGGAAATCAAGAGCAACGTTAAGCTGAAAATAATGATAGGAAGACTTCAATGCTTGCACCCTGCTAATAAAACACATAAGATTGGTTTGATATATGAAATACTGTTAGAGAGGGTGCATCATCATGCCAAGGGTCTTGTGGCTGTTAGTCATAGGAATGATGATCAACATGACGGGTGGCTCCTTTTTATGGCCTTTAAATACAATTTATATCCATGACCATCTCGGAAAATCTATGTCTGTCGCAGGTTTTGTTTTAATGTTATATGCAGCTGCAAGTGTGATCGGCAATTTGGTTGGTGGTATTTTATTTGACAAAATAAGTGGTTATCGTTCTGTGTTACTCGGTACAGGAATAACGATTATTTCTCTCAGCGGGCTTATCCTTTGGCATGGATGGCCACATTACGTGTTTTTCATTATGACGATTGGATTTGGCAACAGTATCATTTTTCCATCTATGTATGCGATGGCTGGTTCAACTTGGAAAGAAGGAGGGAGAAAAGCATTTAACGCTATGTATGTCGCCCAAAACGTAGGAGTTGCAATCGGCTCAGCACTAGGGGGATTTGTTGCTTCTCTTTCATTTCAATATATATTTGTTGCTAATTTATTTATGTATATTATTTTTTTATTCATTGCTTTATTTGGGTATCGACATATCGTTATTCAATCTACAGTGCAACAACCTAAATTACAACAGAAACCGATTAGAAATAAACGAAACTTAATGACATTATTCATTATTTGTACGGCTTATTTGCTTTGCTCGATCGGATATGTTCAATGGCAATCAACTATTGCAACATATACGCAAGAGTTAAATATCACGTTGAGACAATATAGCTTATTGTGGACAATCAACGGTGGATTAATTGTTGCGGGACAGCCTTTCATTAAGCCACTCGTCAAAAAGTTTGGCTCTAATTTAAAAGGGCAAGTTATTTTTGGCATTATTATTTTTATTATTTCATTTGCTGTTGCTTCGATAGCAACAGGATTTAGAGGAATGGTAGCAGCGATGATCATTTTAACATTTGGAGAAATGTTTGTCTGGCCTGCTATGCCAACGATAGCTCATCAACTTGCACCTAAAGGTAGGGCAGGATTTTACCAAGGAATCGTTAATAGTACAGCAACGGGCGGAAGAATGATCGGGCCTTTCCTAGGTGGTATCTTTGTTGACCTATACGGGATGAGTGTTTTATTTACTATTCTCATTGGTTTTCTTATTGTTGCATTATTATTATCAATAGTATATGATCGACCACTCAAAGCGAATCGTGAAAAAGAACTTACTCCTTTTACGTAGAATTACCCATTCATTAAATATATGAAGAAGTTTGGCGAAGAAAGCAAAAGGGTGATAAAAAACTTGTCAGTTGTTATAATATTCGCTATGATAGAACATAATTAAGGTAAAATGAATAAATAGATGTTAAAAATGAAAAAGATTAGTAATGATGTTGTCCTGTTCAGAGAGTTGATGGTTGGTGCAAATCAATCGGGGCACATGATGAACTCGCTTTTTCTTAATGCAAGTGCGAAAATGATAAGTAGTGCTTGCCGTATTCCGCGTTAAGGATAAATGAAGTGAGTAATTATGTGTACACTAATTTGGGTGGTACCGCGGGAGAATATAAACCTCTCGTCCCAATAGCTATTTGGGATGAGGGGTTTTTTTGTGTTTTATGAGAAAGAAGGAGGTTGTTTCATGAGTTATAATCATAAAGAAATCGAGAAAAAATGGCAAAATTATTGGGAAAAAAATAAAACGTTTAAAACAAATACAGATGATACCGATAAAGAGAAATTTTATGCGCTTGACATGTTTCCATATCCATCTGGATCAGGTTTACATGTCGGCCATCCGGAAGGCTATACGGCAACAGATATTCTTTCCAGAATGAAGCGGATGCAAGGCTATAACGTTCTTCATCCAATGGGGTGGGATGCCTTCGGTTTACCTGCAGAACAATACGCACTTGATACAGGAAATGATCCAGCTGAATTTACCGAAAAAAACATTGATGTCTTTCGTCGGCAAATAAAATCTCTTGGCTTTTCATATGACTGGGATCGAGAAATTAATACGACAGACCCCAATTATTACAAGTGGACCCAATGGATTTTTCTCAAGTTATATGAAAAAGGACTCGCATATATTGATGAGTTGCCAGTGAACTGGTGTCCTGCTTTAGGAACGGTTCTTGCTAATGAAGAAGTAATTGATGGAAAAAGTGAACGTGGTGGTCATCCGGTCGAACGTCGACCAATGAAACAATGGGTCTTAAAAATTACGGCATACGCCGATCGATTACTAGAAGACTTAGAAGATCTAGATTGGCCAGAAAGCTTAAAAGAAATGCAACGTAATTGGATAGGTCGTTCGGAAGGTGCTGAAGTAACATTTACTATTGATGGAACAGACGAAACTTTCGATGTCTTTACGACGAGACCAGATACATTATTTGGCTCCACTTATGCAGTACTTGCACCTGAACATCCACTAGTGGAGAAAATAACGACAGAAGAGCAAAAAAATGCTGTCCAAAATTATATTGATCAAATAAAATCAAAGTCAGATTTAGAACGAACAGATTTAGCAAAAGAAAAAACAGGAGTATTTACAGGTGCTTATGCAATCAATCCGGTGAACGGTGAAAAAATGCCAATTTGGATCGCTGATTACGTCTTAATGAGTTACGGATCAGGAGCAATTATGGCTGTACCTGCACATGATGAGCGCGATTATGAATTTGCTAAAAAATTTGAACTTCCAATCAAAGAAGTAGTAGCGGGAGGAAATATTGCGGAGGAAGCATACACAGGAGACGGCGAACATGTCAACTCAGACTTCTTAAATGGTTTAAATAAAGAAGAAGCTATTTCAAAAATGATAGAATGGCTTGAGGAAAATGGATACGGAAAGAAAAAGGTTACTTACCGTTTACGTGACTGGTTATTTAGTCGTCAACGTTATTGGGGAGAGCCCATCCCAATTATTCATTGGGAAGACGGGACAATGTCTCCTATTCCTGAAAAAGAATTACCACTTAAGTTACCAAAGACAGATCAAGTGAAACCGTCTGGTACAGGTGAGTCTCCGTTAGCCCTCATCAAAGATTGGATTGAAGTGGAGGATCCTGAAACTGGTAAGAAAGGATATCGCGAAACGAACACAATGCCACAATGGGCAGGTAGCTGCTGGTACTACCTTCGTTTTATTGATCCGCATAATGAAGATGTGCTTGCAGATCCGGAAAGACTAAAAAAGTGGCTACCAGTTGATATATATATCGGTGGCGCTGAACATGCGGTTTTACATTTACTCTATGCTCGTTTTTGGCATAAGTTTCTATATGACATTGGAGTTGTGCCAACAAAAGAACCATTCCAAAAATTATATAATCAAGGAATGATTCTTGGAGAAGATAACGCAAAAATGAGTAAATCAATCGGAAATGTTGTCAGTCCCGATGAAATCATTGAGAGTCACGGTGCAGACACATTGCGCCTATATGAAATGTTTATGGGACCGCTAGATGCTGATATCGCCTGGTCTACAACTGGAGTAGATGGTGCGCGTCGCTTTCTTGATCGAGTATGGCGTTTAATCATTGATGAGGATGGTAAAGTCACAAATAAAATACAGGAAAAAAATGGCGAGGAACTTGAACTTGTCTATCATCAAACAGTGAAAAAAGTGACCGAGGACTATGCAGCATTGCATTTTAATACCGCCATTTCCCAATTAATGGTATTCATTAATGAAGCATATAAGGTAAAAACACTACGCAAGGAGTATATTGAAGGCTTTATTAAACTTCTCTCTCCAATTACTCCACATATTGCAGAAGAATTATGGGAACGACTCGGTTATGATGATACGATTAGTTACGAACCTTGGCCAACCTATGACGAATCAAAGCTTGTCGCAAATGAAGTAGAGATTGTCATCCAAGTGAATGGAAAGGTACGTGCAAAAGCAATGGTATCAAAAGAAATGGCTCGTGAAGAACTTGAAGCGTTTGCCAAAGAGCATGAAAAAGTGAAAGATCATATCGCTGGAAAAACAGTAAGGAAAGTGATTGTTGTTCCAGGAAAGTTAGTCAATATTGTTGCCAATTAAAATGATATAACTGTTAAGAACTCCTTACTCCTTTGCGTAAGGAGTTTTTTTATATGCCCAGCGGTGGGTTGTTTGTCTATAGGATAAGTCCCAAACAAGCTTAAAGGTTGAGCGACAGTTAGCTTCATGCAAAGGTGACGTTAAATTTGAAGGAGGCGAACGAGAAATCTTTGCCAAGGAAGCACGAACTATACAAAGCTATATACGAAGGAGGCGCCTGCTAATATGTCAGTCCGAGGTCGTAGTAAATGAAGTAAGAGATGGAGGGCTAGGGAGATTCTGTTGATATCCTTTATAGGAAAAATATACTAATAAGCGAACTTATGAAAGGCATATGAGAGAATGGCAAAAAGTCCTGCTACATAGAACTTCGGTATTGTCAAGGATTTAAAAGCTTAACGATAATTTATTTCATTGAACTGCCAGATATGAACAGAAAATACGGTGGTTGTGAGAGAGTGAAGTTCATCACTTCCTCCTATTTGAATATAACACCCCTTTTATTTTGCAGAAATTCAAAATATTTTTTCCAGTTACACAATATATTAATGGTGGGAATAGAAGGGGTGTGAAAATAGTGTCAAAAACAGGAATGCAAAGAAGCGAAAAACAATCGCGTATTAAAAAAAGCACATTATTTCTCTGTTGTTTCATTGGTTTCCTTTTCCTATTGATTTGTTTCGGTGTGTGGAATCAATTACAAGTGACGGAAAAAGAAGTAGAATTCCAACAGCACTCAGCGCGGCCAACAACTGAACTAACGATGAAAAGCATGCAAAAAAGAGCTGATGAGCCAGTTGAAATCGTTTTTGCTGGCGATACAATGTTTGATTGGGATTTACGTCCAATCCTAAAAAGAGAAGGATATGATTATCCTTTTGAGCATGTAAAGGAAACAGTGCTGCAAGCAGACTACTCTTTTATCAATCTCGAGTCAGTAATTACGAAAGACAAAACGATGAAAGATCCTAACCAACTTTTTTGGATTAAGTCGGATCCGGCCGCACTTGAAGGATTGAAAAACAGTGGCTTTAAGATGCTCAATATTGGAAATAATCATACACTCGACTATTTACATTCGGGTCTATTAGACACACTGCACTATGTAAAAAAATATCAATTTGACTACATAGGTGCGGGAAAAAATGAGAAAGAAGCCTATCGTTCAAAGGAAATCGAAATAAAAGGAAAAACTTTTCGCTTCTTTTCATTCGTTCGTTTTTATCCCTCTGCTGCTTGGGTTGCAACGGATGACAAACCAGGAGTTCCAAATGGATATGATTTATCACTCGTCAAAAAAACAATTGAAGAGCAAAAGGGTGATTCAGACTATTTGATCGTTTACTTTCATTGGGGGGTAGAGAAAACAAATTTACCAGTAGAATATCAAAAAGAATATGTTGCTGCACTGAAGGAATTAGGAGTAGATTTAATTGTTGGAAGCCATCCACATTGGTTACAAGGGTTTGAATATGAGGATGAGATGGCGGTAGCTTACTCGCTTGGTAATTTTTTATTCCCTCCTTATGTACAGGGACATACAGCTGAAACAGGATTATTAAAAGTCACTTTTGAAGGGAAGAAAGTGCAAATGGCATTTGAGCCATACACCATTTCTAATGGACAAATTAGACCACTTGAAGATGCTGCAAAAAAGCGCATGTATCAATATTTAGAGTCTATTTCATTTGACGTACAGATACAAGATGATGGAAAAATTATTAGCAAATAATATCTGTCAATTATCCAATCTATTATGTTATCATACATCTTGGATGTGTAAATAAGAGATAGCTGTATAGGACTGAGAAATGTGATGAATCATGATTCTTGACAGCTATTTTAGTAATTTTGAAAGGATGAGACTTTTGAGCAAGATAAAAACGATTACAGCCGAGGAAGTGAAAAAACAGCTAGAGCAAAATAAACAACTCCATTTGATTGATGTACGGGAAGAGGTGGAAGTAGCAAACGGGATGATTCCAGAGGCAAAACATATCCCAATGGGCGACATACCAACATCACTTCATCAATTAAATAAAGAGAATGAATACATTATCATTTGCCGATCAGGTAATAGAAGTGGAAATGTGTGCCGTTTTCTTCAAGAACGAGGGTACCAAGTGCGAAATATGGTTGATGGCATGCTAAAATGGACGGGACCTGTGAAATGAAATTTACTCATTATCGGTATCTATTGAATGTTTAAAAAACCTTTTTACTGACTATACTTATACAAATGAGTAAAAGGTGAGAGTAATGATTCAAGTAAAATTATTTGACTGTGAGCACGAGCAAGATTTAGAAGATGATATGAATCGATTTTTGAAATCGATAGATCCAGAACAGTTTATTGATATAAAGTATCATATTGCTGCGATATCTGATGATAGAGAGCAAATTTATTGTTTCAGTGGGATGATTTTATATGAGAAATAAGGGGCTGGGACATAACTAGCTTCGAATAATAAAAAAGGATTGCTATCATCAAATTTTGTTGATACAATCCTTTTTTGTTCTGTACGATTCCGTTTTTTTTATCATGATCATTGTTAATAGCAGTGTAGTTCCTTCAGTTTACTGCCATTAACGCAAATTCTCTTTCATTTTTGTTTACTTAATAATCATCGAAATAACGATATGTTGACTGGAACGAAAGACAGTTGACTCCTGCGGGAACAGCACGAGTCCGAAGATCCCTGTAGCAACGCGGAAGAGGAGCTACAGAAGCTGAGGCCGTGCCCGCGGAAAGCAACTATCTGAAGTGAAAGTCAACATCACTCAATAAAAAAGAATGCAATTTCCTTTTATAAAAATGAAAGGAGTCCCGTTTTATCATTAACTGAACTCCTTTTTCTTATTTAGCTGAGTTTTGTCCCAGCCTCTTTCATTTTTTCGCATAGGAAGCGGCGCTTTTCCCTGCTAATCTGCCGGTTACAAGTGCAGCAGTAATATTAAAACCACCTGTATATCCATAGATATCTAATATTTCGCCACAAAAATATAATCCAGCCATTAATTTTGAAGCCATCGTTTTCGGTTCAACTTCTTTAATAGATACGCCGCCTCCTGTTACGAATGCTTTTTCGATAGGTAAGGTCCCATTCACTGTAAACGAAAATTGTTTACAAAGACATGTGAACTGTCGAAGATGTTGAAACGAAATAGATGCACCTTGTGTATCTGGATCAATATCAGCTTTTTTGAGTAAAAATAGCAAGTATCGTTCTGGAAGCAGTCCTTTTAGTGCATTTTTAATCGCTTTTTTTGGTTCTGCTTTTATTTTTTGTGCGATGCTTTGAAATAATTGTTCTTCATGTTGCGAAGGAATAGCATCAATAGAAATGGTGACTTTTGATAGTTTCCATTTTTTCATTGCTTTCACAACAAATTGACTACATCGTAAAACCGCTGGACCAGAAATACCGAAATGGGTAAATATCATATCCAGTTGATGCGTAATGAGCGGCTTCCCATTCGGACGTAAAACACTTACTCTTACATTCCGTAATGATAGACCTTGCAAGCTTTTTCGTTGAATGAATGCTTCATCAGATGTGAGTGGTACCTCAGTTGGGAAAAGAGTTGTTATATGATGACCAGCTTTTTGTGCCCATGGATAGCCATCACCTGTTGATCCAGTGTAGGGAACTGATTTCCCCCCTACTGCGAGTATGACTGCTTTTGCTCTCACTTTTTTCCCATCTGCAAGCACAATCCCTTTCGTTTCATCTTCGGCAAAAATAACATCTTTTACTGGACTATTCGTTTGGATGGTAACGTTCAAATCTTTTAATCGATTGATTAATGCTTGGACGACAGACTGTGCTTTATTTGAAACGGGAAACATTCTCCCATGATCCTCTTCCTGTAAAGAAATGCCGAGATTTTCAAAAAAGCGAATTATATCTTCATTATTAAAAATGGAAAATGCACTATAAAGAAAACGCCCATTTCCCGGAATATTTTCTATTATTTCATCAATTGGTAAACGGTTTGTTACATTACATCTGCCCCCACCAGATATAGCAAGTTTTCTGCCGAGCTTGTTTCCTTTATCTATTAATAATACATTAGCGTTTGCCTCGGCGGCAGCAATCGCAGCCATTAAGCCTGATGGTCCACCGCCGATTACGATGATGTCGTACACGAAATCCTACCTTTCTTTGATCACTTTATACTTCGAAATAATTGTCAATTACGCTTATTGAGGGTAAACTACTGATAGTGTTTTTTACTTGTATACTTCTTATTTTATGCCAGCATATGACTCTAAGCTGAAACGGAAATCAATAAGCCTTGTAATGGAACATCAGCTATTTTTACCTATCCTCATGCATTTTATTATAGTACTTTATGATAGCATATGAATATACATTGTTTTTGCAAAGGATAGTAGAAAGTAATTCTTAAAAAAATGGAAAGCTAGGGATTTTTTATGTCATCGAAATTACTTAGGGGTACATTTATTTTAACCGCAGGTACAATTATCTCGAAAATGTTAGGTCTTTTTTACGTTATTCCGTTTTATAGAATTATTGGTGGCGAAGAAAGCGCCGCTCTATATCAATTCGGTTATGTTCCATATTCGCTTTTTATTAGTGTTGCTACTGCTGGAGTGCCTTTAGCAGTTTCAAAATACATTGCTAAATATAATGCGTTAGAAGAATATGCTGTTGGCCGAAAGCTATTCAAGTCTGGCATCTATTTAATGCTTTTCTCTGGTTTTATGGCTTTTCTCATTATGTATTCATTTGCACCTTATTTTGGTGGGTTAGTATTAAAAGGTCAAAAAGATGCTCATTCCTTTTCAGTTGACGATGTTGCGACTGTTATTAGAGCTGTCAGTTTTGCCCTGATTGTCGTCCCATTTATGAGTCTTATTCGAGGATTTTTTCAAGGTCATCAATCCATGGGACCATCAGCTGTCTCACAGGTAGTCGAGCAAATTGCTAGGATCGTCTTTTTACTAGTCGGTGCATATGCTGTTTTGAATTTGTTTAATGGATCTATTGTGACAGCAATTAGTGTTGCGACATTTGCTGCATTTATCGGTGCGATTGCCGGCCTATTTGTCTTATTTTGGTATTGGAAAAAACGAAAACCATATTTAGATGCACTATTAGAAAAAGATAAAGGAACAGAGCAAGTGTCGCTTGTAGACATGTACAAGGAGATTATTTTATCGGCTATTCCTTTTGTATTGGTCGGCGTCGTTAACCCGCTTTATCAACTGGTAGATCAACTGACTTTTAGTAAAGCAATGTCAGCAGCAGGAAAAGGAGAAGAAGCACTAGAGTTACTCGGTATTTTTAACTTTGCTGCCCATAAACTTGTCGTGATCCCTCTTTCATTGGCGACTGCATTTGCTCTTACATTAGTCCCACTTGTAACTGAATCGTTTGTAAGAGGGAATAGTGATATGATGAAAAAGCAAATTGACCAAATATTTCAAGTGCTATTATTTATTACGATACCGGCAGCAATAGGACTATCGATTTTAGCAGAACCAGCTTATGCTGTCTTTTATGGATTAAATCATCTAGGTACTAATATTTTAATGGCATATGCTCCTGCTTCGATCCTTTTTGCTTTGTATGCAGTAACAGCAGCTATATTACAAGGAATTAATGAACAGCGTTTTACAGTGTTTAGTTTATTACTAGGATTACTGATTAAACTAAGTATTAATATTCCATTGATTAAAGCCTTTGCTGCAAATGGAGCAATTTATGCTACTGTTATTGGTTACAGCGTTTCGATTATCATCAACCTAGTTATCATTAGAGTATATGCAAATTATAACTACAAGCTTGTCTTTCGCCGAACAATATTGATCATTATCTTTAACTTGATTATGGCAGCTACTGTCATTTTCAGTTATAAGGGCTTCACACTTGTTTTAAATCCGAAAAATACAATGCATGCAGTCTTGTTGCTAATAATATGTGCCCTCATTGGAGCTAGTGTTTATGCTTATTTAGGTTTGAAAACAAAACTAGCAGATGAATTATTTGGAAATCGTGTAGAAAAACTAAGAAGAAAGTTGCGGATACATTCGTATTGATCATCAGTGACGAATATTGAAGTCATTTGGAGGCATCAAATGAGAATCGATAAATTTTTAGCAAACACAGGTTATGGATCGAGAAAAGAAGTAAAGAAGTTGTTAAAAGATGGAATTGTCAGCGTGAATGACACACTATGTAAAGATCCCAAAAAACATATTGATCCCAAAAAAGATCATGTGACAGTTCAAGGTGAGTCGGTTGTTTATCGTGAATTTATTTATCTCATGATGAATAAGCCCCAAGGAGTGATATCAGCGACTGAGGATATATATACGAACACCGTGATTGATCTACTGGATGAGAAAGATGCAATTTGGCATCCGTTTCCCGTCGGTAGACTGGATAAAAATACAGAAGGTCTCCTATTATTGACGAATGACGGACAGTTAGCCCATCATCTACTTTCACCGAAAAAGGAAGTGCCTAAAACCTATTTTGCTGTCATTGAGGGGGAAGTCACCGATGCTGATAAAAAAGCATTTCAGCAAGGTGTTACTCTTGACGATGGTTATCATACGAAACCGAGCGAATTACATATTGAAAAATCTGGTGAGCGCTCGTACATTGAGCTAACGATAACAGAAGGAAAGTTTCATCAAGTAAAGAGAATGTTTAAAGCTGTTGGAAAGAAAGTAACTTATTTACAGAGGATTAAAATGGGAACATTAATGTTAGACCGTCGTTTGGCACTTGGTGATTATCGAGAATTAACGGGAAAAGAACTGCAGGCATTAAAGAAATATTTGCCAAAAAAGTAAAACAACAAAAAGGAGCTGAATTTCAGCTCCTTATATTTCTATATCAAGATGACATCTTAACTTTCTTATTAGTTGTTGTCCATTTACCACGATGTGGGCTAGTAATTAAGTCATTATACTCTAGCACATTTAAATCTCTTTGAACCGTTCGTGATGTAATGCCAAATTCATCCGCTAGTTCACTAGTTGTTACCATGCCTTTGTCCTTAATAAACAAATAAATTGACTTAATTCTAGTTAACATTCGGTCAGTTGAAGGCTTCAAAAAAACCACTCCCTCATCTTTTTTCCATTGGCTAAGACTTCGGACGGCTTCCTTCGTGAAAGGAGAATCACACTCCTTATGTACAAATGTATTGTTGTACAGACAACTCCTTTTTATATATTCTAACTAAACTCTAAGATGTCAGACAATTACATTATAACTTTTTAAGAAATAAATTACTAGTGAAATAAATGCTTTGTTATAAAGTAACAATAATTTGTAATATTTATCACAATCTGTCCTATTATTACATCAACACTTATTTAGTGGGCAATTTTTACAATATTTTTATGTTGTTTTAGTGAAAAGAAGAGTAAAATACATACGTATAAGGTGTAAAAAGGAGCAATCATACATGCAAAATATTTCTTGGCTGAAAGAAGTTTTGAAGAGAAAAGACGATTTAATCAATGATTTACAAGGGCTTCTCCAAATTAAAAGTGTATTAAATGAGGAGAATGCTACGGGAGAAGCTCCGTTTGGTAACGGAATAAAAGAAGCATTACAATATGTACTTTCATTAGGAGAACAAGCTGGTTTTGAAACTAAAAACATAGACAATATGGCTGGTCATATAGAAATAGGTAGAGGAAAGAATTTGATTGGGGTTCTTTGTCATATTGATGTGGTACCGGAAGGAGATGGATGGGAAGTTGATCCATACGGTGGCATCGTAAAGGATGGGAAAATTTATGCTCGCGGTGCAATTGATGATAAAGGTCCAACAATAGCAGCATATTATGCGATGAAAATTGTTAAGGAATTAGGCCTTCCATTAAAAAGTCGTGTTCGTCTTGTTATTGGAACAGATGAGGAAAATGATTGGCGTTGTGTTGATCATTATTTTAAACACGAAGAAATGCCGTTGTTAGGCTTTGCCCCTGATGCTGATTTTCCTATTATTTACGCTGAAAAAGGGATTGCTGACTTTGATCTTATTTTTCCTCCAAAAGGGTCGGATGGTGAGGAAGAAGATGATGCATTACTCTCTTTTGAAGCGGGGAGAGCATACAATATGGTTCCAGATTTCGCTAAAGCTATTTTATCAATGAATACGGAGCAAACAGATATGATTCAAAGGTTTGCATTTTTTCTTAAAGACCATGATTATGATGGGTGCTGTTTCGTTGATGATGGCTATTTTGTATTTGAGTTGCATGGTGTGTCAGCACATGGAAGTGAGCCAGGGAAGGGAATAAATGCAGGCCTTCAACTTATTCGCTTTTTAGCAAAATTAGATCTAAATAAACAATCTTCAGCATTTATCCAATTTGCTCAAAAATATTTACTCGAAAATACAGATGGAAAAGCATTTGGTATTGACTATCAAGATGACATCACTGGAAAACTAACGATCAATGTCGGAAAAATAGCTTATCAAGTTAAAGATGGTGGGCGTTTTGGGATTAATTTACGGTACCCGGTTACATTTGATTTTGAGGAAGGAAAAAAGAAAATAGCTGAGATAATCCGCGAGAAAAATGGCTCACTACAAGTTATTTATGAGTCTCCACCACATCATGTCAATAAGAATGATGTGATGATTCAAACATTACAAAAAGTGTATGAAGAGCAAACTGGTGAAAAAGCAGAACTGTTATCTATTGGCGGGGGAACTTATGCACGCGCTTTACAGTCAGGTGTAGCCTTTGGTCCATTATTCCCAGGACGTCCTGATGTTGCCCATCAAAAAAACGAGTATATATTCATTGATGATTTATTAAAAGCGACAGCCCTTTATGCCCAAGCTATATACGAACTTGCCACATTAGAAGATCATATTTTAGAAAATAAATAAACAAGAAGCATGTTATTTATGTTATGTTAGTACTGAAATATCTTTCCGACAAAAGCCAATAGCTAAAAATGAGGATTGAACATTTCATTTTAAAGGAGTGCTAACGAGTGGAGAAAGTAATTGTAAATAATCAAATGTTAAACCGGTCTGAAGTAAATATTGATGTGGAAGACAGGGGCTACCAGTTTGGTGACGGTGTGTATGAAGTGATTAGAGTGTATAATGGTCGTTTATTTACCGGAAAAGAACATATTGACAGACTGTATGAAAGTGCAAAGAAAATCTTCTTAAACATTCCTTTTACAATAGAAACCATAACAAACAATATCGAGCAACTCGTAAAAGAAAACAAAGTACAGACCGGCATCATCTATATGCAAATTACACGTGGTGTATCACCTCGTCAACACCATTTTCCCGGGGAAGATGTTGCTCCGACATTTGTTGCTTATACGAGAGAAATGCCACGGCCGGATGAACTGATGAACAAAGGTGTAAAAGCGATGTTAGCCGAAGACATTCGCTGGCTTCGTTGTGATATTAAAAGCTTGAATTTATTACCTAATCTTTTAGCAAAGCAAAAAGCGACAGAAATGGGCTGTTATGAAGCCATTCAATATCGGGATAAGACGGTAACCGAGGGATCTTCTTCAAATATTTTTTATCGTCCATCATGGTTTGTTAAAAACCCATCCGGCTACAAACCTCATTTTAAATGGAATTACGAGACAAGTCATCCTACAGTTATGTGATAAAAATGATATTGCATATGAAGAAGAAACATTTACGGTTTCTGAGTTACTGGAAGCGGATGAAGTGTTTATGACAAGTACAACATCAGAAATTATTCCGATCATCCAAGTAGATGATAAACAGATTGGTAATGGAAAGCCAGGTGCTATTACGAAGCAACTGCTCGAATTGCTTCAAGAAAAAATTAATAATGACTGTCATGTAAAAGTGGAAGCAAATTAAATAAACTTCATTTGGAATAGTCAGCCACAATCGGCTGACTATTTTTCTATAAGAAGGTAAAAAATAAACGTCATACAAGAAAAAGATGACCGCTCATCTGTTAGCTCAAACGAATCATATTAAAAGAGGAGGAGGACATTGCGACAAAGTCATTACTTTTTTGCTATTCCACTATCAAACAAAGTAAAAGAAAAGATTGCATATGTACAGGACGAAATAAGGAAAGTACATCCTTTTAAAAGCTGGGTTCATCCTGACGATTTTCATCTCACTTTAGCTTTTCTAGGAAGTGTCAAGCAAGAACAATTAGCAACAGTGATAAAGTTGGCAAACAAAGTTGCTAGTGAACAAGAGCCATTTTCATTAACATTAAAAAAAATGGATATTTTTGGTCGCAGAAAGCACCTCGTGTGCTGTGGGTAGACCTATTCCCTTCTAAAGAATTAAACAAGTTACGGGGAAAAGTGTATAAAGCATGCGAATCAGTTGGTTTTCAACTAGATCAGAGGCCATTTCAACCACATATCACATTGGCAAGGAAATGGAAAGGAAACGGGGATTTTTTATTGCAGACAAATATGCTTCCATTCACTAATGAACTACTCTATGTTGATCACTTTGTTCTCTACAAGACCAAGATGAACGAGATACCGAAATATGAAATAAAAAAGATATTTCATTTATAAGTGAAATAACAAAAAAGATACATATGATTTACTAATGATACTGTGTCTGACACTTTGCTGATTTAACTGAAGGAATCCTCAAAGTCTCACAAAAAAAGTGGCTTGACGAATAAATGTGATTAGAGCTAAACTTTATAAGACAGCTATTTTTCATTCTCGTTTAATAGCTGTCTTTTTTCTTTGTGTGAGAGGATTGAATCATCTAGCATATTTATTATATACTAAAACTTTAGCAATAAGAGCAATTAAAATGAAGGTGAATGATTGTGGAATATTTATTTGGCCGAGAATGGGAAATCACTCCTGCAGGTGGAGCTACAGGGGAAGCGTTTATAGCAACACATGACAATGAAAGGTTGTTTTTAAAAAGAAACTCTTCTCCTTTTCTGGCAGTATTATCAGCAGAGGGAATTGTTCCTAAGCTCGTTTGGACGAAGAGATTAGAAAATGGCGACGTGATTATAGCCCAAGAATGGCTAAATGGAAGAGAACTTCAGCCAGTTGAAATGACCGGAAAACGTGTCGCTAAACTATTGAAAAAAATACATAGTTCAGTGCCATTACAAACAATGCTTCAACGTTTAGGAAAAAGCCATTTTAAACCAGAGATGATGCTGGCAAATATAAAATTAACTTTGGATAACAACTTGTTAAATATACCAATTGTGGAAAAGTCCATTCAATTTCTTCAATTTCATTTACCAAATGTTCACCATCAGGAGTATGTCGTTTGTCATGGTGATGTAAATCATAACAATTGGTTGCTTTCCGATGAGAATGAATTATATCTTATTGATTGGGACGGAGCAATGCTCGCAGATCCAGCAATTGATCTTGGAATGCTTTTATATTGTTATGTACCAAAGGATAAATGGGAACAGTGGCTTGCTTTATATGAAATTTCGCTTACAGATCAGTTACTTTTAAGAATGAAATGGTATTTTCTAACACAAGCCCTTTTCTTTGTAGAGTGGCATCGTGAAAAAAATAGATACCATGAAATGAATTACTGGATTCAACATTTGCATTCTATCTTTGATTAATTCCAAAATTGTTACGATATACTTTTATGAAAAAAATGTAGTAAATGATCGATAGCAATCGTATAGCATCTATAAATACAAGCTACCACCACATGACAATGGTTCCTCGGCCAAAATGATCTATCGATATCTGTTTAAAAAAGAAGGAAAGTGATAGATATTCCCACTTTCTTTTCTTTTCCTCTTCGGGATTCTCTTCCACTTTCCCTCTCATCATTGTGCTAGCATCTATACATATTTTACAGTGTCTCACTTTTAAAAGGGAATTGCCTACACTACTGACGAATGTATCTATAGAGAAATCATCTGGATAAGACAGAGGAGGCTATATTTTTGAACAATTAAAAATCGGAGATCTCACTTTATGTTGGTTGAATGGTGGTGTCACCCATATGGATGGCGGAGCGATGTTTGGTGTTGTGCCAAAACCACTTTGGGAGAAAAAATATCCACCTAACGACAAAAATCAAATTGAGTTGCGGACAGATCCTATGTATCTTCAGGTAAATGGTAAACATATTTTAATTGATACAGGAATCGGAAATGAGAAGTTGACTGCTAAACAAAAAAGAAATTACGGAGTAACTAGGAGTCTAAGCTTGCTGAATCATTGAAAAAAATCGGTTTAACTGCAAGCGATATTGATATTATTTGTATGACACATATGCATTTTGATCATGCTTGTGGCTTGACGAGAAAGGAAGATGGACAGTTTGTTTCAACGTTCCCGAATGCAGTCATATACACATCGCAAACAGAGTGGGATGAAATCAGAAATCCTAATATCCGTTCAAAAAACACATACTGGTCTCAAAATTGGGAGCCAATTGCCCACCAAGTAATACCTTTTGAAAAAAGTATGAATGATTGAGGATACGATAAAAATGTTTCATACCGGTGGACATAGTGCAGGTCATTCTATGATAGTTATAGAGAATAGCGGTGAAAGAGCGATACATATGGCAGATTTAATGCCAACACATGCTCATCAAAATCCTTTGTGGGTCCTTGCCTATGACGATTATCCAATGACTTCAATCCAAAAAAAGCAACAATGGATTCCAAAAGGCATGGAAGAAAATACTTGGTTTATATTTTACCATGATGCTTACTATCGAGCGATTAAGTGGGATAAGGAAGGAAAGGTGATACACGAAAAGAAACGTGCCCACCCTTTTCAAGTTCATAGCTAAAATCAATGGACTGTTCGACAACTATTTAGCTTTAGACGACCTCTTTTCTATTTAAAAAGTGGATGACTGTTGGGAGGCGAGCGCTGGAGCATTTGCTTCAAGCAAAAAGTCGAATCGGAAAACGTTTTTCCAATTCGACTTTAAATTTTTATTGGATAGTCCCTTGATCTTGCAGATGTTTTTTCAAATAGACAGTGGATATACATCAATCACCGTCCCTGTATATGCGTCAGCGATAAATTCATATTGTTGTCTTTCGCCATTTCGCTGACAAGTAATTCCTCCCCGATACACCTTTGTCTTTAGCGCATATTTAGCATAATCTTCTTCTTCTAAGTTAATCCATGAGCCATCAATAGGTCCTTCTTTTTTAAATGCATCCTTTACTTTCTTCAACACTTTTTCCCCTGATACGACTGTATTTTCATTCATTGTTTTATTCACGAAGTAACCGCCAATAGATCCAACGGCTACACCAGCAAAAAAAGATTTCCACCGCATGATTTGCCACCTCCGAATTTTACATAATTCCAGTATACTATCATTTTTTAAAAATTCATATGTTTGATATTAGTCCAATAAAAAATTTCTATTTTGGAGCCTTTACCAAAACAAAGCAATAGGTACAAACCTGAAATGTTTTTGATTTTATTCAGGATAAATTTTTATTGATCAGGAGAAGGGACGATATCACTCTCTAAAAAAGCAGATACTAGCTAGTGACACGAAATTTCTGTAAAATAAGCATGGATGGAAATCAGCTTATTGGATTATAACAGAAAGGGGTTAGACATATGGAAAAAGAGACAATGGATCTCTTTCAAACATTAACCGAACTTCCAGGAGTTGCTGGAAATGAAAGTTTAGTACGAAAATTTATGCGTGAAAAACTGGAAAAATATAGTGACGAAATAGTACAGGACCGACTTGGCAGTATCTTTGGTGTAAAGCGAGGGAACGAAGAGGGCCCAACAGTCATGGTTGCGGGTCATATGGATGAAGTCGGTTTTATGGTAACATCTATTACAGATAATGGAATGATTCGCTTTCAAACACTTGGTGGCTGGTGGAGTCAAGTGTTACTTGCTAAAAGAGTGCAAATTATGACAGATAACGGCCCTGTCATTGGCGTGATTGGCTTATTCCTCCGCATTTATTAAAGAGGAACAACGCCAAAAGCCGATGGAAATAAAAAATATGCTTATTGATATCGGTGCGGATGATAAAGAAGATGCGGAAAATATTGGCGTTAAGCCAGGACAGCAAATTGTCCCCATTTGTCCGTTCACTCCGATGGCAAACAGGAAGAAAATAATGGCGAAAGCATGGGATAACCGTTATGGGTGTGGATTATCCATTGAATTGTTAAAGGAATTGCAAACTGAAACATTGCCTAATATTTTATATTCGGGAGCAACGGTGCAAGAAGAAGTTGGATTAAGAGGTGCACAAACAGCAGCAACGATGATCAATCCAGATATATTCTTTGCTTTAGATGCTAGTCCTGCTAACGATATGACAGGGGAAAAAGATCAATTTGGCCAGCTGGGAAAAGGTGCGCTTCTAAGAATTTATGATCGTTCAATGGTGACACATAAAGGGATGCGTGAATACGTATTAGACACTGCTGAAACAAATAACATTCCTTATCAATATTTTGTTTCACAAGGTGGAACAGACGCTGGACGTGTACATATAGCTAATGAAGGAGTACCAAGTGCTGTTATCGGTATATGTTCACGCTATATCCACACACATGCGTCAATCATTCATGTCGATGATTATCTTGCAGCGAAAGAACTGCTAGTGAAATTAGTGAAAAACTGCGATACAACTACAGTGCAAACTATTTTATCTGCCAATTGATTTGCTTGGAGGGAGGCACGCTCTCCCTTTTTTTCATGAGTGATAACTATAAGTGAGAGAGAACAGAACAATTATTTACGAGGAGGTTTCGCAAATGAAAATTGGGATAGGATCAAAAGACCGGCAAAAATAAGAGCAGTGGAACAATTGAAGGGAATCCCCCCTTCTAGAACTCTTCTTGCAATCGATGCCCCATCAGGTGTTAGTCAACAGCCTTTTTCAGATGATGAAACGATTGCTGGTGCCATCAATCGTGCGGAATATTGTGTAAATGAAAAAGACGTCGATATTGGCATTGGACTTGAGGGTGGTGTGACAGAGACTTCATACGGGTTAATGGTTTGCAATTGGGGGGCATTGATAGCAAGAAAAAAAGAGCCTATTATTGCGGGTGGAGCAAGGTTCTTATTGCCGAAGGAAATTGCTGAAGAGGTACGAAAAGGAAAGGAGCTTGGTCCTCTCATGGATCAATTTACAAACAAATATGATGTTAGGAAAAGAGAAGGTGCGGTTGGAATTTTTACTAATGGACTTATTACGAGGGATGAAATGTTTAGCCATGTATTAAACATTTTATTTGGACAGTATCAGTATATCGCTCACCGGGACTAGTATGACGGACCCCGGTTTTTCAATCTTATTTTTCCGCAAAAAATATTAGCAATTTTTTGCAATGCTTGGTCGACAGTTTCGACTATTACGTTATTTACGAACAACTATTTCAATGGGTGATGGAGTGATTCTGGACGAATGAGGATTAAAGGCTTTCCAAGTGTCATGGCTGCACTTGCATCCATCGCAGTATTCCACTGCTTATATTTTTCACCGAAAAGGGCAATAACAACATCTGACTTTTCTAATAATACTTGTGTTCGTAAATTATTCATACTTGAAGCAGCTTCATCGCGGAAAATCGCATTAGGTTTGTTCGCCAAAATTTCCTCACCAATCATGTCTGAGCGATCATGGTTTTCCATTGGCCCTACGAACGTAACGTTTAATTGCTTCTCCGGTTCTTTGTTTTTAACTCCTCACAGTTAGAATAAATTTCACCTGCTAAATCAACTGTTAATTCCATCTTCTACATCCTCCTTCATATATATATATATATATATATATATATATATATATATATATATATATATATATCATCCCATTTTATATTACCATATTCAGATT
>CAVVKR010000009.1:0-13852 GCA_963748745.1 uncultured Bacillaceae bacterium | reverse complement strand
ATCATATCGCTGGTCATATTTATGCTAATCAGCTTATGGCTGATTTACAGTTTCCACTTGTTGCGTTAGTTGTTTCTGGAGGTCATACGGAACTAATTGTTATGAAAGAACATGGTAACTTTAAAGTGATCGGTGAAACACGCGATGATGCAGCAGGAGAAGCTTATGATAAAGTGGCACGTACACTAATACCTTATCCAGGTGGACCACATATGGATCAATTAGCACATGAAGGAGAACCGACTTCGATTTACCACGGGCATGGCTGGAAGAAAACTCATACGATTTCAGTTTTAGTGGATTAAAATCAGCTGTGATCAATACACTTCATCATGCAAAGCAAAAAGATCAAACAATTGATAAGAAAAACTTAGCAGCAAGTTTTCAAGCAAGTGTCATTGAGGTGTTAGTCGAAAAGACGAAACGGGCTGCTGAGGAATATAACGTGAAGCAAGTGCTCCTTGCTGGCGGAGTAGCTGCTAATAAAGGTTTGAGAAGTGCCTTGACAAAAGCGTTTAAAGATATGCCGAATCGAGAATTAATGATACCACCATTATCTCTTTGTACAGATAATGCAGCGATGATTGCAGCAGCTGGAGCTATGCTACATGAAAAGGTAAAAGGGATCGCCTCGATTTAAACACATATCCTAGTCTAGATATCGAACAATTTTGATAGAATGAACAGCCGTATCATTTATTAAAGTAATGATACGGTTTTTTTGGTGTTCTGGAAGAATAACAGTCCACTAATTGCATATGTCGGATTAATGTATTTTTTGTGATGGAATGGTTGGAAAAAAATTTTTTATCATCATTTTGCTCCATGATTGTGGATAACCTGTTTGTATGTCTGTTGAGAGAATAGGTGGAAGGGTGATTAGTTTTGTGGATAAAGTCGAGAAAAAATGTGGATATTATAAAACATCAAAAAAAAGATAAGATAGGTGTTGATAATGTGAATAGATATGTGGATATATTTAAAGGTTGTCGAAAACATTGTGAATAAAAAAACGTCCTCATCTTTCGGAGGACGATCATTTAGTTCATGAATGTTTTCGGCAAACGCTGCCCACTCTTCCATGAGCTTGTCTATTTCTTCTCTTATCTCTTTTATTTCTTGATTTATTGCGTTGGCCTTTTTATGATCTTGATAAACATCAGGTTGAAAAAGCAATGTTTCCTTTTCTGTAACTGTCTTTTCTAAAGCTTCGATGTTTTTCTCGATTTTAGTCATTTGCCGTTTTGTAAGTCGCTCTGAGTTTTTGTGTCTCTTTTTCAAGTAAATAAGCCTGTTTACTAGATTTCTGCTTTTGTTTTTGTTCTATGTTCTTCTTTTCCAAGGCGGAGAGTTCCAACATTTTCATCTTTTTCTCTACGTAGTAATCATAATTACCTAAATAGATGGTTGTCCCCTCTCTGGATAGTTCGATTACTTTTGTGGCTATGCGATTGATAAAATAACGATCATGAGAAACTAAAAGGATTGTACCAGGATAATCAATCAATGCATTTTCTAGTACTTGTTTGCTATCTAAATCTAAATGGTTTGTCGGCTCATCTAAAATGAGAAAGTTGGCTTTTTTCATTGTTAATTTTGCTAATGCCAATCGTGCTTTTTCACCACCACTAAGTGTAAAAAACAGTTTTCTCGAACTCATCATCTTCAGAAAATAAAAAACTACCTAATAAAGTTCGGATTTCTTTTTCTGTTTTATGAGGATATTCATCCCATAGTTCTCAGAGGACTGTTTTATTTGATGATAGATTTGCTTGTTCTTGATCATAGTAAGCAATTTTTACATTGGCACCATTATTCATCTTTCCATTAATAAGTGGTATTTGTTGTACAATCGTTTTTACAACAAGGTTGATTTACCAACGCCATTAGGGCCTACAAGCGCAACACTGTCACCTTTATTCAATTCAAAATTGATATTCTTAGCAAGAGGTACTGATCATAGCCTATTTGGGCATTGTTGATACGAAAGACATCATTGCCACTCTGTCGTTCAATATCAAATACGATAGTAGCGGTGCCTTCTTTACCAGCTTGCCTCTCCATTATATCCATTTTATGCAATTTTTTTCTACGGCTTTGTGCTCGTTTCGTCGTTGAAGCTTTTCGCGATATTGCGTTGAATAAAAGCTTGCAACTTTGCGACTTCACGCTGTTGTTTCTCATATAATTTTAATTCTTGTTCATATCTTTCCGCTCTCTGGATTAAAAAGCGACTGTAATTACCATTATATTTCTTTATCTCATGTCTCGCTATTTCATATACTTGATTGACGATTTTATCGAGGAAATAACGATCATGAGATACAATGAGGATTGCGCCTTCATAGCTTTGAAGATATTGTTCAAGCCATGTTAAGGTTTGAATATCTAAGTGATTTGTCGGCTCGTCTAAAATTAAAATATCAGGGTTGTAAAAGTAATTTTGCTAGAGCAAGCCTCGTTTTCTGACCGCCACTTAAAGTAGCAATTTTCGTTGCATAATCTTTTTCATAAAAGCCCATCCCATGAAGGATAGAACGGATGTCAGCTTCATATTGGTACCCGCCGATGTCTTTAAACTTTACTTGAAGCTGATCATATTTTTTTAACAGTGTTTCATATTTTTCCACATCGTCATACATTTCTGGTTGAGCCATCAATTGTTCTAACCGAGATAGCTCTTCTTCCATCGCTTGGACATGCTTAAAAACAGTAAGCATTTCATCCCATATAGATAAATGAGACTCTTAAGCCCGGAATTGAGCCAAATAACCGAGTGTAACATCTTTTGGTTTCATTACTTTTCCGCTGTCTGGAGCGAGATGCCCAGCTATTATTTTTAATAATGTTGACTTACCTGCTCCATTACGCCCAACAAGCGCAATTCTATCTTTTGTTTGAATGTCTAACTTTATATCCGCTAAAATAAGTTCAGCACCAAAATATTTTGTCAGTTGCTGTACTTGGAGAAGAATCATTTTGATCACCTCTGTTGCAATCTTTCACATCTACAGATAATGTAAGTGTATCGTTAAAATGTTATCTGAGCAATCAAACTAGCAAAAAGACTTTCAGAAACAAATAGTGTATGATAGGAAAAGGGGTGTTGGGGAAATACGATGGAATTTACGCATTTTAACAAGCAAGGAAGGGCAAAGATGGTCGATATTAGCGCGAAACCATCTACTGTTCGAACCGCTGTTGCTGTATCAAGTGTCGAAGTAAATGACAAAATATATGAACATATTCATATGAATAAAATAAAAAAAGGTGATGTGCTAGCAGTAGCGCAGGTAGCAGGTACATCATGGCGGCGAAAAAAACATGGGAAATCATCCCGATGTGTCACCCTATTCCTTTAAAGGGGATTGATATTACGTTTGATTGGGAAAAGTTACATGCAACTTCCTATCAATTAAATATCACTGCATCCGTTAAAACAAAGGGTAGTACCTGGCGTTGAAATGGAAGCGCTGACAGCAGCGTCTGTTGTAGCATTAACAGTTTATGATATGTGTAAATCAGTTGACAAAGGAATGGTCATTGGCAAAACATATTTATTAAAGAAAACTGGTGGTATTTCTAGTCCTAACTATAATCGAAACAAAGAAGAAAATGATAAAGAAAGTGAATAGTTAAACAGAAAAAGAAGGAAGAAGACGGGGAAGCAGTAATGAGTGAAGCAACAACAAAAAATATTCCACAAGCAACAGCAAAAAGGCTACCTTTATATTATCGTTTTTTGAAAAACTTGCATGCATCAGGAAAAAAACGAGTTTCCTCCGCCGAGTTAAGTGATGCAGTAAAAGTTGATTCTGCTACAATTCGCAGAGATTTCTCCTATTTTGGCGCACTCGGAAAAAAAGGCTATGGCTATAATGTTGATTACTTACTTCATTTTTTTAGTAGGACATTAGACCAAGATGAAGTGATTAAAGTAGCAATTATTGGTGTGGGGAATTTAGGTACAGCTTTCTTAAATTATAATTTTTTAAAAAATAATAATACCGAGATCGCTTTAGCGTTTGATATTGATCCGAAAAAAGTGGGAAAAGAAATCGGTAATGTGCCAATTTATGATTTGAATGAGTTAAAGAGTCGCCTGACGAAAGAAAATATTACGGTCGCTATTTTGACGGTGCCAGCTTCAAAAGCTCAGCAAATTACAGATCGTTTAGTGGCGACAAATGTAAAAGGTATTTTAAATTTTACTCCGGCAAGACCAAATACTACCACCGTCTGTGCGAGTGCATCATATTGATCTAGCAGTTGAATTGCAATCACTCATTTATTTTTTAAAACATTATCCAAATGATGACACGGAAACGTCACAAGATGGAGAGAATTGTTGATAGCCAAAATAGGTAATTTTCCGTTATGATATTACTAGGAGAATAAGGAGGTGGCCGAAATGCCATTAGGACCAGGAAGTATTATTTTAATAGCAATCGTAGCATTACTTATTTTTTGGGCCTAAAAAATTACTGAGCTTGGAGTAGAGCCGCAGGAAGTACTTTGCGTGAAACTGAAAACGCGACCAAGGGTTTAGAAGACGATGACGATGAGCCAAAAAAAAGAAGAGCCTAAGTAATGATGGGACGAAACATAATGGAATCATGATACAACGACATGGCAATTGTTGATCATATTGGAGAAATAAGAAAAACGGTCTATCATCATAACAGTCGTTCCTTCTTCGTGCTTGCTGTGATTATCGTCAGTTTCTTTATCGGCACAGCCTTTAATTAAATTTTTACAATATACCGAAGAGGCGAAGGAATTAACCATAATGCCTTTCGGGTTACCGATTCCTTTTAAAGTATTCATGAAAGTAGTACGTTTGTTTCTTGAGCTGTAGTATTTTACATCGCCTGTTCATTGTATCAAATTGGGCATTCGTCAGTCGGGTGATATGAGAAAGAGCCGAAAGGTTACATATCTCAGTTATATTCCTATCGCTTTTTCAACCATCTTATCGGTGGTATTGCTTTTGCTTATTTTATTTTATTTCCCTTTGTCATCGATTTTATGATGAGGTTATCGGGAAATATTGGAAAATATCCTGTCATCGGAATTAATGAGTACTTTCAATTTCTCCTTCAGATCACGTTACCATTCGGTTTATTATTTCAGTTACCAGTCATTATTTTATTTTTGACAAAACTTGGGATTGTAACACCGATGTTTTTAAGGAAAGTACGTAAATATGCGTATTTTATCTTGCTCGTGATAGCAGCATTTATTACTCCTCCAGATATCATTTCACATTTAATGGTCACATTTCCTCTTCTTATTTTGTATGAAATTAGCATTTGGATTTCAAAAATTGCTTATAAGAGAGGACAGCGAGAAGTGGAGAATACGGAAGGAAAACGGGATGAAATTACTTATTTGGACAAAAAATAGAGACTGGGACAAAACCCAGCAAAATAAGAAAAAGGAGTTCAGTTGATGATCAAACTGGACTCCTTTCATTTTTATAAAAGGAAATTTCATTCGTTTTATTGAGTGATGTTGATTTTCACATCAGACAGTTGCTTTCCGCGGGCACGGCCACTCAGCCTCAGCTTCTGTAGCTCCTCGTCGCTACAGGGATCTTCGGACTCGTGCTGTTCCCACAGGAGTCAACTGTCTTTCGTTCCAGTCAACTTATCGTTATTTCGATGATTTTTAATTAAACAAAAAGGACAACCTCTATTTTTTATTCTTGTCTTTTTTTATTTTAAAATGGAGGATCATTAATCTTATTCCTGCTCCAAATTCAAACGTTGCTAACAGGACGAGTAAATAAGAGAAAAACCCCCATCCACTTGTACTTACACGTATAATGGCAAAGTAGGTTAAAAAAGCACCTAATATGCAATATAAAATTCCTGAAGACAAAGGTGATTTCATCCGAACATTCCTCCAATAAAGCCTTGAATTTTATCTCCTTTTTCAATCATTTTTTCGATTTCATCTTTAAATACGTATTGAACGAGAACAACAAATGTATTCATCATTACATGGGAGATAATAGGTACGATGATCCGCTTTGTTCGCCAATATAAATAGGAAAAGGTAATGCCCATAGCTGTATACAAAATGATGTGGGACCAATCCATATGAGCTACTGCGAACAACATAGAACTAATGAGCGCAGAAAGAAGAAATGAGAAGCGATTATATAGCGAGCCAAAAATAATTTTGCGAAAGACAATTTCCTCTAAAATCGGACCGAGAATCGAACTAACGATCATGACGATTGGAAGGATTGTAATAATATCAATAATAGCTTCTGTGTTTTCAGAGCCAGGTTCAATACCGATGGCAGTCTCAATAGAGATAGCAATCATTTGTGCAAAAAAAGCAAGGAAGATTCCTCCGATTGCCCACAATATTGATGGCCCAAACGGTAATGGTTCTGCTTTTTCAATTTTTGTAACCGGTTCCGCTTTCTTAAGATCAACAGAATGATAATCAAAGCAATAAAAAAACTAATAACAACCCAATATGCGCTAGCTAATACTTGCATTTTTTGAGGTGTCATGTCCTCATTCATAGACATACCAATCATATAAAGTAACGGAATTCAACTAATCCCGAAAGATGCATTGCGATGTATGTAATTAAAATGTAAATATTTTTTTTGCCCACGTTCGCAATCCCTTCTTTGCATTATTTACAAGTAAGACAAATCGCATTCTACGAGTAATTTCTATCCCAATCAATGATTAGCTCTACCTAATTCATTTTTGTAAAAGAAGATTAAAAGAAAATGGCTTCGAATTGCTTCTCTCATATCCTTAGTAATACAATGAAAAGACAAGCATAAAATGATACAGTAAGTAAAAAGAAAAATAAAAAAATAATGTTTTTCCTTGCAAAAAAAGCTAAATTATTTATGATAATAATTGGTTAGCACTCGACCACTAAGAGTGCTAAAAAATATTACATATTAAATATCGAGGAGGTTGTTTCACTTGTTAAAACCACTAGGCGATCGCGTCGTAATCGAACTAATTGAGAGTGAAGAAAAAACTGCGAGCGGTATTGTGCTTCCAGACACAGCAAAGGAAAAACCACAAGAAGGTAAAGTTGTTGCTGTAGGAACAGGCCGCACATTGGACAATGGCGAGCGTGTTGCGCTTGAAGTGTCTGAAGGAGATCAAATTATTTTCTCTAAATATGCAGGAACAGAAGTGAAATACCAAGGCACAGAATACTTAATTTTACGTGAAAATGATATTTTAGCTGTTATTAAATAACAAACAACTCTAGATATATGATTGATTTTATTAGAATGAGGAGGTAATTTGGAAAATGGCAAAAGAAATGAAATTTAGTGAAGATGCGCGTCGTACGTTACTTCGCGGTGTTGATCAACTAGCTGATGCTGTTAAAGTAACACTTGGACCAAAAGGAAGAAATGTGGTACTTGAGAAAAAATTTGGTTCCCCACTTATCACTAATGATGGTGTTACAATTGCAAAGGAAATCGAACTTGAAGATGCATTTGAAAACATGGGTGCAAAGCTCGTTTCCGAAGTTGCAAGCAAAACAAATGATGTTGCAGGAGACGGTACAACAACGGCAACAGTGTTAGCACAAGCAATGATTAGAGAAGGATTAAAAAACGTAGCAGCAGGTGCAAACCCTGTTGGTGTTCGTAAAGGTATTGAAAAAGCGGTTAATAAAGCTGTTGAAGAATTAAAGAAAATTGCTCAACCAGTTGAAGGAAAAGAATCAATCGCTCAAGTTGCTTCTATTTCATCTGGTGAAGAAGAAATCGGTAACCTCATTGCTGAAGCGATGGAAAGAGTCGGTAATGATGGTGTGATCACTGTTGAAGAATCAAAAGGTTTTGCTACAGATTTAAGCGTTGTAGAAGGAATGCAGTTTGACCGTGGTTATGCATCCCCATACATGGTTACAGACTCCGACAAAATGGAAGCGGTTCTAGAAGATCCATACATCCTTATTACAGATAAAAAGATCGCTAATATTCAAGAAGTGCTTCCAGTTCTTGAACAAGTTGTTCAACAAGGAAAGCCACTATTAATGATTGCAGAAGATGTAGAAGGGGAAGCATTAGCAACTTTAGTTGTGAATAAGCTTCGCGGAACATTTAACGCTGTTGCTGTGAAAGCTCCTGGATTTGGAGATCGTCGTAAGGCAATGCTTGAAGATATCGCTATTTTAACTGGTGGTAAAGTAATTACAGAAGATTTAGGTCTTGACCTCAAATCTACGACAATAGACTCTTTAGGACGTGCGGCTAAAGTTGTTGTAACAAAAGATGATACAACAATTGTTGAAGGTTCTGGTGACTCTGCTGAAATCGCAGCGCGTGTCAACCAAATTCGTGCGCAATTAGAAGAAACAACGTCTGAATTTGATAAAGAAAAATTACAAGAGCGTCTTGCTAAGCTTGCAGGCGGTGTAGCAGTAATTGAAGTTGGTGCTGCAACAGAAACAGAATTAAAAGAGCGTAAACTTCGCATCGAAGACGCATTAAATGCTACGCGTGCAGCAGTGGAAGAAGGAATCGTTTCCGGTGGTGGTACTGCACTAGTTAACGTGTATAATAAAGTAGCTGAAATTGAAGCGGAAGACGACGTACAAACAGGTATAAATATCGTTCTTCGCGCACTAGAAGAGCCTGTACGTCAAATCGCGACAAACGCTGGTCTAGAAGGCTCTGTAATTGTAGACCGTCTGAAAAAAGAAGAAATCGGAACTGGCTTCAACGCTGAAAACGGCGAGTGGGTAAACATGATGGACGCTGGAATTGTTGACCCAACTAAAGTAACTCGCTCAGCACTGCAAAATGCTGGCTCTGTTGCTGGTATGCTCTTAACTACAGAAGCAGTAGTAGCAGACAAACCAGAAGAAGATAATGGCGTAGCTGGTGCCGGAATGCCTGACATGGGTGGCGGCATGCCGGGCATGATGTAATTAAATAAGGTAAAACATTGATGTGACAGGGTTTGCAGACTGCAAGCCCTGTCTTTTTATAAAAATATTTTAGTTTATCTATTCGATTAGATTTTTATGATGCGCTCTGATATTTCTATTAGCTTTCTCTTTCATTTTGTTAGTAACATGTGTATAAAATGTTAAGGTTGTGTCTGGATCTTCGTCTCCTACTCTCTTAATTGATGAACTTGCACATGTTTCTCCACTTCAACACCTTCTCGCTCTCCACATCAGTTAACTTTTTTCTTCTAGTTAAACTGAACTAGAGGTTATCTTAATAGGAAAGTGTTTAATTTTATTTAAGCAGAAACTGTTGATTCTACACTACAGTTACAAAAGTACATATCAGAGCTTTAATCCAAAATATTATTGTTTTCCTACTACTGTTATAATATACTATTGAATAACATAACATACTAAACGGTAGGTATTTAAATGATAATTTAGAATAATTGCGAGGTATCGTCAATAATTTTGAGTAAAAGAGCTTCTCCTTTTCTTGTAGCCCTCTTTTATTCTTTTGTATTAAACATAGCTGTAAGTTCTGCACTTGCCTAATCAAAACCAATGTGGCAGCGTATCATAAAGCGTTGATTGTAAGTGTCAAACTGTGAAACCAAGAAGCGTTCTCGTGATTTTCATTTGAAATTGTTCCTTACGTTTTTTGTACTTCTTGGTTTGCTTGTTAAAGGATTTGATTCCATTAAGTTTGTTGAATAAATACTTTTCCAAATTGCTTTAGGAAAACTGTAAAAGGTAAAAATATCAGAATTTTGTTACTCTTGAATAATTTACTCCCACTTAACTATAAAATCTTGAAAAGCCTTTTGTCCTGATTCTATGCTATCTGCTCGATATTCTAGTAAACAGCAATTATTTATGCCTCATTGCCTTTGCAATTATAAACTTAACAAACTATGGCTATCAATGGTTTAAACCTAAAGGGAAATCACTTCAGGTGACTTCAGACATCATTTCTAAGATTTCATCACCATTAAATGGAAATTGGGGGGTAGCAAAGTCTATTAACGACCATTTTGAAAGCGATTACAATATTGATTAGTCAGCAAAGGTAAAAATTCGATTGAACCACAGTTAATAGAAGATTCAATTACTATGAAATTAAAAGGGTTAGAGTACCTTAAAAAATGGAGCAGTTATTGTTCCGATTAACCATTCATTAAATAAACATGAAGTGCAATATGTTGTAAATCATTGTGAGCCGACTTTTATTATTACAAATGTAGATAACGAACATAAAGTAACACGAAGTTGTAGTGAAAAATTTCCCAAGATTATTTTAATAGATTCGCAAGAAATAAGACATGTTTTTAAACGAAATGATGCGAGAATCGGTAGAAATTGTTCACAAACATAAAGATGATGTTGCAGCGATTATTTATACATCGGGGACGACAGGACTTCCAAAAGGAGCGATGATTACACACGGTAATATCCGTTCAGTTTGTATGTGAATTGCAAGCGTTAGAATTACTCGGAAGAGATAATAATACTTTGGTAGAATTAGGTTTTTCAATATTAGTTGTGTTACCAATATCACATATTTATGGATTAACTGTAACGATGATGTCGTATTTGATAGGTGCCCGTATCGTTCTGATGCCTCGTTTTGATATGGAGGAAATTTTCCATCTCATTGAAAAAGAAAAAATCCGTCTATTTTCTGGAGTTCCAACCATCTTTTATCGTATGGCGCAATATGGACAATTGAACAATGTAGATGTTTCTTCAGTTAAATATTGGATTTCTGGTGCGGCACCGTTATCAGTAGAAATTCGTACATTTTTTGAGAGTCAATTTAATACGAGAATGTTAGAAGGCTATGGGCTGACAGAATCAACATCAAGCTTTGCTTTACAGCGATTACACTTAGATAAACCTAAATCGGTCGGTAAGCCTTTTCCTGAAAGTGAAGTTGCTGTCTTTGATGAAAATTATCGTAAGCTACCAAAGTGCAGTGTTGGAGAACTTGCAATTAAAGGTCCAAATGTGATGAAAGGTTACTATAAGATGGATGTAGAAACAGACCGTGTACTTCGAAACGGATGGCTCATGACGGGAGATATCGGCTATGTTGATGAAGACAATGATATTTTTATCGTAGATAGGAAAAAAGATATCATTATTCGCGGTGGATTGAATGTATATCCAGCTGAAGTTGAAAGGGTTCTTAATGAACATCCTAGCGTACTAGAAGCAGGTGTAATTGGTGTTAAAAATGAAGATAAGGGCGAAATTGTTAAAGCATTTGTTGCATTACAACCCGGTAAAGTAGTCACAGAGGGAGAACTTTTGGGTTATTGTAAGGAAAAGTTAGCTAAATATAAAGTACCTGAAGTTATAGCATTTTTTCCCGAATTACCAGTTAATGAACTAGGGAAAGTCATACGAAAAGAGTTAAGAAAACTTTAATATATACAAATAGAACTAAATAATAGGGAGGATGGGAATAAATGAAAATGATCGTTTTAGGAGCTGCTGCTAAGATGGCACAGCCAGCAATAAATTATTTAGTGAAACAAGAATCGTAAAAGAAATTGTTTTAACGGATATTAATGAGAAACGTCTGCAACAGATGGCTGAACCACTTGGCTCAAAAGTTGCGGTGAAAAAGTTAAATATTAATGATCGTGAAGCTCTTACATCGATAATGTCTAATGCTAATTTAGTGATGAATTTTATCGGTCCTTATTATCGTTTTAAAACAGTTGCACTAGAAGCAGCAATAAAAAGTGGAGTTCATTATATTGATTTATGTGATGACTATGATGTCACTATAGAGGCGTTAAAGTTAGATAGATTAGCAAAAGAAAAAGGTGTAACAGCGATCAGTGGAATGGGAGCATCTCCTGGGATAACGAACGTGTTAGCTCGTCTAGGTGCGGATGCACTTGACCAAACAGATGAAATAAATACGTATTGGGTTGTTGGCATACTGAACCAAGTGGATTTGGTGCGTTAATTCATATGTTTCATATTATAGAAGGAAAAGTACCAACTTTTCGAGATGGAGAACATAAATGGATTCGAGCTTTTCAATATGATACAGCAGAGAAAATAGATTTTGGTGGACCAGTAGGCGAAGTGACACTATTCATGTTGGACATCCAGAACCAGTTACACTTCCTGAATATATTCCTAATGTTAAAAAAGTCACAAATCTAGGTGCATTATTACCTGAGTGTCAAAATCAGATGTTTAAAACATTAGTTGATGTAGGACTGACAAGTGAAGAACCAATTATGTTTAAAGGTGCTCCTGTTGCTCCACTAGAGTTTTTACTTAATATATTTCAGCAAAAACAAACAAAAGCAAAAGATCGTTCAGGAGAAAAACAAAAATCTGTTAGTGCAGCGAGAATTGAAGTGATTGGCAAAAAGAATGGTCAAAAAGCAAGTTATACGTTTACAAAGTCAGCATATGATCGAATGGATCATGGTATTTCAGTTTTAGCAGGAGTTGTAGCGGCACAGTTATTAAATGGAGATATTGATATAAAGGAGTCATCCCTCCAGAAAGTTTAGCACCTAAAAAAATTATTGCTAGTTTACGAAATGTTGGCTACTTTGTAGAAGAAAAAGGTTTCCAAGTAAAACGCGTTATTAACGACCGTGTTAATACAGGTTCCATTATCGATATTCATTCTTTTCCAGAATTATGGTAATAGAGAGGAACAACACATGGAGGTAAAAGCTGATGAGCAAAGTAATTGTATTAGGAGGAGCAGGTGGGATGGATCAATGGCGGTGAAAGATCTCGTCTTACATAAGCGTTTCTCAGAAATAATTATTGCGGACATAAATATAGAAGCAGCAAATCAAATTGTACAAGAAGTAAATAGCGATCTTGTTTCAACTGCAGCGGTTGATGTAACAAATCGAAAAGGGTTAGTAACACTATTATCAGATGCATCGATCGTAATTAATTTTGTAGGACCGTTTTATAAATATGCCCCAATGATTATCTGAAGCCTGTATAGAGGCAAAAACGAACTATGTTGATATTTGTGATGATTATGATGCTGCCGAAGATATTTTACATATGGACAACCGTGTTAAAGAAGCAGGAATTACTGTATTAACAGGGATGGGTACTTCTCCAGGAATAACGAATATATTAGTGAAAATGGGTATGGATCAATTAGATGAAACAGAAGAAGTAGACACGATATGGGTAATGGGAGAATCAGAAACTGGATCAGCTATAGGTTTATACCATGTATATTATGGTGGAATAGTTTATACCAACTATTCAGAAGGTAAACAAACAAGAATAAAACCTTTTCAAGAAGAAGGTTCATTAGAAGTGGATTTTCCAGAACCACTTGGTAAGGTGAAAGTGTATGATGTCGGTCATCCAGAGCCAATTACTATTCCTACTTTTACCCCGAGAGTAAAAAAGGTTACGAATAAAGGAGCACTGTTAACAAGTAAAATTGTCGATAACTTCAAAAAACTTTTCGATTTAGGATTTGGTTCAACAAAACCAATAAATATAAGCGGAACAAACATCCACCTCGAGATTTTGCAGTGCGATTTTTGCAAGAAATTCCTGAATTGTTTCCAGTTGGTGAATCTAAAGGATTTGGGGGATTAAAAGTAGTCGTAAAGGGTAAAAAAGATGGTAAAAATTTAGGATTTATTTATACAACGGTTAGCTCCGACCAACAGCAGACTCAGTAGCTATTCCAGCAGTAGTCGGAGCAGACTTAATAACGGATGGGAAGGTAGATTCGTTTGGAGTAATGCTCCAGAAGTATTGAACCCGATGGATGTAATTAGTTATTTAGGAAATTGTAAAAAGATAAATGAAGAATCGGTGAGTTCTGGTCCAATCATGGATATGATTTTAGAGTACGGTTTTATCAAATCGA
>CAVVKR010000008.1:0-46867 GCA_963748745.1 uncultured Bacillaceae bacterium | reverse complement strand
CATATTTCGGTTGATCCCAATTTTGGATTTTCTGTTATGGGGGCATCCCACTGTTTATTATCCAATAGCATGAATTCACGACCGTACTTATCCATATTGTCATTTAAAGTTAGGTATCTTTCCTTTGAAGCTGACTGTTCATTTATTTTTGGAAAGGACACCATATTAGCACGGAATAACACTCGTATCAATACTAGTAAGGGAAGAGCCACTCTAAACTGCATCACTGTACCGTATTTTCGTCTACAGGAACCCCGCTTGGAAAAGGGGTCGGGGCATCGTTTGTCATGATTATATTCTTACCCTCTAGATTGGTAAAATCAATGATTACATCTGCTCGTTCTGCTGGAGATAACATGATTTCTTTTACTCCTATCGGGTACTGCATGAATCCTCCATCCGTTAGAAATTTGATACATAAGTTGTCCCGAATCAAGCTTCATCCTAAAAAAACGAGTGTTGGATCCATTTAACAGCCTAAATCGGTATTTTCGTGGTTCCACTTTTAAATAGGGATGTACTTTGCCATTCACCAGGATGGTTTCCCCAATAAATTGAGGAACGACTGATGTTTCTAATTCCGGGATAGGTTGATCTGGTTGCTTCGGATAAAAAAGAGAACCGTCATTATTAAAAGTCTTGTCTTGTATAATAAGAGGAATTTCATATTTTCCACTTGGTAAATTCAATAAACGTTCCCGTTGATCTCTTATCAAGATAGAAGCCTGCCAACCCAGCATAAACGTTAAGTCTTGTAATCCCAAGCGTATGATCATGATACCAAAGGGTGCATGCTTGATGTAATTATCATATTGATATACTTGCTTTCTAAAATAACGACCCACTTGTTTGAATCCCTTTGTAAACCAAGCCTCCGGGTAGCCATCGCTTTCCGATTCAACACAAGCACCGTGTACATGTACAACTGTTCGTACTTCCGGTACATCCATATGGGCACCATGCACCGTATAGTCTACCGGCAACAGATGCTTTTCTGGAAGATTGTTGTTCCATTTAATAAACACTTTTTCTCCACTTTCTACTTCAATTGTAGGTCCTGGATAGCTGCCTTCATAGCCCCAAACCGTTGTATCATTTAACTCACTATGGAGTGACTGTTTGAATTCAGTCATATTTACTTCGTAATAAGTATGAAATTGATCTTTCCATCGAGGTTTTAAAACAGGGGGAATGGGAAGTTCATCTACAAATTTAGAGAGCATCATTTTTTGAAGAATTTGCTTCCTTACTGTCACATTGGTTATTAGCTGTGCAATTACATTGATCTCCACATTTACAATTTGGATTATTACAGAATGGGTTGGGACAAGGTTTGGAACCGTTATGCATATTATGTGAATTTGCTTCCGTACTGTCACATTTGTTTTAGAAGTGCATTTACACTGATCTCCACATTTACAATTTGGATTATTACAGTGTGGGTTGGTACAGGGTTTGGAAAAGTTGTGCGAATTATGTGAAATACCATCATTAATATTCATTCAGATTCCCCCATTTTTCTTAATTTGCCGATTAGAAACTAAGCACTTTAGATCACATAGATTAATAAAGTGGCGACCAAAAAGCAAGATTTTTATCACTCACTTATCAAGTAATTAAAGAAGCAGATATTCATTAACAAATGCAACATTAATATATGGACCTTCGAAGCAATCTTAACTGACCCTTTGTTCTATAAATGATATGTATAAATATAAATATAATTCCCTTTTCCATTTTCCAAATACAGTTGTAAACTTCTGAATTAAATGAAATAAAAAAAGACCGATTTAGGTGTCGATCTCTTTGTAGCAACAGTTAATTTAAGAAGAATGTATTTTCAATTTCTCATAAAACTTTTTAGGGTTATCGATATTGTTTTCATAATATTTCGCTTGTTACTTAAACATATTAGTGATTATTGATATTTCATAGTCGATATAGTGCAACATAAATAGTGAAGTAGCCCAAATTACAAGGGGGGGCTCCAAGATATTTATTCAGAATTCAATCCCGATTTAAGCGAACTTGGCAAATTTATTTTTGAAATTACTCGTATTCCTATACATCTCCAGCTTATGCTTTAAATCTGGATAAGGAAGAGTGTGTAACGTTTAGACTTTTTATATTTATTTGTCGTCAGGTAATTCAACACGTCATTTAAAAATAAATAATGCATAAAATAATATGAACATTATTTTGCATAGGAGGCTAGAATTTTGAAATTAAATGATAAAAATTTGGAACATAATGATTCAAATCACGAAACCGATGCTCAATTAGATGAGCTTATTGAAATTGGTAAGAATATGATTTCTATTTCCGCGGATGTATTATTGCATTCTCTTGAAGAGTCTCAAAAAAGAAATGAAATAAACAAGATGCAGAAACAGATTAACTATTTAAAGACTGAACTTGAAAAATTAAGAAAAAAGAATTAGAGAATTATTATTTTACCTAGGATAAGCTATTTTTCTTTACGCTTAGCATCTTTTTAGGTGCATTACGACAACCATGGGTATACAATACAAGAATTTAATCCCGATTACCATCACCATAATTATTAAATTTGATAGAGCATCGTTATGACGTGGGTTACTTCCCACGTCTCTTTTTATACAGTTTGTGTCAAATGCGACATAAAAACTCCCATTTTTTAGGAACTTTCTAGCCTTTACCAGAGAGATGTAGCCACCCTCCATTTAAGCTAGAAACATTTCACACAACTAAACTGCCATTTAGTTTAAGTACAATGTTTCACAAATTAATATTACCATTAACTATTTTAAAAATTTTTAACGAAATGTTCTTCATCTTATCTAAAAAAATATCCCTACCAAATTATTTTTGGCAGGGATTTTGGCAGGGAACTATATTATTTTATACCAATTTGTCAATTTAAGATTAAGATAAACACTGTTAAATAGGCGTTCTCTCTTCAAATCAAGTTAGCTTTTTACTCCCACTCAATTGTCGCTGGAGGTTTGCTCGTAATATCGTAGACAATCCGATTAACATGATCTACTTCATTGACAATTCTTTTTGAAATCACTTCGAGGACATCCCAAGGAATGCGAGCCCAATCAGATGTCATTCCATCGACTGAATGAACTGCACGAATGCCAACAGTATAGTCATATGTTCTTGCATCATTAGCAACCCCAACACTGCGAATACCAGGAAGTACGGTAAAGTACTGCCAAATTTTACGATCAAGGCCTGCTTTTTTTATTTCTTCACGTAAAATATAATCTGATTCTCTTACAATTTTGAGCTTTTCCTCAGTAATTTCACCGAGAATTCGAATAGCTAATCCAGGTCCTGGAAATGGTTGGCGCCATACAATTTCATCGGGGATACCAAGTTCTGTTCCCAACATACGCACTTCATCCTTAAACAATGTTTTTAACGGTTCGATTAATTCGAATTCCATATCTTCTGGCAGACCACCAACATTATGGTGTGATTTTATTGTTTGGCCATTTGCTGTTCCACTTTCAATCACATCTGAATAAAGTGTACCTTGTGCTAAGAACTCCATCTCCTTTAGCTTCTTTGCTTCATCATCAAACACATATATAAATTCATTTCCGATGATTTTACGTTTTTTCTCAGGATCAGAAACTCCTGCTAATTTATTCAGAAATCTTTCTTTCGCATCAATTGCAATGACATTCATCTGAAATTGATCAGCAAAAGTATCCACTAACTTTCGGCTTCGCCTTTACGGAGTAAGCCATGATCAACAAATATACATGTCAACTGATCCCCAATTGCTTTGTGGATGAGAACAGCAACCACTGATGAATCAACACCACCACTTAAAGCACAAAGTACTTTTTTATCACCAACGACACGTCGAATCTTCTCTACTTCGACTTCGATAAATCGCTTCATTGACCAATTGCCTTTACATTGACAAACTTCCAAAACAAAATTGTTTAACATTTCTTTTCCATGAATGGAGTGCTCAACTTCAGGATGAAATTGCATTGCATAAAGCTGCTTTTCTTCATCACTCATCGCAACAATTGATTGTGATTCACTTTTTGCAGCTACCGAAAATCCAGAAGGTAGCTCTTTCAGCGGTTCCGTTGGACTCATCCATACTGTTTGCTCTTTAGATAGCCCTTTAAAGAGTGGAGTGTTCGCTTCAATTTTGATATTTGTTTTGTCATATTCATCATTGTTCGTTTCTTCAATTTGCACACCAAAGTGCTTTGCCATTATATTCATTCCAAATCCAATACCTAGCACAGGAATACCGAGATGAAAAATCTGCTCATCATATGCTATATCCCCAGGTGCACCGGCTAATATGATTCCTTTTGGATTCATTTCTTTCAACTTTTCCGCTGTGACCGTATGTGGATGAAGCTCGCTATACACACCAATTTCACGAATTCGCCGTGTAAGTAGTTGATTATATTTGCTTCCAAAATCTAAGACAACAATCATTTCTTGAACATATGTTTCTTTTTCACCAGACATAAAACGCCACCTCAATTGTATATTTAAAAACAAGTATTAGCTTAGGTCGTAATCTTCCCATCAATGAGTAGCATGCATCCGCATCTACGCATCATAAGCAGATAATTTTTATCCATCCCTTACGACATTGATAATGATGAAACAGCAAAAACAAAAGAGGTTCTATACTCACATGATGAAATCGGTCATTTTTCGACAAAAAAGTGAGTGAACACTCTTTTTATATGTAGTCTACTTATCATTCAGTTTTGACTTCATTTTAAACTTGTTCACATCACTGGTCAACCTCATGAGCATTAATTGACTTTTCTTACAATTCTTATTGATCAGTTCGTGTGTTAATTTCAACAATAACCTCTTTCCTTCTTTTAAATGACTCCTTCTAGCAGGCTTTTAAAGCTTTTAAGAAATATTCAGTTGTATATACCTATTTTTCCTATATATGATTTCGTTATCAATATCTTCTCCCATTCCTTTTTTTAGCTTACATTCATTTAAGCTCACTTTCATAAAAATAATGACAAAAAATCCCCTTACCACTCTTTAGAATGATACGGGGAATTTTTATGATCTTAGTACCAAAGCTACACTTCGGAAACTCTACGCTTCCATTTTCTTTACTATACTGAGGTATAACCGCCATCTACTAGCAAGCTTGCTCCTGATACAAACGATGATTCATCGCTCGCAAGAAAAAGAACCGCCTTAGCAACTTCTTCAGGTTTACCTAACCGACCAATGGGATGTAAATCAATCAGCTTTTGTCTGTAATCCCCTTGGGCAAACGAAATAAGTGGCGTATCAATATATCCTGGGCAAATTGCATTAACACGAATCCCATCTTTCGTATATTTTGCTGCTAACGTTTGCGTTAACAGTTTCACTCCACCCTTTGCAGCGGAATAAGCGGTTAAGCCTGGCATGCCAACATGACTATGGATCGAACCTGTATTGACGATAACACCACCGCTACCTTGCTTTCTCATTTGTTCAATAGCATATTTATCAGAAAGAAAAACCCCAGATAAATTGATGTCGATTGTTTGCTTCCATTTGTCAAAACTCAACTCATGAATATCTCCATCTTTCGCTATCCCTGCATTTGCAAACAAAACATCTAATTTTTCATACTTACTTACTGTTTCTGTAATCATTTTTTTAACATCGCTTTCCTTTGTCACATCTGCTTTAATGAAAAAAGTATCATGCCCTTTCTCATTTAATTCATCAGAAAACGATTGACCAGCCTCATCAAAGTCAGCAATAACGACTTTTGCCCCTTCCTCAGCAAATAACTGAACTGTAGCTGCACCAATACCACTTGCTCCACCTGTTACAATTGCTACCTTATTTTCTAATCTCATGCTTTCCCTCCTTTTTTATTACTTTTTATCATTTCCTTTAGAAAATAAGTTATTCTCTTATTCATCGCAAAAAAATGAAAAAAAAACGCACATATGTATTTGAAGTGAGTAATATATGAGAAGAAGAAAGTCCAAGAGAAAATGAACATTTCCTATTATGCTACATTCATTGGAGAAGTTAATAAATGATATTCCTTCTTCCGATTTACTTGGAAGTTCCAACTGAGTAAATAGGAACATATACGTGGGATATACGGAGAAAAGGAGAGGGTCTATCTACCGTGGAAAAGCGCAATAAAAAAACCAACCCAATATTGAGTTAGTTTTTTAAGCGGTATCAATAAGTGAAACAAGTTCAGGTTTAATATCGAATGTAATGACTTCTCCTTCTTCTATTAAACGTTCAATAGGGACATGGATGAGCATTTCTTGATTCTCCCCAGTCTCAGTCTTCATTTCTACATTCACTTCTTGATATTCTCCACTGTATGTGACAGTCTTCACTTTTGCAATATATCTTCCGTTTTCAACTAGTCTGCATCCTTCTGGTCGAACAGACAAAGTTACATCTTTTAACAGCTTCTCAGACTTTTTTGGTAAGCATACTTTTCCTATATGTGTAAAAACATGTTTTAAATCAGGAGCCATTTTACCAACTAATAAGTTTGTTTTGCCTAAAAACTGTGCCACAAAACAAGTACGTGGACAACGATACATGTCAATTGGCGTATCAATTTGCTGAATAACGCCATCTTTCATCACAACCACCCGGTCTGAAATAGCAAATGCATCTTTCTGATCATGTGTGACAATAATGGCTGTTGTATTCGTTTTCTTTAAAATTGTTTTGACATCGAAGCGCATTTTCTCTCGCAAACTCACATCTAAGTTACTAAACGGTTCATCCATTAAAATAACATTGGGGCTTGGAGCCAGTGCTCTCGCTAAGGCAACTCGTTGCTGTTGACCGCCTGACAATTCATGAGGATATTGCTTTGCATACTCCTCTAAACCAACTAATTTTAGCACTTCTTTTGCACGTTGCTTCTTTGCTTTCGTTTTCCATTTAATTAAACCAAACGTAACATTTTTCTCTATCGTTAAATGTGGAAAGAGAGCATAATCTTGAAAGACCATCCCAACTCCACGTTTTTCCGGAGGCGTATGATGATCAGCATTACTAACTAAGTTATTATTAATATAAATGTCACCAGAAGTTGGTGTCTCAAAACCAGCAATCATCCGTAAAGTAGTTGTTTTTCCACAACCACTTGGACCGAGCAAAGTGATAATTTCCCCACGTTTTATTTCAAGTGTAAAATCCTTCACTGCGGCTTTTGATGTTCGTGGAAATTTTTTTGTCACTTGCTTTAGTTTAATAAAGCTCATCTACCTTACCTCTTTCTCAGGTTCAATGATAATCATTATCATCACTTACATTAAAGTATATAGAGAAATAGCGTTTTAGTCAATCTTATTGTATGATGTAACATTTTTTTCAACATTATTTTTTTAACATATACTTTAATGGAATAATCGAAACGATGATGATCAACAATGCTGCCGGTGCTGCTAAATAGTAGACTGCTTCACTCGCTTCTGTCCAAACGCGAATTGCTAGCGTATCGAAGCCTGGAGGCCGCAATAATAACGTTGCTGGCAGCTCTTTAATAGAACTTACAAAGACGAGCGCACCACCAGCTAATATACCTGGAAGAATGAGTGGAATAATCACCTTCAACATTACCTTTAATGGTGAATATCCTAACCCTTGTGCTGCTTCATCTATACTTGGCGACACTAGATTGAGCGAAGCTTCTCCCGCTTGCATCGCCTGCGGTAAAAATCGAACAACATAGGCAAAAAAGAGCAGAGCAATCGTATTATACAACCACGGAATGTATTGATTAAACACAAAGATAATCCCTAAAGCAACAATGACACCCGGTAAAGAATACCCAGAGTACGCCATTTTATCAATGATGCTTGTAACAAGAGATGGATATCTAACCTTCATATAGACAAGTGGTAATGCTAGCACCATACATATGAAAGCTGCTATCCCAGCAACAGAAACACTATTCCAAACATACTCCCAGAATCTTTCGTTTATTGCGCCTGAGGCAATCCCGATCTTAGACCAATAGATGAGCACAATGAGCGGAAGAACGACAGATAGGGTAAAAATGATACCGACATATGTTAAAACAATAGGCTTCCAACGCCCTAATGGTAAAGTGTCTGGTTTTGTATATGCATTCGCAGTTTGATGATAACGTTGTTTCTTTCGTGTCCACCTTTCAAACCAAAGAAAAATAAGAGTAATAACAATTAATATCATACTTAAAATAGATGCAGCGATATGATCATAATTCCCCATTTGGTAGTAGATTGCTGCCGTAAATGTATTATAGCGAAGCATTGCAATTGCGCCAAAATCCGAGAGCACATATAAAGCAATTAAAATCGCACCTGCACCTATCGCAGGACGTAATAAAGGGATATTCACCCTCCAAAAAACTTTCATTGGTCCCATCCCTTGTGATCTTGCTACATCTTCAAAACTGCGATTCATATTTCGTAAAGCAGTGCTTGCGATGAGATAGACATAAGGATATGTAAACATTGTTAAAACGAACACAACACCCCAAAATGAATAAATATTCAAAGGGTATTCATTTGCAAAACTTGTTAGTATTGAACTATTGTCCCACTTTTTCTTTAACCAACCGGCCGGACCTAAAATAATAATATAAGTCATTGCGCCAACATATGGAGGAATGACTAACGGCAAAGCTAACAACCATTGCCAAACTTTCTTTCCAGGCAAATCACATCGATTAACGAACCAAGCTAACGAGACACCTATCATAACAGCCAATATTGTTACAACAACTGTGAGACTTAATGTATTCGCTAATAAGCCTGGAATTCTCTTATCCAATAAATTCATCCATCGCTCTGTTCCTGCAAATAATGACGTCCAAATAACATACAAAATAGGGGTCGCCATCATAAGAGCAATCAATATACCAATTGTAAGTAAAAGATAGCCAGGACTCTTGCTTGGACGGAGACTATTTCCCCTCTTAAAAAAAGCTCGAATCGAATGATTTCGAGCTTTTTTCGAACTATTTTGCTGTTCATGCTGATCATTATATGGCATTCATTCCATCTCCTCTTATTCGAATGTGAAAGTGATGGATTTCGGGCTTATTTCACTTCGATATCAAGACCGGCTTTTTCAATTAATTCTTTTGTATCTAGCCATACTTCACCAAGTTCACTTAGTGGCATTTTCATTGTTTTGTAATCAGTAATCCGTGCTGCTTCTTCCGTTGTTTGTACTTCAGGATCTAATGGTACTTCTTTTGAGGCGTAAGAGAATTCTTTTTGATTTTCTGGGAGTAATGTCCATTCAATAAACTTTTTCGCATTTTCCTCGTTCGGGCTTCCAGCGATAAATGCAATACCGGCTGCATTGACGAACACACCCATCTCATCTTTTCCTTGGTCCGTGTATACTGCACCAACATTATTATTCGTTGGTTCATTTAATTGTTGGTGATAATAATAGTTGTTAACGAGACCAAATTTATACTCACCTGCACCAACAGCTTGTTTAATTTCCCCATGATCCTTCATAATCGCACCAGCGTTTTCCTTAATCCCTTTCAACCATTCTAATGTTTTTTCGTCGCCCCACTCTTGTCTAAGTGCTGATGTTTGCGCAACCAAACCTGGTGATCCACCACGAGTAATTGCAAATTGGCCTTTCCATTTTGAATCCGTTAATTCCCACATCGTTTTAGGCATTTCTTCTTCTGTTATCAAGTCTTTATTATACATTAAAATTCTTGTTCTTGCAGATAAACCATACCAAGAATTATCTTCTGCTCGATACTTTTCATCGATTCTTTCTATTCCTTTTGGTTCAAATCCTTGCAGTAAATCTTCCAGACGCAAATGCTCCATCGCACCGATATCGTTAGAAATTAAAATATCTGCTTGCGGTCGTTTTTTCTCTTCCTTAATGCGGTTAATAACGGTATCATCGGCATGTAACGCTTTTACTTCTATTCCTGTATCTTTCTCAAATTTATCTAATAGCGGTTGGACAAACTTTTCTTTCCGAGATGAATAAACGACCAATTCATCGGAAGCTACCTTTTCCCCTTCTTTCTTTTCTTTCTGTTCCTCACCTGTTGAATTGCCACAGGCGGCTAAAAACATAAAAATAAATGTAAACACCATTCCAAACATGATTTTATGCGATTTATTCATCTATATCCTCCTAAAACTATGAATTATGTAATATACTACAATTTCATTATATTGATAACGATTATCAGTGTCAAATCATTATTTAAAAAATAAGCAATAGGAAAAAGCCGAACGTACAACTACGTTCAGCTTACTTCCAAAAATCATCACCTATTTTAATGGGCATGTTCCGTTTATGTTGCGATTGTAAATACAGTGATTCAATTTTCTCCCGTGCCTGGTTAGATATTGTTTTCCCTTCTAAATAATCGTCAATATCTACATAGCTAACACCTAAGGCGACTTCATCAGGCATTAGTGGAGAGTCATCTTCTAGGTCTGCTGTCGGAGTCTTCTTGTATAAATGTGGTGGACAACCAAGTGCTTGAAGAAGCATTCGACCTTGACGTTTATTCGTATGATGAATTGGCTCTAAATCGGAGCCCCCATCACCATATTTTGTGTAAAATCCAGTAACCGCTTCAGATGCATTATTCGTTCCCAACACAACGCAATTTTCCATTGCTCCAATACTGTATTGTACTTTCATTCTTTCCCTTGCTTTTTCATTCCCTTTAGCAAAGTCAGATAAAACCACGCCAGCCTTACTTAAGGCAGCTACACTTGCATCCACGGCATCTTTAATATTAATTGTAAATGTTTGGTCAGGCTGAATAAAACGAAGCGCTTCTTCCCGATCGCTTTCATCCTTTTGTACACCATATGGTAAACAGACAGCAATAAATTTATAATGATCATTCCCTGTTTCTTGTTTTAACTCATCGATTGCTAACTTTGCAAGCTTGCCTACTAAGGTAGAATCCTGTCCACCTGAAATCCCTAAGACGAAACCATGAATAAATGAGTGCTTTTGTAAATATGACTTTAAAAATTGAATAATTTTTCTCATCTCTTCTTCAGGCTGGATCTTTGGTTGTACCTTTAACTCGGCAATTATTTTTTGTTGAAGAGTATTCATCAGTTCACACCTCTTTTCGTTCACCTTCATCCTTCCTATTTTGTAGATAATGCTTTTACTTCTTCTTTTACTTTCTTTATTAAGTTCATTTTATTATCCCAACATTTTTGACTTAAATCGACTGGATATTCTTCAGGATTTAATGTACGCTTATATTCATCCCATAAGTGGTCAAGATTTTCTTTTACATACGTTTTGAATTTCTTCCAAGCTCGGAAGTTCATAAACGAGTTTTCCGTTCTGAAAGACATTTACTAATAATTCTTTCGCTTCAAAATTTGTCACAAATTTACTTATAAACGTATGAATAGGATGAAACATTTTGATCTGTTCTTCTTCCTGTGGGTTTTCATCTTCAAGAGTGATATAATCACCTTCTGATTTTCCATTTGCTCGATTGATTATGCGATATACTCTCTTTACTCCAGGTGTCGTCACTTTTTCAGGATTGACTTGAAATTTTTATCGTGTCATCCATTTCTCCATTTTCATCTTCAATAGAGACAAGTTTATAGACTGCACCTAAAGCAGGTTGATCATAAGCAGTAATAAGTTTTGTACCTACACCCCATGAATCAATTTTTGCTCCTTGTGATTTTAAATGTAATAATTGTATATTCATCTAGATCACTTGAAGCAACAATTTTTGCATCTTTATATCCTGCTTCATCAAGCATTTTTCGAGCTTCTTTCGAAAGAAATGCCAAATCGCCGCTATCTAGGCGGATGCCTATAAAATTAATGCTGTCACCAAATTCATTGGCTACTTTTATGGCAGTTGGTACACCTGACTTTAAAGTATCGTATGTATCAACGAGAAATACGCAATCTTTATGACTTTCAGCATATTGTATGAAATGCCTTATATTCATCCCGATAAGCCTGCACCATCGCATGTGCATGCGTTCCAGCAACAGGAATACCAAACATCTTTCCTGCACGCACATTACTTGTTGAATCAAATCCACCGATATAAGCAGCTCTTGTTCCCCAAATAGCAGCATCCATTTCTTGTGCGCGGCGTGTACCAAATTCCATTAACATATCTTGATCACCGACAACTTGTTTCATCCGTGCTGCTTTCGTTGCAATTAATGTTTGATAGTTAATCAATATTTAAAATGGCTGTTTCAATCAGCTGTGCCTCAGCCAAGTGGTGCCTCAATTCGCATAATTGGTTCATTTGCAAATACTAATTCACCTTCCTGCATAGAACGAAGGGTTCCTGTAAACCGAAGATCTTTTAAGTATTGCTAAAAATGCCTCTTCATATCGCAATTCTTCACGTAAATACGCAATATCTGTTTCGGTAAATCGAAAATTTTTTAAATAATGAATAACTTTCTCTAATCCAGCAAAAACTGCATACCCATTATCAAAAGGCATTTTTCGAAAATAAACATCAAATACGGCTCTTGCGTTGGTGGATTCCATCATCCCAATATGCTTTTGCCATATTAATTTGATATAAATCTGTATGAAGAACTAAACTATCGTCTGAATAATAATCTTGCATGTTTATCATCTCTTCCTCCGTCAAATTACTTTCGCACCTAACGTATTTTTCATATGTTCTAATGCCCATTTATGATTATCTTTAGAAAAGCTTGCAACCGCCTTTGAATAAACAACAATGTCGAAACCTTTATTGTACGCATCGATCGCCGTATGAAGCACACATATATCTGTAGAAACACCACATATATGAATTTCGGAAATACCACGTTCACGGAGCTTTATTTCTAAATCTGTTCCTGCAAATGAACTATAGCGTGTTTTATCCATGTAATGCACATTTGGAAGATGTTTATTTTCTGCAAACACTTTCGCCAATGATCCATATAATTCTCGACCAGGTGTTCCCGCAATATTATGAGGTGGGAACAGTGCTGTTTCAGGATGCAATTCGTCTCCTTCAAGATGACGATCAATCGCAAAAACGACATATTCTTCCTCATCTAAAAAAGACTTTGTCAGCTTGACAATCTCATCCTCGATTTGTTGACCAGGTGTTCCACAAGTCAACGCACCTTTCTCAGCTACAAAATCGTATGTATAATCAACATTAATTAAAGCTTTCTTCATTTACCTTCACTCCTTATAATGATCATTAGTAGTATTGGAATCTTTTCCAATATCTGCTTTTGCTTGCTTTTTACATTGCTGTTAGTTTGCCCGACTTTTAGCCATCTCATTAAAAAATAAACGAACTTCCACATATGATGAAGAGGGGAAACGCGAAACAACGAATGTTAGAAAAATGCGCAAAATGCTGATAATCCATAAGCTTGAAGTCTATACTTGCCCGCCTCCATTCCTTTGACAAAGTCCTTCCTAAAAGTAAATGACAACAGGAATATCCTCCCTATCTTTGTAAGCTCCTACATGAATGTGAAAAAGTGAGCATTAGCACGTCATTTTAATATAATTTTAACATTGTTTTTAAAAATAATGAATAGTAGGTATTCTATGAATCACCATCTTCAAAAGTATTTCTTATCTTCCTTTTCATTTTTTCCACAAGCTTAAAACCACTTTCATAAGACTCTGCTTTTATTTTCGATATTTGTTCTTCCATTGGTAAGTGGGCATAACTTCTTTCCAATTTATATTGTTGTAACGCTTTTTCTAGCGTCGCTTTTTTCTTTGTCATTCTTTTTAAAAAAGTTTTGCTATCTTTAGGGATCTTCTTCATGATTTTTCTTTGATGTAACTCTTTTAAAAATAACTGAAGCTCATCAGTATGTTCATATAATAGTTTTCCATGTATAAAAACAAGCCTATTTAATTTCGCCATATTTGTCATCGTATAATCAATATCTCTTTTTGTAATGACATTCCGTTCTAATACACCATCATAATAGTAACTTTCATACTGTTCGAACTGGTGTATAAGTGCTTCATGCCACTCCCCTAAACTTTCAACTATATCTCTTCCAATGATCAATGGGTGAGAGGAAGAGAATTCTTCCTTTTCATTTTGAATGTAGTGATTTGTTTCTTTGACGACATCAAAAAAAAGTGATGACGAGGTCGCCTTTCGATCAGCAAATAATTCGAATATTTTCATCGAAAAAACAGAAAACAATGCTAACCATTGAAAAGCTTCGAGGTAATCTTCTTTCGGTGCCTTATCAAGTGATATAATAGCATTACCCCTCAACAGATGATCCCAACGATAAAAAGCTAAATAAAATGATCGGCCATTGACAACATATGCATAGGGGTGCACATGGTATAATTCGAATAATCGTTTATATTTACCCGCAGCTTTCAGTAGCCTAGCTACATCCATGCCTCTTCTCCTTTCTGTTAAAAATAGAGTAAGCGTAAGGAGCAGAAACGTTTCGCTTATCGCAACATGACTGCGCAAAATGAAGTTTGTCATCCTCTTTTACTCTATTATAACCTTTCCACACGTTCTTAGAAAATCTTCGCTTTTTAACATAGACAATCGAAAAATAAATATATGATATAATGGAAATGACAATTTCATATGCTATAGAAATAGGTGCTTATAGGCGTTTTCTTTTTACCTATAAGCTTAAAAGGGAAGTTCGGTGGAAATCCGACGCTGTCCCGCAACTGTAATTATGAGCATCCGACAAAACCACTGTTTTTTAAATGGGAAGGAAGTCGGAAAGCAATGAATATAAGCCAGGAGACCTGCCTGTTTTTAGCATACATCAAACCTACGGAGGATAGGAGGTGTAAGTGCGACCATATTTTGTTAACGACTGCTTGGTAATATCCAGCTTATCTGTTACATTTTTATGCGCATTTTTAACATCTTCTTCCAAGAAGATGTTTTTTATTTTGAACACGAAAAGAGGCGATAATCATTGATACAAACAGTAGAAAACTTTTTAAATATATTTAAAACAAAGCTGATGAATCGTATTTATCATAAAAATACAGAAACACTTGAAGAGACGTATGTACATTTAGCAGAAGAAATAAACGAAACATTCAATGAAGATGAAAAAAAACGCTCACTTCAACATTTAAATACGGCATATCAAAAAATACATGAAGAAGTTTTTGGATCCAACCATTGTAAATAACCGTCAACATAAAAAAGCAACCATAGGAGAGCGGCTCTGTTCATTTAAAGTGAACAGCCGATCCCCGCTTGCTTTTATCTTCTTCACGGCAACATGTCCTCCCCCTTGAGAAGAGTTTACACATTCCTTCACCTTGATTTACGACCGTTCAAATTTAGACGTAAAACGAAGAGTTTCACGAGAAGTATCGCTCGACACGTCTTTAATAAATCAAAGGGCGGGCGATGACGCAAAAAATATAAATGAATTCAATTAATCTTTGATTATCTTCGGTCGGTTCTATTCAATTCCTTTATTGTCATGTAACAAAAATAATAGAAAAAAAGATTGAGATGGTTCAACATTTTCCCATCAATTCTTTTTCAAGCACAGTCATTTTTCTTACCAATCTTTATCTTTTAGCTAGTAAATAGTATTTGTTGAAATAATGAACATCGCAACCTACTCCCACCAAAGATAAAAAACTATTGAATCACCATTCATTTTCTAGTATAAAGTATTAAAGTAACCATTTTCGTAATAGAGGTATTTTTTTAAATATTCATAATAAAAGAGGAGATGGAAAAATGAACAAAGCAGTCACTAAGTTTATATCTGTTTTTACAACTGTCTTTATTATTTTTTTCGCTTTATCATTTGGTGAAAAAGTAAAAGCAGGAGCATTTTTTGACATTATTAACGGCAAGCCAGGTGTTCCTGGTACCGTCTATAGTGGGGAAACACCCCCTAACCTTGATCCAGAAAAACCTGTTTTAGTATTTGTACAAGGATTATTTAATTCATCTAGTATTTGGTGGGACGATAATGACATATATGAAAAGGCTTATGAAAATGGTTACCAAACAGCTTTTGTTGAATTATATGATTCTAGCGGAAATCCGCGGAGCAACTGGGTAAATGGAGAACTTTTAGCACGACAATTAGAGCAAATATATGAACACTTCGGCGGGAAGAAACTTGCTGTAATCGGTTATAGCAAAGGAGGGATTGATACACAGACAGCTGTTGTCCACTATGGTAAAAATGATATTGTTTCTAACATCTTTACGATAGGAACTCCTCATTATGGTAGTCCACTCGCAGATTTGGCTTTTAGTGATTGGACATGGTGGCTCTCCTCTCTTCTCGGTACAAGAAACGAAGGAGTATATAGTCTCCAGACCGGTGTCATGGAACATTTTCGACAGATTACAGATCAAAGCAAAGACGTAGTGAAAACTCCTTACTACATGATTGCAGGTAATGATTGGGGGTCTGTCGGCACACCGACATGGTTTGGAGGATTATATTTATCTTTATGGGGAGAAAATGATGGACTTGTCCCATTATCAAGTGCTTTTTTACCTTATGGGGACAAGCTAGCTACATTGAATGTTGATCATTTACATATTCAAAAAGGCGAAAACATATTTCCTTTCATTCATCAACAATTAAACGAAAAAAACATACAGGAAAATAAACATCTATCAAACACTTATTCAATGAATACCGCATTTTCACCTCAAATGACCCAAGGTAATATGCTATTGCGAGGTGGGAAGCAAGAAGGAAAAGCAACAGAAAGCTTTCTTGTTGAAGATCAAGTCGATAAAGTGACAATTGATTGGATTGGAGCACATCCAATTGATGAAATTGAATTAATTGATCCAGATCATCAAACCGTCGATTTCACTGTTCAAACATGGCAAGACGATAACATCTTTAAAGGAGCGTATCACCACACGATTGAAATCGAAAGGCCTAAACAAGGTACATGGGAAGTGAAAACAGTCGCAAAACAATCAACAGCATATGCTCTTACTGTCCTTTTCAAATCACAACAATTAGACAGCCTTAAAGTAAAAACAAATCAGGAGAATGGATTGGCAAAAATAAAAGCAAAAAAAGAATTCGCCCAAAAAATAAAAATGGACTACAATATTACATTCATCCCGGCAGACAAAGTAAAAAACAAAGGAAAAATCATTCGGTCCATAAAGCAGTCAACTTTAAAAGAAATAAATATTCCTTTTCAGAAAAAAGGTGTATACCAGATGACTATGGACATAACAGGAACAACACCTAATGGAGCTCCATATCAACGAACAATCGTCCAATCCTTTTACCATGATCCTGAAAAGTAAATACGCGCCGGTTATCTTTCCGGCGCCTTCCTTTTGTATAGGAATCTACTTTACTTATATTCTAATAGCTTATTAACGTCAGAAACAATTGTTGACATCAGCTGAGCAACTGTCTGTTTTTTACTCAACCGTGGGTTTTGCCCACACCAAAGCGACATCCAATCTGATTTATTACGTTTTCCTGCTTCTTTTCTAATTTCTTTTGTTAATGTATTTTGAAGCGGATAAGCTGGAATGGTCGCTTCATGCTCTTTCATCAAATCGATAAATTCGTTTTTAATTCCGCGTGCATGTTTTCCTGAAAAAACAGATGTTAACACTGTCTCATCTTCAACTGCGTGTAAAATTGCCTCTTTATGTCGTTCATGTGCTCCACTCTCTTCTGTCGTTAAAAAAGCTGTTCCCATTTGTATGCCCTGAGCCCCTAAGAATAAAGATGCAACAACACCTCTTGCATCCATAATCCCTCCTGAAGCAATGACAGGAAGATCAATTTGATCAACAACTTGGGGAATGAGTGCCATGAGTCCGATCATGCTTTCTTCTACATTACCGGCAAAGGTGCCTCGATGACCACCAGCTTCACTTCCTTGTACTACAATCGCATCAACGCCTTGTTGCTCATACAACAACGCTTCATTTACGGTTGTTGCTGTTCCAATGACAACGATATTTTCCTTTTTTAAGGCTTGAATTATTTCTTTCGACGGCATGCCAAATGTAAAAGAACAAACGGAAACTTTCTCTGCGCTTACAACTTGCAATTGTTCTTGAAATGTTTTTACATTTTCCTCATGATCTACATGAGGGATACCGCCCTTCATTTCCAATTCCTCGCGCAGCGGTTGCAGTAAATCATACGCTTTTTTTACTGATTCTTCTTTCACATGAGGCTTTTCTGGTACAAAAAGATTGACACCAAACGGATTGTCAGTTAGTTGTTTAATTGCTCTTATTTGTTTACGTAATTCTTTCGGACGCATATAACCTGCACCGACCATTCCGAGCCCTCCGTGATTGGAAACAGCAGCAACTAATGAAGACGTTGTCACCCCCCCTGCCATTGGTGCTTGGATAATTGGATATGCTATTTTCAACCTATTTGTTAATTCATTCTCTTGCCACATGAAAGAACACCACTTTCGTATTTCCGTCTTTTCAATTATCATAATATTATTGAGGTAACAAGTAAAATGAATTTATTTTATACTTCCTATCAAAAAAAATGATAAAACAAAGCGAGGAATAAGAGATGAACCTTAACGATCTGCTCACATTTAAGGTTGTTGCTGAAGAAAAAAACATTTCTAAAGCAGCGGAAAAATTACATTTTGTCCAATCAAATATTACGGCAAAAATCAAACGATTGGAAAAAACATATGAAACACAACTCTTTTACCGCCATCGATATGGTGTCACTTTAACTTCAGCAGGCCGAACACTTTTAGCTTATACAGAACAAATCCTCCAATTAATGGATGATTCAAAGAAAGCAATTACATACGCTAAGACCCCGACGGGAACCTTAGCAATCGGTGCGATGGAGACTACTGCAGCAGTTCGTTTACCATCACTCCTCGCAACCTACAAACAAAAATATCCTGAAGTGGCATTAGCTCTACAAACAAATAGCACAAACACATTAATCAAAAAAGTGATAGACCGTGAACTTGAAGGTGCATTTATTGCAGGTAGTGTCCACCATCCGCTCATAACGGAAATCGAAGCTTTTAACGAACAGCTCGTATTAATCGCAAAAAAAGACGAATTTGCTCTCAACGATATCAAGAAGCAAACAATCATCGTCTTTCAGTCTGGATGTTTTTATCGAAAAGTCCTAGAAGATTGGCTTCGTTCGGAGGGGATCATTCCGACTCATACGATGGAATTAAATACATTAGAAGGAATTGTTGGCTGTGTAAAAGCAGGCTTAGGCATCTCCATGTTAACGAAAACGGTTATGGAGCAACTCGATCCTCATAAAGAACTCGTTCAATATCCCTTACCGATAAATGACGGCAACATTACAACTAAATTTATATACCATAAAAACATCGTAAAAACCGCCGCTTTTGAAGCTTTCGTCAAACGATTAATGGAGAAGTAGTAATAGGGCTAAACCGAATATGAAGGAGATGAAAACCTGTCGAGTGTAATATTCGCTTTTTTCTTTTTAATTTTGAAACATCTAACGGTATCACCTTTGACTAAAAATATCTTTCCCTACTAATTACTCCATCGTTTTCTTATGCCACATCTGTATATATGGAAAACTAAATGAAACGAATGTTCAAAAAATGATAATAAATATTTTAACATCCAATGAACCTTCCGCTTTATCTATTTGCTGAAAAAAATCAATAGTAAAATAGTAATATACGCAACGACCAAGGGAGGATATATCTATGGATAAGCAAAAGAGAGAGAAAAAGTATCAATGGATATGGATCGTTATTGCTTTTCTCATTTTGATTGTTGTTTTATTATTACCAACCGCTGAAGAGCTGCCGCAAGCTGGGCATTATGCGCTAGCCATATTAGCATTTGCTGTTATCCTCTGGGTAACCGAAGCAGTCCCTTATCCAGTAAGTGCCTTAATGATTACGGTATTGGTTGCATTCCTACTTGGAATGTCCCCAGGGTTAGAAGATCCAGCGGAATCAATGGGTACATCTGAAGCTCTTAAAATGGCATTAAGTGGTTTTTCCAGTTCAGCAGCAATACTCGTAGCGGCCGCTTTATTTTTAGCCACAGCGATGCAAATAACAGGATTACATAAACGGCTCGCACTCTGGATTTTATCTAAAGTCGGTACAAAGACGAACCATATTGTCATCGGGGCCATCCTTGTCAGTATCATTCTCGCCTTTTTTGTTCCAAGTGCGACAGCGCGTGCCGGAGCGATCGTTCCAATCTTACTCGGAATGGTTGCCGCCTTTGGTCTTCCACACAATAGTAAACTAGCTGCACTATTAGTTATTACCTCTGTTCAAGCTGTCTCCATTTGGAACGTCGGCATTAAAACAGCAGCAGCCCAAAATATGGTTGCACTCGGATTTATTGAAAAGTCATATAATACCACGGTTTCATGGAGTGATTGGTTTCTATATGCTGCACCATGGTCTTTTGTCATGTCCATTGTTCTCTTTTTTATCATGACAAAACTGATTCAGCCAGAAACAGCAAACATAGAAAACAGTCAACATATGATTCAAGAACAATTAAAAGAATTAGGTCCTCTCACCAAAAAAGAAAAAAAAGTTATTATCGTCTCGTTATTATTACTAGTTTTCTGGTCAACAGAAGGAGTTTTACATCCATTTGACACGACTACTGTTACCCTTGCTGCTATTGCTATTTTATTAACACCAAAGATTGGCGTATTTACTTGGCATGAAGTTGAAAACAAAATTCCATGGGGGACGATAATCGTTTTCGCAGTCGGAATCTCACTTGGAACGATTTTACTTGAAACGAAAGGAGCAGAATGGCTTGGTAAAGGATTTTTCCATCTATTTCATCTCGAATCGATGCCACTCTTAGGAATCATCATCTTATTTACCCTCTTTAATATTTTCATTCATTTAGGGTTTGCCAGTGCCACGAGTTTAGCTTCAGCATTAATTCCAATTGTGATCGCGATTGCCACCGCTCTTCCAGCAACTGTGAATGAAATCGGCTTCGTCTTAATCCAACAATTTGTCATCAGTTTTGGCTTCATCTTACCGGTGAATGCACCGCAAAACATGCTTGCATACGGAACAGGAGCATTTACTGTAAAAGACTTTATGAAATCAGGTATTCCACTAACGATTGTAGGCTTCCTATTAATCATCATCTTCAGTATGACGTATTGGAAATGGATTGGCCTTCTCTAATGCCAACCAGTTTGTAAAAATGAAAGGTGTTTCGAAAAAGCTTCATTCAAAAAAACAAGGGGCTGTCCAAAAAGTGAACTGCCCCTTCAATCGCTTAAGACGCTTCCTTATATGTTTTTTGTTTTACTTTTACACCTAAACGTAGGTTACCATTAAAAAATAGATTTAAAAGCATAGCAGTTAAACTGCCAGCTACGATGCCGTTTGCTGTGACTATCTCCAAAGCGCTAGGAAGATTTTGAAACAGCTCTGGCTGGACAGTAACACCGAGTCCAATGCCGATTGAGCAAGCAATAATTAATAAGTTCTCTTGCTTTTGAAAGTCAACTTCGCTTAGCATGCGAATCCCAGCAGCTACTACCATCCCGAACATAGCCATCATTGCTCCGCCTAATACAGGAGTTGGAATTAATGTTGTTATTACTCCAATTTTTGGCGTTAAACCGAGGAAAATTAATATCACACCAGCCGTCTTGATTACCTTGCGATCTTTTACACCAGATAGTTGAATAAGACCGACATTTTGTGAATAAGCAGTATATGGAAAAGCGTTAAATAAACCACCAAATAAAATAGCTAAACCTTCTGCTCGATATCCTTTCGTCAAATCTTCTGGTTTTATCTCCCTTTCGCATATTTTTCCTAAAGCTAAAAAGACACCAGTTGATTCGATCATACTAACAATCGCAACGATAATCATCGTTAAAATAGCACTGAGTTCAAATGTAGGCATCCCAAAATAAAAAGGTTGAAGGTTGTGTACCCATGCCGCATCACGCACTGGCTGCACTTCAACAAGCCCCATAAAAGAAGCAACAACACTACCAGCGATAATTCCAAGCAAAATAGAAATAGCTCGTACAAAACCACGGAAGATCCGATTTATGACAATAATAAAGAAAAGCGTTCCAAACGATAAAGCTAAATTTATTGAAGAGCCAAATGATTCACTTCCTGCACCACCAGCCATATCATTAATAGCGACAGGTACGAGTGTGATTCCGATGATTGTCACGACTGAGCCCGTCACTACTGGTGGAAAAAACTTAACGATCTGACCAAAAAAACGGGCAAAGACGACGACAAACAATCCTGATACGATAATCGCTCCCCAAACCGCCGAAATTCCATACGTCTCACCGATGGCAATCATCGGGGCTACAGCAGTAAACGTACAGCCTAAAACGACAGGTAGACCTATCCCAAAAAAGCGATTATGATATACTTGTAAAAGCGTAGCTACTCCACAGGCGAATAGATCAATTGATATGAGATATGCTAGTTCTTTTTGTGATAATCCAAGTGCACCGCCAACAATAAGTGGAACAATCACTGCCCCAGCATACATCGCAAGCACATGCTGTAACCCAAGGGAAAATGTTTGTACAGGCCCTTTACTTTTCATTAGTTGACTCCTCCTGTTGTTGTTTACCAATGTTTCCATCTTTAACAAATGTTACTTTTCCATCCTCTAAAGAAGCAATGCGAGCAAGGGATTCCACCCGATAACCGCTGTTTATTAATTTTTTTCGACCTTGTTGAAAAGATTTTTCAATGACAATCCCAAAACCAGCGACTGTTGCCCCGGCCTGTTGAACAATATGTGCCAACCCATGAGCTGCTTCCCCATGAGCAAGAAAATCATCAATGATCAAAATGCGATCTGTCGAAGATAAATATTTGCTTGCTACCGATATTTCATTCTTTTCTTGTTTCGTAAATGAATACACTTCAGCTGTTAAGAGCCCGTCCTTCAATGTCAAGGACTTTCGCTTACGTGCAAATATAACAGGGACATGTAGAGCTAAACCGGTCATCACCGCAGGCGCAATCCCTGATGATTCAATCGTTAACACTTTCGTCACCCGTTCTTCTTTAAATCTTCTCGCAAATTCATTGCCGATTGCTTGCATGAGCTTCGGCTGAATTTGGTGATTTAAAAACGAGTCTACTTTTAACACTTGATCAGATAACACGATTCCTTCTTTTTCAATCACTCTCTCCATGAAATTCAACAATCATTCCCCCTACTCATCTTATGGAAAATGCTCTTCAAGAAGACTCCTTACAAATAAAAAAAGCCCAGGTTTCCCATTTTATAAAAATGAGACCCGAGCTTCGTTGATGACAGAATAGCTTTATGTCATAAACATCCACCCGTAGTCAAATGATTTACGGTCATTTGGTAGAGACTTGCGAGCCATATTCTCGCCATTATACGAGTAACATCAAATACATTTTTCAATATTATACTGCAAAATCAGAAAAATGTCGAATAAATTTAGAGTAAAAATCAATTTCATTCGTGTTTAATGATAATAACTCAATACTTATCATCAATTAAGTGAAAATTATGAGGTAAAAACAAACATTTTGGCTTATAGCTATCTTTCATATGATGATAAATCTAACCTTCCCTTGCATAATCTTGTGCTTTTACCGCAACCTAAAGAGAAGTCTTCTACTTTTAACAAATCCAATCATGCATAAAAAAGGGGGAGTTATAGTGACAAAAGAAAAAAAGTGGAACGAAGAAGCAGCAATGAATAATCATTTAGATGCCGCCACACTCATGACAAATGAGGAAATAGTTACGAATAAAAAACCTTCATCATCTGAAAGAAAAAAGCAACAAGTCATAAAGGAGCGAACTCTTTAATAGGTGAGGAACAAAATCCTCACTGGTTTTTAACATTTCATAGGTTCTTATCTATGCAAGTAACAATGTATCCAATATCTTTAATGTAAGAAGGTTACCTTCTCCTACGCACTACATATTTAAAGTAGAATAAGAAGATGTGACATTGTTATTTATATTTCATTGATAAAGCTTTTTTAGCATTTTTAAGATCATTACTTAATAGTTGATCCAAATGATATGCTGGGTATAGTCCCTTTTTATACATTATAGTTAAAGATTCTCGCATGACATTCAATTGCTCTTAACAACTGTTTGATAAATGTTTTTCTAAGGGTAGGAGTTGCTGTCTCTGTAATAGCAATTGCATAATTACGAACAGTTGCTTTACAAAAATCCGATAAATGCCCAGCATAAAAACCTACATCTTTTTGTCTTACTTCCTCCCTGTTATCATATATTGGTGCAGCTGGATAAAATGGTAGTAATTCCTTTACATTCAACTCCATATCTTCAATTGTTTTTTTATAAACATTTTTTAGTTCATGATCTTTTATTTTTGAGATGGACATTTTGAGCTACATTAATCCATTTGATTGGGCAGCAACTAATTCGTGAATTTCAGAAAAGTCTCATGCCAGGCTAAAGTTTTTCGTTCTTCAATAACCATTTTAATACCTCCAATTTCTAATCCATTCACTTTATTCGGCAACTAAGTAAATAGTTATTTGTCCGATGACAAGATTGGGCTTTTAACCTACGAATAGCAAAAAAACGAACTATTTTTTTCACTCTCACTAACATATATAACATTCGGTATCGGCGAAAGAGCATAAAAAGCCTATCCCCTTCAGCCTCTCTATATAATAACGTTATATATACGTCATTCCCTAAATTAGTTATGTTATCAATATACCTATCCCTCGGATGATCATAGTAACTAATCTAAAATGTCTCCTTATAAATCCATTTCATTATTCCTACTCCTCTAAAAAAGTGTTATACTGTATAAAAAGACGAATAATTGCGTCTGTATTTTCACGGGAGGGAAAATAATGATTGTATCGTACAAAGGAAAAAAACCAGCAATCGCTTCAAACGTTTTTGTCGCACCAAGCGCGCAAATCATTGGCAATGTGAATATTGGGGAAGAAGCAACTATTTGGTTTAACGCTGTGCTGCGGGGAGATGAAGGCCGATCACCATTGGTAAAAGATGTAACATCCAAGACAATTCAACGATTCATTTATATGAAGGAGCTCCTGTCATTGTAGAAGATGAAGTGACAGTTGGCCACAATGTTATTTTACATGGATACAAAATTCAAACGCTCTATTATCGGCATGGGATCAACGATTCTTGACCATGCAGAGATTGGGGAAGAATGCATCATCGGCGCCAATACACTTATTTCAAACGGGAAAAAAATTCCTCCGCGCTCACTCGTTGTCGGCTCACCAGGAAGAGTCGTCCGCGAGCTAACCGATAAAGACTTAGAGCTCATTCAATTATCAATTGATACATATGTGCAAAAAGGCTATGAGTTCCGCGACATTTTTGCTGATGAAAAGAGTGAGCAATAAACAGACAAACAAGCTTATTTAGCGCACACTAAAAGACAGTTTTCAAACAAAATTGAAAAACTGTCTTTTTTGTCTTCTAACCTCTCTATAGATTCAAACAGCCTTAACGTTCAGTCTCCGATATTTCATCCTATTTCCTATTATTCTACCAAAATAGATCTATAATATAAAATTTTTAGAATAATGAATCTACTTCTGTTATACTAAAAGAACAAAGATAATACCATTTTTTCCAAATAACCTAATAAGGTGATATATTCGAACCTATCTCTTCAAAATCAACCTGTCTACACATAATCAGAAATTGGTTTTTCAAGTATTATGACCTAAACGTTCGATACCTAATAATTTTAATACAATAAAAAGGGTGATTATTGATGAAGATGCAGAAAATGAAATGACATGGATGTCAGCAACTGAAATTGCTCACCTTGTAAAGTCGAGAAAAAATTTAGCCAGTCGAAGTCGTTGATTCATTTTTAGACAGAATCGAGCAAATCAACCCTAAAGTCAATGCTTTTTGTACAGTAATGGGTGACGAAGCACGTGAAGCAGCAAAACGACGGAAAGAGAAGTCATGGAAGGAAAACCATTAGGACCTTTACATGGCGTACCGATTGCAATCAAAGATTTAACCCCCGTCAAAGGTGTTAGATTTACGATGGGTTGAAAACTGTTTGAAAACCATATTGCAGATACAGACAGTGAAGTAGTAAAAAGAATAAAAAACAATCCGGGGCGATCATCATCGGAAAAACGAATACACCGGAATCGGTCATAAAGGGACAACAGACAATTTAGTTTTCGGTGCAACTCGTAACCCATGGAATCTTGACAGAGTATCTGGTGGTTCTAGTGGTGGTGCTGCAGCAGCTGTTGCAGCAGGACTTGTGCCAATTCCAGAAGGTAGTGATGGTGGCGGCTCTATTCGCATCCCTGCTGCACTATGTGGGGTATATGGATTTAAAGCATCTTTCGGTCGGATTCCTCCGCTGGAGAATAAAGGTGCATTTTCTTCCCAAGCTCCTTTTCCTTCATTTCGGACCCATTTCACGAACTGTAAATGATGCTGCGCTTCTTTATGATGTCATGGAAGGTCCTTCCACAAACGATCCATTTGGACTTGAAAAAGGAGAAAGTGCCTATCATTCTTTTGAATACGGAATAGAACATTTAAAAATTGCCTACAGCCCCAATCTTGGCTATTTTGAAATAGATAAAGAAGTGGAAAAAGCGTGTGAGGAAGCCGCAAAAACATTTGAAAAATTAGGCTGCGATGTCGAAAAAGTTAATCCTGCATTTAATGATCCAAAACGACATCTAGAGGAAAGCTGGATGCGCCTTTGGTACGGTATGATCGCTACATCATACGGAGATTTACGAACTGAACAATTTGAATTGTTGGAGCCACAAGTGCAAGAATTTATTAAACTTGGGAAAGAACTCACAGCAACGGATTATTTGAAAGCAAACTATGCTAGAACAGAAGCATGGTCAAAATTACAACGAGTATTTGACACATACGATCTCATTATTTGTCCGACTACTGCCTTACCGGCATTTTCACTAGATATTTTAGGACCAACAGAAATAAATGGTCAACCAATTCACCCACTATTTGGTTGGTTACTAACTTATCCAATCAATTTAACAGGACATCCAACTGCTTCTGTCCCTTGTGGATTTTCTCGAGACGGCTTACCAATTGGGTTACAGATCATCGGCAGACGTTTTCAAGATATTACTGTTTTTCAAGCTTCGAGAGCATTTGAACGTTTGGTTAACTGGAATCAATATTACTCAAACAATACCCATATAGAAACAGCACATGTATAATTATTTACGTGGGATCACTAGACAATACGATAGTTAAAAATAACTCAGATTTAAAAAGGGTAAATGAACTGTAAAAATAATCACTACCTATTATTTTCGATAAAAGCCATTTCTTTCATTTCGCTCTACCCTTCTCTCCTTATGTCGAAAGCAATGGAACTCACAATCAAAAAGCGTATTCTATTTAGTACATGAGTCTTATGAAAAACGATAAAAAAAGGGGATAGACGGAATCATCATTCCATCTCCCCTTTTCACATGTTCAGCTATTACTCTCATTTCTCATGCGCATTCACTTTTCCTATTAGAAGGTTTAAAAGTCCCCTCTCTTCCTTCCATACTCGCCTTCCTATTAAACAATTATTCTTGTTATACATTGTTATCAAGGATGGCAACGAATACTGTTTACCTCTTTATTCCGGACGATACCAAATAATTAATAAGAGAGCAATAACGAGCAGTGAAAAAATGGTGCCATATAACCAAATTGTTAACATTGGATTCACCCACATGATAATTCTCCTCCCTTCATTATATTGACTTTACTGGTTCTTTATGTCGCGTGAAAAAGCCAGCGATAACCATCGCACCAACTCCAATTAAAACAGACCACGCTCCTGCAGCCATCGTACTTTTTTCAAAGTTAGCCAACATAATGACGATATATGATAATACTCCTGTTACTAACGAAATTTTCGCCGCCGTTGGTGTAGCTATTTTAGGAAAGAACAATCCGATAAGGAGCGGTCCTAATGTTCCCGAGGCTACGCCCGAAATCCCGATCCATATATACATCCCAATGGATGCAGGTGGATGAAGAACGAGAATAAATGCAATGATTCCGATAATGATAACTGTATAACGACTTAACTTCAGTGCCACATCATCTACCTTGCTAGGATCTGTCTTCACCCATCCTTTTGGTACGAGAAATTTTCGATAAATATCATTAGCAACGATAGTAGACATGACGACGAAAATGCCATCTGTCGTCGACATCGCTGCAGCAATGATAACGACGCCTAAAAATGCTGCTACAATCGGCGGGAATGCATACATAACATATTCCAAAATCGCTTTATCCATTTCATCCACATCTACTGTTACTGAAGCGTATAATCCACCGAAAATAACCAATATAAAAAATAGTGCGCTAACGACGTAAACGATGATCATCTTCCGCATATCTTCCGGTTTTTTCAATGCCAATACTTTATTAAATAATTGCGGCTGAGCGGAAAATGAAAATTGGATAATAAAAGCTCCTATAATGGCTGGAATGGAATAAAAGACGATTGAATCAGGATGAATAAGTGACACCAGTGCTGGGTCTCTTTTCTCCAATGTTTCTGAAATATATGTGAATCCTTCCGTTAAACCTCCCGGGAAAACCCAAATGATTGAGACAAACACAAGAATTCCCATGATAGCCATTAAAATTGCCTGTGCTGCATCTGTATATATATCTGAGTATGAGCCGCCAAAGTAAACATAAAGAATGACAATGACAGCAATAATAATGAGCCCTAAATAATAAGGTATCCCTAGCAACACATTAAAAATCCATCCGCCAGCTGCAAATTGTGCTGCGATGTAAAAAATATTAAACAAGCTGATGAGAGCTGTACCCACCCTCATAAAATCGCTACCATAGAAATCACCCAACCAGTCGGCAAGTGATAACGAACGCTGTTTTATATTTAATTGCCTTGCCCGTTTTGCAAAAACGATTAAGCCAATAGGCCCTCCAAAAATGATCGAAAGAAAAATCCATAATGAGGAAAATCCCCACTCATATGCCCAACCTGGATAGCCTAGAAAAGTAGACGTACTAAAAACTGTAGCTGAAAAAGCAAGGCCAATTGTAATCGGCCCAAGCGCAGAACCAGCAATGGCAAAATCAGTCACATTATTAGTCTTTTTATACCCCAAATATCCTAAATAACCAATGACAATTAAAAAAATAACTAAACCAACCCACATCAAAACTTGTACATCATTCATATATGATGGCGATAGATTCGCCCTCCCCCTTTCAAACTCAACACGCTTTCTTTTTAAAAGTAAGCGAGGAACCTTTCCCTTTTGATGACATTGACCGATAGTGTGTTATAAACTAGCCACTTCATACGATTAAGTAAACAATCCTTGAAAAATTTCTTCCGCAATGTGCGTTTATTGAATATATTCACAATATTCTCTATTTTACAAAAATAATCCCCCTTATCATTTAGTCCATAGCAGCCACTTTTAATGAGAAATAACGTTCATACATTAGCGATATATTGGTAACGACCACTCGAGTCGATATACTCTCATATTTTTGGTCACGTCATTCATGTCTAACATGGAAATATTCCCCTTTTGATTTGGCAACGGCTAGCCCTAAATAACTGCTAGGCGTCATTATAACATGTTTTAAAAATAAGCAAAGTAAATTAATCATTTTATAACTTTTCTGACACAAAATAATAACTCGTTTGTAAATTACTCCTTCTCTTTTCGTCATATATGCCTTCTAAAATGCACCTTCTATCGATCATCAGATAAGTAAGAGAATAGTTAGCAAATACTCTCACCTTTTTTATCATGTAAAAAGACAGGGAACACCTTCCCTGCCTTTATACATTTCCTAGTTATATTTTAAAATGTTTAAACGGTATAATACCAAGTCCCTTCTCGCTTTTCTCGCTTACATTCTTTTTCATAGCGCAAATATTCCAAATGAGCTAACGTTTCACCGAGAGCAAAACGTTGTTCATGGACGGTTAAATCTTTACGGAAAAGACGGCAGCATACATCATATACCGTCGAACCCGTCCCAATTGCATCAAGAGTTTCTCCTAGCCTTTCTTCATGGTGAGTTAAAATTTCATCAATTCGTTCATTCGCTCCATAAAATGGTCGACCATGGGATGGAATAACAAAATCAGCATGTAAACGTTTTATTTTATTTAATGAATGTTGATACGTTTTTAGTGGGTTTTTATCGCCATGAAACCAATATGAAATATTTGGTGTAATTTTTGGCAATATATGATCTGTTGAAAAAAGGACATTTTTATCTCGATTATAAAAACAAACGAGCCCGTCTGAATGTCCGGGAGTAAAAATGATTTCATACTCGTAGCGACCTATCGCTATTTTTTCCCCTTCTTGCAAGTGGTGGTCTACTCTTGGATAAGGGGTAATACGAGGAATAAAATCAGCTGTGTTCCTTTCCATCTCATCTGCCAATTGATCAGGGATACCAGCTATTGTATAATAATTGCGAATTTGTTGAATGAACTCATCCTTCCACGCATTTCTTCCGGCGCGATCATCTATTTCAGTCATCGATAACGAAGCACCAGTCTTTTCTTGCAATCCCCCAGCATATCCATAATGATCAGGATGATAATGTGTAATTAATAACCGCGATACTTCTTTCTCTCCGATTGCTTCACTCCAAATCTTTCTCGTTGTTTCATTATTCAATCCAGTATCAATCACAATCCAACCATTCTCTCCCTCAGCTAAAAAACAGTTTACATGATTGAGCCGGAAAGGAAGAGGAATGGTGACTACCGTAATACCAAGACTATCCAACATATTTTACTACCTCCAATTGCTCGTTGAATTGTTGAATTATTGACAACCATTGTTTTGATTATATCGTAAAGCGAAATATTTGTCTGAACTTTCAAACGAAAATAACTATTAAAAGTTAATATTTATGATATGTAACCTGCGATGTTTTTCTAACCGATAAAGAATGGATCTATCACTCCAAATGAAGATAAAAAAATACGCCCCAATAGGCGTACTTTTTGATGATACATGTTTGCTTACCGATACGATGTAGCTTAAAAACAAAGTAAATGTTTGATTCATATGTTTGGAAGGAGAGCTTAAGAAAGCGAAATATCATTCTATACTTATTTCCCTATTTTCAGAAGCCATTCCCGTAATGCTGCTTTCGGATAATATGTTTTTCCATTCAATTCAATATGTGGAATATCCGGGTACTCTTTTATTAATATTTTCCCATCCTCTTTAGAAATCCCCATAAAATAATGGACATCACGTTGTTGAATTAATTCATGTTCGTCATCGAAGTCTAATTCATCCAACACATTTTCCGCATTAGGATTTTTAAAGTTTTTTAAACCATCTCCAATAAAATATCCTGCAACAGCTATTCCAATAGCTAATATATAATAATCCATCTGTTGTTACCCTCCTCCTCATGAATTAAATATTTCATACTAAGCTTAGATATTAAAGGTGGGGAGCTGAAGTCGATAATCTCAGCTCTACCCAGCCTTTAACATTATAAACTCTATTATTGTAAATCCTTTTCCATCGTCATATTGACAAATTCCTCGACTGTCACATTCGTTTCATCTGTTTCTATTACTTTAAAAATCACTTCATCTCCTGGTTCTGTTAAGGCAGATTCTGGATCTAAAGATAACGGAATCATATATAACCGCTCATCACCTTCAAGCTTAGCAAATACGGTTTCTTCCCCACCAAATGTAACTGCTTTAATCCGCTGAACCTTGCCTTTTACTTCTGTAAATAGCACATCTTCGGAAGGTGAAGCACTATTACCTTTTGCAAGTGTTGCTAATTCTTTTCGATATTCGCGAAAAGCTTCTTCTTTCGTTTTGCCGAAAACAACTTTCGAATTGTTGCTTGTACCGAGCATTACGGCAACACCTTCTAATTTATTAGAACTGTTCACAACAGGTGCTACATATGTTGGTGCACCATAAATATTAAAAAATGTCGTGTTTTTCGCTTTCCAACCTTTTTGAATAGACAATGGGCCAGATGCATTTATAGAAGAGGCCGCTTCTTCGCCGGTTAATATACCCTTTAGTCCTTTATAATAAGTCATTTCTCCAGTTCTAGCGTTGAATATCCCATAACCGACCATATTTGTAGCTGTCCCTTTTTCCCTTGCTCTAACAAAGTCAGTTACATATAAAATATCTCCATCTTCATTAAAGGTTATTTGTAAGCTTTTACGATTAGGAACAATAACATCGCGTTTCGGCCCAATGAACGATTTATTAAACCAACCGTTTTTATTTTTTCCCCAATATTCCCACAATGTATAGGCCGTTTCTTCATCAATTGCTCTATCAATCCACTTTGGTAGCTTTTGAAGATCATATTTTTTTGTTTTGCCTGTTTCAGGATGAACGATTGCTACACTATCAGGAACAATACCTGTAAATGCCTTTTTATAATGACCTAAAGGGACGACATAGTAGAACTCCCCTTCACTTTTTGCCTCTAAATGATGTCCAAGGATGATTTTATTTGGATAAGCATTTTTCACGACCCGCTTTAAATGTTTGTTAAAATAGTTACTTGGTGCATATGTTTGTTTTTGTTTAATCAATATTGCTTCATCTTTCGGATCCGTAGCTGAAACCGAAATAACTCCCGGAGTCGACTTCACTCTATTTGCCTTAAAGAAGTTATCAAACTCGACATCACCTAAATAGACAAGTTTTCCGTCAACATTATTAAGATGATAGTTTCCTTCCGTAAAATAAGAAGCATTTTCCAAAGATGAGATGACACCATCTGCTTTTATGGATGTCATTCCTTTTGTCACAATCGGCATCAAGTCTAAGTTTTTTTGTTCAGCAATGGTCGTTTTTTTCACTTTTACATCTGGGATAGCATATAATTCTTTCGTCAACATCATAGGGTAAATGAAATATACAAATAAAGAAATGAGCAGTGCGAATGAAAAAAGAGTATAAATAGCTTTATTCAATTGTTTTAATTTCCTATGATCACTCGCGAAAAAATGCAAAAACTGGATGATGATTGCAATATTTGCAAATACGAAAATCGTAAACGAAATTGGTTCGGTTAAAAACAGAAAATCCCTTAAAATGAAAAAGATAACTGCTCCTAATAATAGAAAAAATAATTGCGTATAGAGAAATGTTCTTTTACTGACTTTCTGCTTTTGCTCTTTCGGGGCAAACCCAGCCCAAACACCTGGATAAAGGTTAACGAATAATAAACCAAATGGAAGGGACTTTAGCAAGCCAATAAAGATGAATGTAATGAATGAAACCATGTTGTTCCTCCTCTTATTTTATATGTATCTTTCTAACATTAATAGGAAGATATTTTCCTAAATTGTCGTTTATCCTCTTATGACTTATTCAAGGGCATTGATCTTGTCTTTCCTATGATAATGTTGGCATCTATATCGTTTCATACGTAACAAATAGTTAAAAAGTTTCATTTTTCAACACATTAGCGGGTGTACCTAAGCGTTTTTACTAAAAAAACATCCCAACCAATCAAACGTTTGATTAATACAATTAACTAGTAAGCGTGCAGACTCCCCTTCTATTCTTTCTCACTTTAGTAATGCTTCTCATGTTCTATGCATCAATCATTTTATTAATAAAATAAATGATCAAGCATTATTTGAATATCGGTCTAGCACAATATACAGGTATTCAAAGTTCTAAAGTAGAAATACTGTATGATACATTATCTACATTCGATGAAAAGGAAAAAGCAACGTATATTGATCAGTTATTGACAGACGCTTATGAATTAGGTGTAAACTATCCAAAATGATGAACACTGAGCAGCATATTTGCATATCGTGATTTTTCGATTTATACTATAAAAAACAATTATTCATGGTGATGAACGATGAAATCAATCCGTATTTACAAAGCGTTGTCTAATGAAACAAGACTACAAATATTAGAATGGTTGAAAAACCCGAAGGAGCATTTTGCTGAAGTATATAATGATGGTGTTTGTGTAAGTGATATCCAAAAGAAGGCTCAATTATCACAATCGACAGTTTCTCAATACTTATCGATCATGCAGCGTACTGGCCTCATTCAAGCGACCCGAAAAGGACAATGGACATACTATAAAAGAAATGAAGAAAATATTAAAAAAATAAAAGAACAGATTTTAAATGATTTATAAGCTTGCTTTTTTAATCTTACCATCTGTTTATTATATATATCGCTTTTTCTAGATATGTAGTTATAGGGATTCATTGCAAACAAATGTTGTGGCAGCGTTCATCATCTTTCCAAGCATACGAGTAAATTAGAAGAAAATTTTTATCGTCAGAGCAAATGGTAAAATTCGGCGTAAACTTATCGCACTATTAGTAAAGAGTGAGCAACACAAGTAAGCGATTCAATGCTAATATAATCTTTGGAGTGAAACAAATGAAATCATTACTACAACGGCAAGGATATCGAAGAGTTTTTCAAGAAAACCGCTTAACAATCGGAATTTTTTTACCAATTGACTCCTATAAAGGAAGCATTTCCAAAATGGAGAATCAAGTAGCACTCGTACAAAAAGCCGAAAAATTAGGGTTTGGCGCTGTATGGGTGCGTGATATACCGTTGCACGACCCGAGTTTTGGTGATGCAGGCCAAATCTATGATCCTTGGGTATACTTAGGCTATTTATCTGCTCATACAGAAAAAATCGCACTCGGCACAGGAAGTATTATATTCACCTTACGCCACCCCATTCATACAGCAAAAGCGGCAGCATCTATTGATCAATTATCAAAGGGGCGCTTGCTACTCGGTGTCGCTTCTGGTGACCGTCCTGTCGAGTACCCAGCCTTTAACATTGACTTTGATACGAGAGGAAATAGATTCCTCGAATCTTTTCAATACTTTAAACAACTACTAGATGAATCATTTCCTCATGTTCAATCATCATTAGGGACAATGCATGGAAATGCAGATACAATCCCAAAACCGTACGTCGGTAAGATCCCGCTGTTTATAACAGGTACAAGTCGGCAAACAATCGATTGGATCGGAGAGTACGGCGATGGCTGGATGTATTATCCAAGAAATTTAAAATTCCAATCTGCTGCTGTCCAGCAATGGCGAAGTGTCACACCACACTTTAAACCTTTTATGCAATCATTATATATCGACTTAACTGAAGATCCAGATGCACCGCCTATCCCGATTCATCTCGGCTTCAGACTAGGTAGAAAGCACTTAAGCGACTTTTTACATTCATTGGAAAATATTGGAGTCAACCACGTCATGCTCAATCTTAAATATGGCGAAAGACCAGCCGAAGAAGTCATTGATGAACTCGGAAAAGAAGTACTACCAGAATTTCCAGTCATTGAATAGTATAATCTCCCCTTTTTTCCTTTAGGGGGGGATTTTAATCATCATGCTAGAACAATAAGACCAAATGCTTTTTACTCAAATAACGAACCTCCAAATCAGTTCATCACAATAGTCCTACTATTATTTTCGCTAAATCTCGTGCAAGATCTTTTAGGTATTCCAATATCACGAACGAAACAAGTATAATTTCATCTTGAGATTTATCACGAATTTTTTACTCACTAAAATACGTTCCAAAAAAGGAGAATTTATCGAATCATCTCCTTGTTGAAACAACTCTTTCCCACTATTAAAATAAGCTCTGCATTATAGGTAAAAATAAAAAACTTGCTTGCTAGATTTCAAAAATGGGAAGAAGATGAAGAAAAATAGTTTCGTTCCGTTACCATAAAAATAGATGGACAATCGCTGTGTTTTTTTCTGCTACAGAAAGCTATATTTCGGTCCAAAGAGAAGGAAAAGCGAGCAAACACATTTACGTTTTTTTAAAAAAATATTTTCCCCCTAAATATAGCAGTAATATTAGCCAAATCGATATCCATATAAAATGATTATCTACAACAAACATTGTCGCCACACCAACTAGAATTAATATTAAATCTATTTTTCTTTCAAGTCCTTTCTGTTTTACTAAAAAAATAATAAGTGAGCTAGTTATTATTATCACGATAATATCCATAATAGTAAAATGAACCTCCCTATTCAAAAAATATACAGTAGAGGATACAAATGTTATTATAACATGTGCAAGTACATTACTAACTCAAGCTTTCAACTCATGAAATTAACCTTCGTTCTTCAACTCTACATCATCAGCAAAGAGCCGTCCAACCCGTTTGAAATTCATTAAGGTTTGAGTCGTATTTTTTGTCCTGCGGATTGCTTACGCCCAAACAAATCCCCACCCTTTACCTTGATAAATTTCATTTTGTCCGTTGTTGCATACTTGCCGACAGCAGTAATCAGGAAGAAACAAAAATATGTACGCTATCGACATGGACATTTTAACGGACAAACGACCAAAACAGGCTGGGACATAACTAGCCTGTTTTTATCTTAACGTTATAAATTTATTTGTTTTAGGGTGGAGACTGGCTGGTTTGGGCTAGGCTTGCATAGCGTAACAGACCTTAATTTTCACTTTAGCTATCGCTTCGTTGCGATTTACCGTTGACAATTCCCTCATGCCCCTTTCAATTTCATCCACTTTACCAGCCAATTGAATTGGGTATATTGTTTATGTTAAAATATATCACTATTGCAAAAATAACACTATATGTATCTCAAAACATTGATATATCAATCTTTTTAATGAGTAATCGTTTTCAGAATAATGCAAAATAAAGCAATAAAATGCACAAAATTGGGGCTAAGTTGGGGCTAGATATTATTTAAATTAAAGCTATAATTTAAAGGCGTATGCAGGGTAATCTATATGTTCAATAATATTATTAATTCATTTAAACTAACGGGTAGGTCAGTTCAATCATAAAAAAAGCATTCAAATGATAGAATGCTTTTTTTATGATATTTCGGTTTAATCACATAAAGTAATTATATTAGCCTATCCAAGCCTCTTTTAAAAGCTTCACTCCCTCTTGAATTTCATCAAAGGTTAGATTACCGAATCCAAGTTTAATCATTGCTTCCGCAGGCAGAATTTCTATAAAATAGATGGAGGTAGGATACATTTTAACACCATAAATGGAAGCACGCTCGATTAACCATTCTTCTGAACGATTTAGATGTACTTTCATTAAAATATACAAACCAGACTGTTCTCCAATTATCGTTATATATTGCTTTAATTGTTTTATTAGTTCTGAAACTAAGCACTGCACCTTTCGTTTATACACAAGTCGCATTCGTTTGATATGGCGATTCCATTCTCCCAGTTCCATAAATTTAGCCATTGTAAGCTGGCTAAGGGGTGAAGTAGTACTCTTGAAATGAAGAAATTGTTTTTTATAACGATCTAATAGTGACTGTGGAAGCACCATGTAACTTAGGCGGATTCCTGGAAGAAAGGATTTTGGGAAATTCCCTAGGTAAATAATTCTCGTTGAATCAATGGATGCAAGTGCTGTACTCTTGGACCATAAGTTTTTTATAAATTATGTGAGCCCCAAAAAAATTTCAGTAACTGATTTTAAGATAAAAAGGAAAATGCTTTTATGTATATTCCAAGATACTTTCAATTGGATATATGACATATGGGTATCCCCCAAAGGAGAACATTTGAAATATGTGACGATGTTCTAGTCATATTTCAAGGACCACATGGTTATATTTCTTCCTCATGGTACGGACATTAAAGGTACCTACATGGAATTACTAAACAGTATAGCTGGAGAAGAGTTGAAACAAGATCTTTCAGAGTTGCTAGAAAAGGATGAAAAGAACCCAATATCATGAGATAAGTTGTCGCCTCAGCTTTTAGAAAATTAACTAAAAGGGATTGTTGTCTTTAAAATAAATGTGCTAGTTATACATTTATGCAAGCTAATGAATTGAAGTTAACATTAAAACGTTGTTATACTCTTTTTATACATTAATCACTGATTAAAACCCTTTTGTTTACACCTTAGAGTAGCATTTTGATTTTTTTCACTTTGAGAATCGTATTATTAGAATGCTTTTTATTATTATCCTCTATAGAATAATAATTGAAATGGATAAAGGATATTTGTTCCTTAATGTCGAAACATTAGACTAAGGAGGGATTATGTGCATTCATTACGCGATTATGTAAAAATGGTTTCAGAAAGTATGAACGTGTATTTGAACGATGAAAAAATACATAAAATAGCTAAGAAACTAGTAAAAAGCCAAAAATACAATGATATGTTATTAGAATTGGAAAGAATGATATTAATAGAGAAAAGAAAATCATGAGTCTATTGGTTCTATTAGATAAAAAGAAAACAAACTTTCTGATGGATCCTTGACATGAACAACAAAGATAATTCACATAGTTATTTATTAGTAACCTTAATAATTAATAACCTGGAACTGGACCCAAAGCATATATATAGGCCATTTCAAAATAAGCTCCCTATATACATAATATTGAAAAAATAATACTAATGTTCAAATAATGAATTGAGCTAGTTTGGCTCCATTTTTTGTGGGGTAAAGTAAATAAGCCTCAGTCGAGCTATGGTGGAGCAAAAATATCCACTTTTCTTATTGTAAAGAAAAATAAAAAAAGAAAAAATAAGAAATCTGTTAAAAGTAATTAATATATATTTTAACATTTAAAATTGTATTCTTTCATTTGGTTATATGGTTTTTTTAGGTATATAAAGCTGCAAAGATTCAATTTCAATTTTTTTTTCAACAAAACTCATTCATAAAATATTCAAACTGTGATTTTGTTAATTTATATGTTTTTTCTGAAGAATACTTTTAGTTAAATAATAAAAAACTACAGAAAAAATAAGAAATGTTATTAAAATGACTAAAAAATAAGTTTACTGCTATTAATTGAATCATTCTATATAATGTTGTAACCAGTATTAAATATTAAGGAAGTTAGAGTAGGAAATGATAGAGGTGATTACCTTATCAGTTTGTTCATCATTACTTTTGCAGATACATTCATAGCTTCTTTAAGTAATTGATCCTTTGTCTTAAAAAAATCTTTAATATCATCTTCAATATAATGATTATAATAATGCCTAAAAGTAAATCAAATGTTAAGACATTTGTTTTATCTAATCCAAAATATCTTCTTCATCTGCAATATAGTACTGAAAAAACTTTTTTTGTAATCAAATACTTTTTCATGTATTTTTCTTCTGACATTAAAAAGTTAAGGATATTCACAAAAATGTTGATAGTTATTAGTATCAAATTCTCCACTTTTTGTAATCTGTATATTTTTTTTTCCTCTAATTACAAAAGTATTTTTCTCCCTGTTATCTGAAATACCTTCTAAAGCAGTTTAATAAAATGTCTTTTTATTAATTTATGAGATTTATAGTCATTGTCATTAACCAAAATAAAAACATATGGATTAAGGTAATAACCTTGTGTTACCTTTTTTGTTATAATTAAGGTGTTGATTGACATTTTTATGTATAGACTTTATTAAATCTGTCAAGGCCGATTATTTTTTCCCCAAAATCGCCGGTTTAAAATTCCCCAGAAGGACCTTATTGATCCTTCTGTTTTTCTTGTTGGAGCCTCTTTTCCCGTAATCGATAGCTTTCCCCCTTTAGGTTGAAAATGATGGAATGATGCAGTAATCGATCTAACATCGCGGTCGCCAATACCGAGTCTCCCACAACTTCTCCCCATTCCCCAAAGCTTTTGTTGGAGGTGAGGATAATCGGGGCATGTTCATACCGACGGGCGATGACCTGAAATAAGTAATGGGCGCTGTTTGGGTCCAATTTTAAGTACCCCATTTCATCAATAATGAGAATGGTTGGCTTCACAAACATGCGAAGCTTTTTTTCCAGCTTTCCTTCCTGGTCGGCTTTTCTTAACTGAGTGACCAAATCATGGGCGGTAATAAAATACGTTTTATACCCTCTTGCGATCGCCTCCATTCCAATCGAAATCGCCATATGTGTCTTTCCAATCCCCGGCGGACCGAGAAAAAGGATATTCTCCTTTCGATCAATAAACGATAAGGTAAGCAGCTCTCGAATCCGACGCTCATCCACGGAAGGCAGTGCGTTAAAATCAAACGTATCGATCGTCTTGCGATATGGCAGTTTGGACAGTTTGATGAGCGTTTGGATCGATCGTTCCTGTTTTTCGATGATTTCCGCCTCTAATAAGCGGAATAAAAACTCCGAATATGGTATATTATGAGTAGCTGCGTATTCTGTCATGGCGGACCATCGTTCCGCCATGACAGGCAAATGGAGTCGGTGGCAATACTCGTGTATTTGTTCTTTCATGAGCTTTCCCCTCGCAGGAATGTGTCATAAACGGACAATGGACGAGTATCCACTTCCACCGAAACAGGCGAAATGGTGACGGCCATTTCCGTCTGTTTCTTTTTGATTTTTTCGGCGAATGAAATCACTTTTTTCTGTTGGTTCAAGTAAGAAATCTCCTCCCCTCGATAATACAATCGAATATCCCCATTTAATCGCTCCTTCACCAGAATTTCTTTGCCCGCATACTCCGCCGATAGGAGCCATTGTTCCCCTTTGTAAGAGAAACTGCCATCCCAATGCACTTTCCGATAGGAAAGATAGCTCGTATCGTAATCGTTCAACGGGAGAGGTTTCAGCTGTTCCTCTGCCCAACGCTCTTGCGGAGGAATGCCGGTAGTGGCGTTTGGCTTCCGATTCGCCACTTGATCGAGCCAACGATGGAGAAGGAAATTTAATTCCTCGATGCTTTCAAACGCTGTCCCCACATAGAAGTGATCCATGATATACTGAATGGCTCGTTCGACTTTTCCCTTTGTCTGGGCCCGGTAAGGCCGGCACACTTTTGGAATAAATCCGTAGTAACTCGCAAATTCAGAAAATCGTTGATTCCATTTCACCACTCCTTGTTCCGGCCGTCGTAACGGTCTTCATATTATCAAATAACACCTTCTTCCGAACTCCGCCGAAGTATTGGAAACTCTGAATCAGGCATTCCATTAAGTGTTCCTGGTCCTGGCTGGTCGTAAATACCGCGTATTTCATCCGCGAATAGCCTAATGTGGCCACAAATAGCGATAACTTGACTTTTCTCCCTTCGATTATCACCTCCCCGACTTCTTTCCAATCGACTTGCATTTGTTCACCAGGAAGCGTTTCATAACGAACGGTGTATTTCTTTTTCGCCGTCTCTCGGAAAGGTTTTATATAGTCCTTTAAAATCGTCTTTCCTCCTGTATAGCCCTGTTGTCGAATTTCGAAAAATAACTTTTCGCTATTGAACACCCCATCCTCTAACATTCGTTTTTGAAGATACTCTTTAAATGGATCTAACTTGCTTTTTCTTTGTTTTCGCTTAGATTTGGAAGGGGGATTGGGGGAGTGAATATATTTTCGAACGGTTTTCCGATCAATCCCCAACTCCCTCGCAATATCGGAAATACTCATTCCCCTTTCATACATCTCTTTGATCATAAAAAATTCCCCTCTCGTAATCACGAACCATAGCTCCTCTCATTGACACTATGGTTCTATTGTAAGTGGGGAATTTTATTCCGGCTATATTGGGGATTTTATCATCGGCTTTAACAACACAAGTATCACCTCTTTTTTCACGTTGAATTATTAAAGTTTAATTACCTTCCAGATCGTAAAGAGCTAAGTTTATTCAATGGTTTCTCCTTTGGCAATCTCATTAGAATTACAAGAAAAACGCCCAATCTATCCCGTTTCTTAGTGGAAAAGATTCGGCATTTAAAATATTGTTCTAGATGGTATAATAAGTAGTATGGCATAGTACAATTGATAAACTTTATTCATTATTTAACAGAAACGTTGTCAGCAGATTAGGGAATTCTTTCGGCAATTAAGTCAATGTATTGTTCTCTAGCTAATAAATTATTGCTTTCAACAGAGCTAGGACCAACAAATTTTGTTCCTACTGCTACAACAGTCATTACAAATGCTGCGGCAATATGTGTAGCACCAACGTAGGAATAGGCTAATGCTATGACGAATCCTGGCTTAGTTGCCATTGCTCGCATTTTCTTATCGGAACTTGCTTGTTTTACCTCATCTTCAAATACTTTAATTAAAGATTCTTCTGTTTTTTGGATAGTTTCCTCTATGACCACATGATCTCCACTTTGGATGCCTTCTTTAAATTTTGTAAAGAAATCAGGGTCAACTTGTTTGAGTTCCGACTCGATTTCCTTTATCTTTTGGACTTGTTCATCAGTGTAAGTAAAATCATTCAGTAGCGATTCTTCCCACATTTCGGGGAATAATTTAGCTACCTCACCATACCCGAATATTACACCTTCAAAAAGCTCCTCACCGGAGTAATCTTTTAATTCTTTACTTTGTACATTGTTTACGGGAATGGTAGAAAAAATGGCAGACTACTAAAGTGAATATAACTAGAAGCAGAACCTTTTTCATTTCTTTTTCACCTCCTTTCAAGTAGTAATAGTTTATACTCTTTATTTAGTGGTTCTAGGTATAGTATTAAAGCTGCTATCATTGCAGTAGAAAAACTAATTAAACCTAACATAATAGCAAAAATTTCGTGCATAAAAATGGCAAGTAAAAACAAGATTTTTTTTATTTTATAATTAGAAAATAATCCACAAAATAGTAATAATTGCAAAACGATTGTTCCCCAAGTAGGTATAATAATTAACCAACTTTCCGCAATTGGTTCAATAAGGGTCATAAGTTTTGGATTTACTCCAAACATTGGGTCATTGATATAGTAGTAAACAGCTGTTCCATTAACCCATTCTGCATTAAACAGTTTTGCAATACTAGAATGTAAATATAAAATAGCAATTTGAAGTTGGATAACGAAGATAGCTGCCCAAGCAATTGCATTAGCAACTTTTGATTCTTCTACTGAAGTTTTTCTTTCCCAATGCCATTTTCTTTTATCTCCTAAAGTAATAGGAAGTAATAAAAAGGTTAATACACTAATAACTTGATCTCCACCATCTAGTGTTGTCATTGAGTTTTGGATACTAAATGCAATCCACCAATGTATTATCCCTGTGATTCTTGGTCTCCACCTAATGATAATACCAGTAGTAATAAGAAAATCACAATAATTTTAACGGTTGGTAAGAACTCTACAGGTAAAATACAAAATGCACTTATACGACTAATGCCAGTGGAGCAAAATGGATATTCTTCAATCCCTGCCACGGGTTTGAATAGTGTACTCACTTCATTAAACATAAGAGTCATAATAGAGGAAAGTGCTAAAATGGTTCTTGCTAAACCATAAACATTGGTAAATGGAGATCCAAGGTTATTTAGTTGGTTTACAGTTGATTCCTTTATGTTTTGGAACATTTTAATTCTACCTTCACCATTTTCATAGTTTTATAATTTCTTTCTATACTAGAACTCCAAGACCATGGCATTGGTTCCTTGATTGTAATAATATGTACTCCGCAAAGGGTTGGTTCAGGTGTTTTGTTTATAATTTCAATTGGCTTAACATCCTCTATCTCTTTAATACAATATTTTATATCATATTTTGAACATTCTTTAAATTCAGACCCTTGTATTTCTTGTAGAAACATCCCAATTTCTGTTCCCTGTGCTCTACCTTCTCTACTAATCCCAAATAGGTTTGAAACTCTCATATTTGGCCATTTTACTGACTTTTCTCCATCTAAAGAATAGACATCCAAGTATTCATCTCTAGGACTTTTGCTGAAGAACCCCCATCCTTGTGGCATTATTTGCGAAATCACAAGTTTATAATCACTTTTTATATTAATAGGATTTGGTGGTAAGGCAGCAATAATAGAAAGTACAAAAATCGATAACAAGATAAACAGAGTAATATAGAAAGACATTACAGTATTATTCTTAATTTCCTGATTCATGACCTTATTAAAATTCCCCCTATCTTTCTTTATATTTGTTACTTAAATGTTTTTAATATCACAAGTTTCTTCTACGACAATTGCCTATTCGTACAATTTTTCTTGTGCTTGCTATATAATTATGAACATTAATGACCGAATCCGGAATGACTTGATAATTTCATTGGAATGTAAAAGATGGTCAGCAAAGGGAATTCTCGCGATGATTGAAGCAATTGCATCAAATTTCCAGATTGCCGCAATCTTTCCATTATTAATCTTTATGCGATGCATTTCTTTTTCTAATTTCTGTATGGGAATGTTGTACCCTTCTTGAAATCATCATAGCGTATGTAGACTGGAATTCGATAAGACAGTAACCAAGTAAGAACGTTGTATGTTTTCTTTCGTACTCAGCACAGAGAGGGCAGGCCAGCGACTCATTAAAGGACAAATAATTTTAGACATGAAATTAAGTTCGCCTTATTTCATATTTTGTATTATCATTTAAAAATAGGCTCTCATTGAAGTGAAAAACGTTAAGAGCGCGATGATTCCAATTAATATCCATGAAGACCAGTCACCTACAAGATATTCCATTAGAAAAGGGAAAATTATTATAATAATCCCAAGAGTAATCGAATATATTCCCATCAGCTCTTGCTAATTTATTCTTATCTCCTTTATATTGTTTTTCATCATACCCGGCAATTAATTTCAACTTCTTTTTTCTCCAAATAAGCCAACCAACAGCGAATGAATAATGGACCAGTTAAATAATACAAATAACAATAGCAGTAGAGAAAATCTGTATTTAAGGACGTATTCTTCACCTCCAGTAATAAATGGGCATTTTTGGAATGATTTTTCCGAATGTTTAATTATAAAACGGATGACTTGACAGATGTGATTTGTTTTTGTTGGTTTAGATTGTATATGATTTTCACAGGCTTGAGATATTGTAGATAGTTTTTTTGAAAAATGGCAAAAGAGTATGAATATTCATTTTTTTATTAGGAATAACATCCCAACTATTCCGTTATTTTTTCCAATTTGTTCTTGCATTTCATCATCCCTCTTTCCTAAGAAAAAAGACCAAAACAATTCTTTTGATTCCATGAAAAATTTTTCAAAATTCATTAATATTTTCCCTCCGCTTAATAAAGTTCGTATTGTCAAAAGTTTCTTAGTAAAAACTTGTGTTTTTGTTGATTTTACGCTGTTTAACACAAAAAAACTTGCCACCCCCTTAAATCTAAGGTATTTATGAGGTAACCACACACTCAAAATCCCTAAAAGGATGTGACAAGTTGTTACCTCAATTAATATCCTATTTACTTGAGTATATCAAGTTTCAAGAGAAAATCATTTTTGCTCTTTAGGAATTCTTCTAGGTAATCGGTTGCTCGTGGCCTTTACGATGAACCTGTTAATAAGCCTTATCGCAAACTCGAAGTCGATGACATGCCGATCATTGAACCCTCGAAAAACTAGATTACCAACTGCTTCTAATGATTACCAGAACAACATGGTAAACCTTTAAAACCAGTTAAACGCCGTAAAAACAGTGTGGTTAAAGTACCAACGAATCTGACATGCCCAAGGTGTTCTGCACCATCTTCGTATCTTTACGCCAATAATGGAGACAAAGGGCAATATTTTTGTAAAGTGTGTGACTGTCTGTTCAGTAAACAAAATCGATTCTTAAAGAAGCTGTTATCAAATGCCCTCATTGTTTAAAAACACTGAGAAGTATTAAAGAACGTAAAGATTTCGATGTCTTTAAGTGTAAAAATAATAGTTGTTCCTTTTACACTCAAAAATTAAACCAAATGACAAAAGAAGAAAGAAACGCTTTAAACAGGATCCACAAGCATTTAAAGTAAGATATATTTTTCGTGAGTTTCACCTTGGATTTTAAACCATTAGCCAAGGATACGCCTGTAAAACCAAAAGTAGACCTTTCACGTATTTATGCATCAGCCCCATACCTTAGGACTGATTTTAACCTATCACGTAAATTATAGGCTCTCGCCCGTAAAACAGCTGCATTGATGTTTGATGTACATCACGTGAAAGTTTCGCACCAGACGATTTTAAACTACATAAATAGCGTGGCCCTTATCACGAAACCATTTGTTGACTATTATCCCTATGAGCTATCTAATCAGATTTTGTGGAGATGAGACTTATATTCGTGTAAAAGGTCCTGGCACTACTTGTTCTTCTTCTTTGATGCGGTAAAGAAAATCATCTTGTCTTACCCTGTATCACCAAACCGGGACACACTTTCGGCCATCAAAGCTTTTGACCAAGTTTTCAAAAGTTTAAAACGATTCCAGAAGAACTTGAATTTTGTTGTCGATGGGAATCCGATTTACATTCTGGCTCAACATTACTTTGCCCACATGGGATTCACTTTGACCTTCACAAGGTTATTGGGCTTACGAACGATGACCCTGTTTCAAAAGAATACCGCCCGATAAAACAGATGGTTGAACGGCTTAATCGCACGTTTAAAGGGAATTATCGGTGATACAACGGGGTTTGGTTCTCAGGAAGGATCTGTTTCCTATGTGACGCTTTTTGTGGCGTATTTTAATTTTTTAAGACCACATGCCGCACTGGAATATGAAGTTCCTGTGACCATTCCAGAACTTGAAAAAATGCCAAATATGCCAGAAAGATGGACAAAGCTCATCACATTAGCCCAGGATTTCTTGGTTGACTTACAACAATCGGCCTAACTTTTTGATGAGCAGAGCCCTTAGCACTGAGCAATCGGCGTAAGCAAACTCTTGACAAACCGAACCAGACAAATGGCGTAAAATTCGGAGAAACAAGGGCTTGCTTTCCTATGCCTTCTTTTTGATTCCTTCGCCCTTGTTATACTTTTTACGGACCATTTGGATGGTGTTTGTCAAGAGCGATTGCGGTCGGTTTTTTGCCACCTAAGTTCTAAACTTTGTTTTTTTGTTGTTTTCATAGAACTTTTTACATT
>CAVVKR010000007.1:0-33546 GCA_963748745.1 uncultured Bacillaceae bacterium | reverse complement strand
AAATATATCACTATTGCAAAAATAACACTATATGTATCTCAAAACATTGATATATCAATCTTTTTAATGAGTAATCGTTTTCAGAATAATGCAAAATAAAGCAATAAAATGCACAAAATTGGGGCTAAGTTGGGCTATATATTATTTAAATTAAAGCTATAATTTAAAGGCGTATGCAGGGTAATCTATATGTTCAATAATATTATTAATTCATTTTAACTAACGGGTAGGTCAGTTCAATCATAAAAAAAGCATTCAAATGATAGAATGTTTTTTTTATGATATTTCGGTTTAATCACATAAAGTAATTATATTAGCCTATCCAAGCCTCTTTTAAAAGCTCCACTCTCTCTTGAATTTCATCAAAGGTTAGATTACCGAATCCAAGTTTAATCATTGCTTCCGCAGGCAGAATTTCTATAAAATAGATGGAGGTAGGATACATTTTAACACCATAAATGGAAGCACGCTCGATTAACCATTCTTCTAAACGATTTAGATGTACTTTCATTAAAATATACAAACCAGACTGTTCTCCAATTATCGTTATATATTGCTTGAATTGTTTTATTAGTTCTGAAACTAAGCACTGCACCTTTCGTTTATACACAAGTCGCATTCGTTTGATATAGCGATTCCATTCTCCCAGTTCCATAAATTTAGCCATTGTAAGCTGGCTAAGGGGTGAAGTAGTACTCTTGAAATGAAGAAATTGTTTTTTATAACGATCTAATAGTGACTGTGGAAGCACCATGTAACTTAGGCGGATTCCTGGAAGAAAGGATTTTGGGAAATTCCCTAGGTAAATAATTCTCGTTGAATCAATGGATGCAAGTGCTGTACTCTTGGACCATAAGTTTTTTATAAATTATGTGAGCCCCAAAAAAATTTCAATAACTGATTTTAAGATAAAAAGGAAAATGCTTTTATGTATATTCCAAGATACTTTCAATTGGACATATGGCATATGGGAATCCCCAAAGGAGAACATTTGAAATATGTGACGATGTTCTAGTCATATTTCAAGGACCACATGGTTATATTTCTTCTTCATGGTACGAGCATTAAAATGTACCTACATGGAATTACTAAGCAGTATTAATGGCCAAGCAAGTATATTAGGTGGAGAAGAGTTGAAACAAGATCTTTCAGAGTTGCTAGAAAAGTATGAAAAGCAACGTGAAACCCAATATTATGGGATAAGTTATCGCCTCAGCTTTTAGAAAATCAACTAAAAGGGATTGTTGGCTTTAAAATAAATGTGCTAGTTATACATTTATGCAAGCTAATGAATTGAAGTTAACATTAAAACGTTGTTATACTCTTTTTATACATTAATCACTGATTAAAACCCTTTTGTTTACACCTTAGAGTAGCATTTTGATTTTTTTCACTTTGAGAATCGTATTATTAGAATGCTTTTTATTATTATCCTCTATAGAATAATAATTGAAATGGATAAAGGATATTTGTTCCTTAATGTCTCAAACATTAGACTAAGGAGGGATTATGTGCATTCATTACGCGATTATGTAAAAATGGTTTCAGAAAGTATGAACGTGTATTTGAACGATGAAAAAATACATAAAATAGCTAAGAAACTAGTAAAAAGCCAAAAATACAATGATATGTTATTAGAACTGGAAAGAATGATATTAATAGAGAAAAGAAAATTATGAGTCTATTGGTTCTATTAGATAAAAAAAAACAAACTTTCTGATGGATACTTGACATGAACAACAAAGATAATTCACATAGTTATTTATTAGTAACCTTAATAATTAATAACCTGGAACTCGAACCCAAAGCATATATATAGGGCCATTTCAAAATAAGCTCCCTGATATACATTTAATATTGAAAAAATAATACTAATGTTCAAATAATGAATTGAAGCTAGTTTGGCTCCATTTTTTGTGGGGTAAAATAAATAAGCCTCTAATTGAGGCTACAATATACAAAAATATCCACTTATATAAAGAAAAATAAAAAAAGAAAAAATAAGAAATATATTAAAAGTAATTAATATATATTTTAACATTAAAATTGTATTCTTCATTTCGTTATATGGTTTTTCTAGGTATGTAGACTGCAAAGATTCAATTTCAATTTTTTTAACAAAAGAATTTTGTTCATAAAATATTCAAACTGTGATTTTGTTAATTTATATCTTTTTTCTGAAGATACTTTTAGTTAAATAATAAAAAACTACAGAAAAAATAAGAAATGTTATTAAAATGACTAAAAAATAAGTTACTGTTATTAATTGAATCATTCTATATAATGTTGTAACCAGTATTAAAAATCACAGAAAATCAGTGACGCAGTGATCGAGGTGATTACCTTATCAGTTTGTTCATAAATTACTTTTTAGATACATTCATAGCTTCTTTAAGTAATTGATCCTTTGTCTTAAAAAAATCTTTAATATCATCTTCAATATAATGATTATAATAATGCCTAATTGTTTTTCGAATGTTAGGCATTTTATTATCTAATCCAGAAATATCTTCTTCATCTGCAATATAGTATGAAAAAACTTTTTTTGTAATCAAATACTTTTCCATGATTTTTCTTCTGACATTAAAAAGTTAAGGATATTCACGAAAATCTTGATAGTTATTAGTATCAAATTCTCCACTTTTTGTAATCTGTATATTTTTTTTCCCTCTAATTACAAAAGTATTATTTTCTATCTTATCTGAAATACCTTCTAAAGCAGTTAAATAAAAATGTCTTTTTATTAATTTATGAGATTTATCGTCGTTGTCATTAACCAAAATAAAAGCGTATGGATTAAGGTAATAACCTTGTGTACCTTTTTTGTTATAATTAAGATATAAATTAACATTTTTATCTATAACTTTATTAACTGTCAAGGCCGATTATTTTTTCCCCAAAATCGCCGGTTTAAAATTCCCCAGAAAGGACCTTATTGATCCTTCTGTTTTTTCTTGTTGGAGCCTCTTTTCCCGTAATCGATAGCTTTCCCCCTTTAGGTTGAAAATGATGGAATGATGCAGTAATCGATCTAACATTGCTGTCGCAAGTACCGAATCTCCCACGACTTCTCTCCATTCCCCAAAGCTTTTGTTGGAAGTGAGGATAATCGGGGCATGTTCGTACCGACGGGCGATGACCTGAAATAAGTAATGAGCGCTGTTCGGGTCCAATTTTAAGTACCCCATTTCATCAATAATGAGAATGGTTGGCTTCACAAACATGCGAAGCTTTTTTTCCAGCTTTCCTTCCTGGTCGGCTTTTCTTAACTGAGTGACCAAATCATGGGCGGTAATAAAATACGTTTTATACCCTCTTGCGATCGCCTCCATTCCAATCGAAATAGCCAGATGCGTCTTTCCAATCCCCGGCGGACCGAGAAAAAGAATATTCTCCTTTCGATCAATAAACGATAAGGTAAGCAGCTCTCGAATCCTGATGCTCATCCACGGAAGGAAGTGCGTTAAAATCAAACGTATCGATCGTCTTGCGATATGGCAGTTTGGACAGCTTGATGAGCGTTTGGATCGATCGTTCCTGTTTTTCGACGATTTCTGCCTCTAATAAGCGGAATAAAAACTCCGAATATGGTATATTATGAGTAGCTGCGTATTGTCATGGCGGACCATCGTTCCGCCATGACAGGCAAATGGAGTCGGTGGCAATACTCGTGTATTCGTTCTTTCATGAGCTTTCCCCTCGCAGGAATGCGTCATAAACGGACAATGGACGAGTATCCACTTCCACCGAAACAGGCGAAATGGTGGCGGCCATTTCCGTCTGTTTCTTTTTTATTTTTTCGGCGAATGAAATCACTTTTTTCTGTTGGTCCACGTAGAAATCTCCTCCCCTCGAAAGTACAATTGAATATCTCCATTTAATCGCTCCTTCACCAGAATTTCTTTGCCCGCATACTCCGACGATAAGAGCCATTGTTCCCCTTTGTAAGAGAAACTGCCATCCCAATGCACCTTCCGATAGGAAAGATAGCTCGTATCGTAATCTTTCAACGGAAGAGGCTTGAGCTGTCCTCGGCCCAACGCTCTTGCGGAGAAATACCGGTAGTGGCGTTTGGCTTCCGATTCGCCACTTGATCGAGCCAACGATGGAGAAGGAAATTTAATTCCTCGATGCTTTCAAACGCTGTCCCCACATAGAAGTGATCCATGATATACTGAATGGCTCGTTCGACTTTTCCCTTTGTCTGGGCCCGGTAAGGCCGGCATACTTTTGGAATAAATCCATAGTAACTCGCAAATTCAGAAAATCGCTGATTCCATTTCACCACTCCTTGTTCCCGGCCGTCGGTAACGGTCTTCATATTGTCAAATAACACCCTCTTCGGAACTCCGCCGAAGTATTGGAAACTCTGAATCAGGCATTCCATTAAGTGCTCCTGGTCCTGGCTGGTCGTAAATACCGCGTATTTCATCCGCGAATAGCCTAATGTGGCCACAAATAGCGATAACTTGACTTTTTTCCCTTCGATCACGACCTCCCCAACTTCTTTCCAATCGACTTGCATTTGTTCACCAGGAAGCGTTTCATAGCGAACTGTGTATTTCTTTTTCGCCGTCTCTCGGAAAGGCTGTATATAGTCCTTTAAAATCGTCTTTCCTCCTGTGTAGCCCTGTTGTCGAATTTCGAAAAACAATTTTTCGCTATTGAACACCCCATCCTCTAACATTCGTTTTTGAAGATACGGTTTAAATGGATCTAACTTGCTTTTTCTTGGTTTTCGCTTAGATTTGGAAGGGGGATTGGGGGAGTGAATATATTTTCGAACGGTTTTCCGATCGATCCCCAATTCCCTCGCAATATCGGAAATACTCATTCCCCTTTCATACATCTCTTTGATCATGAAAAATTCCCCTCTCGTAATCATGAACCATAGCTCCTCTCGTTGACACTATGGTTCTATTGTAAGTGGGGAATTTTATTCCGGCTATATTGGGGATTTTATCATCGGCTTTAACAACACAAGTATCACCTCTTTTTTCACGTTGAATTATTAAAGTTTAATTACCTTCCAGATCGTAAAGAGCTAAGTTTATTCAATGGTTTCTCCTTTGGCAATCTCATTAGAATTACAAGAAAAACGCCCAATCTATCCCGTTTCTTAGTGGAAAAGATTCGGCATTTAAAATATTGTTCTAGATGGTATAATAAGTAGTATGGCATAGTACAATTGATAAACTTTATTCATTATTTAACAGAAACGTTGTCAGCAGATTAGGGAATTCTTTCGGCAATTAAGTCAATGTATTGTTCTCTAGCTAATAAATTATTGCTTTCAACAGAGCTAGGACCAACAAATTTTGTTCCTACTGCTACAACAGTCATTACAAATGCTGCGGCAATATGTGTAGCACCAACGTAGGAATAGGCTAATGCTATGACGAATCCTGGCTTAGTTGCCATTGCTCGCATTTTCTTATCGGAACTTGCTTGTTTTACCTCATCTTCAAATACTTTAATTAAAGATTCTTCTGTTTTTTGGATAGTTTCCTCTATGACCACATGATCTCCACTTTGGATGCCTTCTTTAAATTTTGTAAAGAAATCAGGGTCAACTTGTTTGAGTTCCGACTCGATTTCCTTTATCTTTTGGACTTGTTCATCAGTGTAAGTAAAATCATTCAGTAGCGATTCTTCCCACATTTCGGGGAATAATTTAGCTACCTCACCATACCCGAATATTACACCTTCAAAAAGCTCCTCACCGGAGTAATCTTTTAATTCTTTACTTTGTACATTGTTTACGGGAATGGTAGAAAAAATGGCAGACTACTAAAGTGAATATAACTAGAAGCAGAACCTTTTTCATTTCTTTTTCACCTCCTTTCAAGTAGTAATAGTTTATACTCTTTATTTAGTGGTTCTAGGTATAGTATTAAAGCTGCTATCATTGCAGTAGAAAAACTAATTAAACCTAACATAATAGCAAAAATTTCGTGCATAAAAATGGCAAGTAAAAACAAGATTTTTTTTATTTTATAATTAGAAAATAATCCACAAAATAGTAATAATTGCAAAACGATTGTTCCCCAAGTAGGTATAATAATTAACCAACTTTCCGCAATTGGTTCAATAAGGGTCATAAGTTTTGGATTTACTCCAAACATTGGGTCATTGATATAGTAGTAAACAGCTGTTCCATTAACCCATTCTGCATTAAACAGTTTTGCAATACTAGAATGTAAATATAAAATAGCAATTTGAAGTTGGATAACGAAGATAGCTGCCCAAGCAATTGCATTAGCAACTTTTGATTCTTCTACTGAAGTTTTTCTTTCCCAATGCCATTTTCTTTTATCTCCTAAAGTAATAGGAAGTAATAAAAAGGTTAATACACTAATAACTTGATCTCCACCATCTAGTGTTGTCATTGAGTTTTGGATACTAAATGCAATCCACCAATGTATTATCCCTGTGATTCTTGGTCTCCACCTAATGATAATACCAGTAGTAATAAGAAAATCACAATAATTTTAACGGTTGGTAAGAACTCTACAGGTAAAATACAAAATGCACTTATACGACTAATGCCAGTGGAGCAAAATGGATATTCTTCAATCCCTGCCACGGGTTTGAATAGTGTACTCACTTCATTAAACATAAGAGTCATAATAGAGGAAAGTGCTAAAATGGTTCTTGCTAAACCATAAACATTGGTAAATGGAGATCCAAGGTTATTTAGTTGGTTTACAGTTGATTCCTTTATGTTTTGGAACATTTTAATTCTACCTTCACCATTTTCATAGTTTTATAATTTCTTTCTATACTAGAACTCCAAGACCATGGCATTGGTTCCTTGATTGTAATAATATGTACTCCGCAAAGGGTTGGTTCAGGTGTTTTGTTTATAATTTCAATTGGCTTAACATCCTCTATCTCTTTAATACAATATTTTATATCATATTTTGAACATTCTTTAAATTCAGACCCTTGTATTTCTTGTAGAAACATCCCAATTTCTGTTCCCTGTGCTCTACCTTCTCTACTAATCCCAAATAGGTTTGAAACTCTCATATTTGGCCATTTTACTGACTTTTCTCCATCTAAAGAATAGACATCCAAGTATTCATCTCTAGGACTTTTGCTGAAGAACCCCCATCCTTGTGGCATTATTTGCGAAATCACAAGTTTATAATCACTTTTTATATTAATAGGATTTGGTGGTAAGGCAGCAATAATAGAAAGTACAAAAATCGATAACAAGATAAACAGAGTAATATAGAAAGACATTACAGTATTATTCTTAATTTCCTGATTCATGACCTTATTAAAATTCCCCCTATCTTTCTTTATATTTGTTACTTAAATGTTTTTAATATCACAAGTTTCTTCTGAGCAATTGCCTATTGGTACAATTTTTCTTGTGCTTGCTATATAATTATAAACATAATGACCGAATCCGAAATAACTTGATAATTTAATTGGAATGTAAAAGATGGTCAGCAAAGGGAATTCTAGCGATGATTGAAGCAATTGCATCAACATTCCAGTTGCGAATCTTTCCATTATTAATCTTTATACAATGCATTTCTTTTTCTAATTTCTGTATGGGAATGTTTATTATTCTTGAATCATCACGTATGGTTTGGAATTCGATAGACGTAACCAATTAAGACGTTGTATATTTTCTTTCATACTCACACAGAGAGGACACCAACTATCATAAAGGACAATAATTTTAGACATAATTAATTCACCTTATTTCATATTTTGTATTCATTTAAAAATAGACTCTAATTAAAGTGAAAAACGTTAAAAGCACAATGATTCCAATTAATATCCATGAAGACCAGTCACCCAGATATTCCATTAGAAAAGGGAAAATTATTATAATAATCCCAAGAGTAATCGAATATATTCCCATCACTCTTGCTAATTTATTCTTATCTCCTTTATATTGTTTTTCATCATACCCGGCAATTAATTTCAATTTCTTTTTTCTCCAAATAAGCCAACCAACAAGAATGAATAATAAACCAGTAATAATACAAATAACAATAGCAGTAGAGAAATCTGTATTTAAGGACATATTTCACCTCCGTAATAAATGGACATTTTTGGAATGATTTTTCCGAATGTTTAATTATAAACAAATAACTTAAAGATGTAATTTGTTTTTGTTGGTTTAATTGTATATGATTTACAACTAATATTGTAGATAGTTTTTGAAAAATAGCAAAAAAGTATGAATATTCATTTTTTTATTAGGAATAACATCCCAACTATTCCGTTATTTTTTCCAATTTGTTCTTGCATTTCATCATCCCTCTTTCCTAAGAAAAAAGACCAAAACAATTCTTTTGATTCCATGAAAAATTTTTCAAAATTCATTAATATTTTCCCTCCGCTTAATAAATACGTATTGTCAAAAGTTTCTTAGTAAAAACTTATGTTTTTGTTGATTTAAAGCTATTTAAGACAAAAAAACTTGCCACCCCCTAAATTTCGGCTAATAATGAGGTTACGACACTCTCAAAATCCCGAAAAAGGATGTGACAAGTTGTACCCTCAATTTATAGCCTATTTATTGAAAATAATCAAGTATCAAGAGAAAATTATTTTTGCTTTGATAGGAATTATCCTTGGTAAATCGGTTGCCCGTGGTCTTTACGATGAACCAGTGGACAAGCCTTATCGAAAATTAGAAGTCGATCAAATGCCTGTCATTGAAACGTTAGAAAAACTAGATTACAAAATGCTTTTAGATGATTATCAGAATAAGTATGGTAAACCCTTGAGACCCGTTATTCGCCGGAAAAACAGTGTGGTAAAAGTTCCAGCGAATCTTATTTGCCCGAAATGTTCTGCCCCATCTGACTATCTTTACGCCAACAATGGAGACAAAGGACAATATTTGTGTAAAGTGTGTGAGTGTCTATTTAGTAAAAAGAATAGATTTTTGAAAGAAGCTATATTCAAGTGTCCACATTGTTTCAAAACTTTAGAACGTATCAAAGAGCGTAAAGATTTCTATGTTTACAAGTGTAAAAACGATAGCTGTTCATATTACACTCAAAAGTTAAATCAAATGACAAAAGAAGAACAGAAACGCTTTAGACAAGATCCACAGGCGTTTAAAGTACGATATATTTTTCGAGAATTTAAATTGGATTTTGATCCGTTAGTTAAAGACTCACCTGTAAAACCAAAAGTAGATCTTTCTCGAATTTATGCTTCAGCCCATACATTAGGACTCATTTTGACGTATTACGTTAATTATGGTCTGTCAGCTCGAAAAACAGCGGCTTTGATGTTCGATGTACATCAAGTTAAAGTATCGCATCAAACCATTTTAAATTACGCAAATAGTGTGGCACTTATAACCAAACCTTTTATTGATCATTACCCGTACGAATTATCCGACAGTTTTTGTGGGGATGAGACGTATATTCGTGTAAAGGGTAAATGGAATTATTTATTCTTTTTCTTTGATGCGGTTAAAAAAGTCATTTTGTCTTATCATGTTTCACCTAACCGGGATACACCATCTGCCATAAAGGCGGTTGGCGATGTACTTACTAAGTTTAAAGAAATCCCAGAAGAACTGAATTTTGTCGTTGACGGGAATCCAATTTATATCCTGGCCCAACACTACTTTGCGCAACGTGACATTGATTTTGATGTGTATAAGGTGATTGGTCTTACAAACGACGATCCCGTATCAGAGGAATATCGCCCATTAAAACAAATTATTGAAAGGCTAAATCGGACATTTAAAGGCAATTACAGGGCGACTACTGGCTTTGGATCCCAAACAGGTTCTGTTTCTTATGTGACACTTTTTGTGGCTTATTTCAATTTCTTACGACCACATGCATCACTTGAAAATAAAATACCTGTTGTCATTCCTGAGCTTGAGAAACAGCCTCACATGCCAGCTAGATGGACTAAGCTAATCGAATTATCACAGAAATTCTTGGTTGAAGAGCAGCAGTCAGCCTAGCTTTTTGTTTAGCAGAGCCCGACAAACTAGCCATTGGCGCAAGCGAACTCTTGACAAACCGAACATGACAATGGTTTAAAATGGTAATAGTCAAGGGTTATTTAGCATGCCTACTTTTTGTTTCCTTCGCCCTTGACACCTTAAACACAAACCATTGTCGTGTTTGTCAAGAGCGATGGCGGTCGGTTTTTTGCCACCTAAGTTCTAAACTTTGTTTTTTTGTTGTTTTCATAGAACTTTTTACATTACCATCTTTTCCTTATTTAATTTCGACAAAGAGAGACTTTTTTCCTGTTTTTATGATAATGTTCTTTGTTTTGTCATATTATTTTTAGTCTTAACAATATGAAGATTACCTTATAATAAGCTAACACATTTAAAAAATAAAAAATGATAATGGATCTACGTCAATATTTTGGACACATAAAAGTTAATTTTCCCATAGTGCTTCGAAGCTTATTTGAATATATATGTGAAGGCTTGACTTGGAGCCTCTGTGGGCGTGGTGATTTGCGAAAGTCGAAAGGTTAGTAAAACACATTTCGCCAGGCGAAAGCCTACCACGCCCACCTCTCCAAGTAAAGCCGTGCTCTAATGTTAAACGGTGCAATTATGCAGCTGGATGGAGCGCTAAGTCTTCCATCTCTTGTGGGGTCAGATAACCAATACTGCCATGTATTCTTTTACGGTTATACCAGCCTTCAATATATTTGAATAATTCTACTCTCGCACTATTGAAGTCTAAATATTGTACGTGATTGACTTCTTCTTTCTTTAAAATCGCATGAAAAGACTCAATACAAGCATTATCATAAGGACTGCCCTTGTAACTGAAGGAATGTGTCATCTTATATTCCTGAATCTTTTCCGCAAAGGAATCACTTGTATATTGTGAACCCAGATCAGAATGGAATATAACGCCATCATCAGGATTTTGTGTGACATAAGCATTTTCTAAAGCCTTTTCTACCAATTCAGTCGTCATCGAACGTGCAAATGAATAACCAATCACCTTTCTTGTATGCAAGTCTAAAACAGATGCAAGATAAGTCCAACCGTCACGAAGTGTGTAAATATACGTAATATCGCCAACCCATTTCTGATTGATTCCTGTTGTAGAAAAGTCTCTGTTAATAATATTTTCTCGTTCTTCGACCTTTTCTTTACTGGGTGTCGGACGGAACTTCTTAACGATAATAGACTGGATTCCAGCTTCTTTCATCAAGCGTTGAACGCGATTTAAACTAATTTCGTGACCTTGTTTTACAAGAATTTTATGAATCTTAGGTGCACCATAACGTTTCTTACTTTCTTCATGGATTTCTATAATCTTTTCGGTGAATTCACGACGCTCACGATCACGATTTGATTCTGTTTTATGAAATGATTGGTAGTAGGTACTTTTAGGTATATCAAGGGCTTCACACATCGTGCGAACGGGATAATCATCTTTATGTTCTGTAATAAATTCAATGAGTTCGTTGTCATTTACTTTCGAGCGAATATGGCCATAGCCTTTTTTAAGATTTCTAGCTCCTGTTTTAAGCGAAGGTTTTCTTTTTGAATGGCATCCACATCTTTTGGAGTAATTTCCTTGTCGCCAGTCCCTTCAATCGGGGTTAAATCCTTAATCCATTTATAGATAGTTACATTTGATACGCCATATTCGCTGCTTAAATCTTTGACAGAACTTCCAGAATGATAAAGATCGACAACCATACTTTTAAAATCATCATTATACCGTTTACCGTTATTTTTTGTATTCATTGGACACATCCTCCTAAAAGTTATTGTATAAAGTTTAACTTAGATGTGTCCATGAAACTATACTAGCATCATAAATACCTGAATAGTATAGTTATATTGACTGCCTCAAGTTGAAACTAATTCAAACATATAAAAAATGGTCTACACAATTCGTGCAAACCATATATAAAACTTTATTTTATTTAAAATACTGTTTTTAGAATATACAACATGAATTCAGATTTGACGATTTTAATTTATACGGAAGAATGCATTAAGTTGTTTGTATCAGTTTTTAATTATGATTATCATGTATTTCACCACTAAATATTATTTTAGTTCATCATTTTCTCTTATCAACTTGTCCCCATCAACAACTAAGATTGGTTTATCAAAAGCATATTGTAAATATTCAACAGTCCCTTTTAAATCTTCATATTTTTCCCAACTTAATAATCCACTGGAATCAGCCCATCCTTCAACATTTCCGTCATCATCATAAAAAACTTCAGCAATTTCGTACATATCTCCATTTTTTATAACTCTAAAATTCCATCTCAAATGAATCACCTCGTTTAATAAAAAATTACAATATTGTCTTTCACTTATTTTATATTTCTTCCATTATATTTTGTCCTAGTTATTGGTGAAAGGAATATACTAAAATTACATATAAACACGACCTTGACTCTACTTCAGTTACTAGATGAGTATAGCGAAAACAATAACAAGTGGAGAGAAGTTTATAACAAATAAAATAAAGATAATACTTAACATAAATATACTTTTCAATACAAGGAAAAATTCGTATACAAGTTGCATAAAAATAATACTTTTGTACTTGAGACAATATGGAATGTCAACACTAAACTGTACATATTTTTTAAGGAAAGTCATTGATTCAATGAATGTCATATTTAAATTTTTAGTTCCAGATTTACAAATTTTCCTGTGCACTTAATTCCATATTCCTATTATTTTTTTACATCTTTTAGCTACCGCGCTTCGCTTGCTGCCCTGCATGTATTGTGACGTTCTAAAAACCAAGAACATCACAATACATGCAGGTTATTAAAAGACTTCAGATTACAGATGATTTAGCTTTTTGTTCGCGTTTATATTCGGCGGGTGTGCGATAGTTTAATGAACCGTGAATTCTGATATTATTGAACCAATTTACGTAATCAAAAAGTGCAAGTTCAAGCGCTTCTTGGCAATGGAAATTAGCATCGTTGACGAATTCTGTTTTAATGGTTTTAAACATTGCTTCAGCAACCGCATTATCATAAGGGTTTCCTTTTTCACTAAGGGATCGCTCAATGTCGAATGCTTTAAGCGCATCATCGATAAGTTGATTTTTAAACTCACTACCTCGATCAGTATGAAATAACTCAAGCTGATTTAGATTGTATGGAACTGATGCAAAGGCACGTTGAACTAAAGCAGCAGTTTTTTGTGGACCAGAACTGTAGCCAATCATTTCACGATTATATAAGTCTACTAAAACACAGATATAGTGCCATTTATGACCAACACGGACATACGTTAAATCACTTACAACTACCTTTAATTCCTTATCCTGATTGAATTCTCGATTCAGTACATTACCAATTTCAGATTCATTTACTTTTAATTTTGTGGGTTTAAACTGAGCTACTGTATACTTAGATACAATCCCTTGTTCTTTCATAATTCGACCAATGCGGCGGCGTGAAACTTGCCAATCCAGATCATGGAAAACGACACATTAGAAGAACACTTTTACAGTCTTTTTAGGTTATAAAATAATCAATATCCAGTTGAATTAGCGAGGAAAGGTATTGATTTCATAGTGAAAACGATAAATTTCTTCTAGATATACTCGAGGATATCGATACATAGAGGAACAGTTCCCATCCTCAATTAGATAGGAACCGTTCTTTTAAGCAAGCGAAAATTAGCTAATAATCATTTGGGCAAAGATGCTATCCTTCATATTAAGCGCTTTTAAATAGCTCTAAGCAATTTAAAATTCGATTCCTTTTACCGCTGGTACTCCTTCATTGTAATAATGCTTCTCTGCCTCAACGACAGAGACGAGATCTGCTAATTCTTTTATTTCTGGTTGTGCATCTCTTCCTGTCAGCACTAAATGAACATGACGTGGTTTATTCTTTATCATTTCCATCACTTCTGTTAATGGAAGAACGTCATCGATGGGAAACGTATTGATAGCTAAGGCATTGTTTATTTCGTCAAGAATCACTAAATCATAGTCCCCACTCATCACCGCTTCTTTCGCCTGTGGCCATCCCATCTTTAGGGCTTTTCTATGTTCTTCAGGTGTTTTCGTCCACGTAAAACCAATTCCTAGCTGAACCATTTCTACACCTAATTTTTTTAGTGCTATTTGTTCTCCATATGAACGCTGTGGTGATTTAATAAATTGAAATATCTTTACTTTGGATCCTCTGCCAATACCACGTAGAGCCAGTCCTAATGCAGCTGTTGTTTTTCCTTTACCATTACCTGTATAAACGAGTGTTAATCCTCTTTGGTTTTCTTTATTCATATTTAACTCCTTCGATTATTTTAGAAATATATCCATCTAACGGTTTTTTCAATCGTCGTCTCCTATTTACTTTTTTGTGTTTTTACCTCTACACATTTTTGCAGCCAATTTTCCACCATCTCCGGACAAGATGCAAAGTGAAATTGAGTATACCCTGCTACTAAGTTATTTATGACATATCCTTCTTGTTTCGTCTCCATCCTCCCTTTCGTTTCAAAAGCATGTGGTAATTGGAGATCTTTATTAGCATGAAAAGTGGAATAGTGAAACTCGTGTCCTCTTGCTTTTTGATTTTTACCTAAGAGAAAATTATCATTTTTCCCACTTATTTCACGGTAGCCGATGGCAGTTAAACGAGGATGCATTTTCACTTCTCCAGGAATGACTCCTACCATTTTATATTTAGCGTGTTCGGTTGTTTCGATTGATTCTGTTAAATACATAAATCCACCGCATTCAGCTACAGTCGGTAAGCCATGTGCGATCGCCCTTTTTACTGAGTTTTTAACTATTTCATTAGAAGCGAGTTTATTTGCAAATTCTTCGGGAAAATTGCCACCAAGATAGAGCCCGTCGATCTTTTCCGGTAATGCTTCATCTGCCAATGGAGAAAAATAAACAATTTCAGCACCATAAGACTCTAGTAGCTCTATATTTTCAGGATAATACGAATAAAACGCTGCATCTTTCGCAACGGCAATGCGAACAGATGCCTCTTTTCTTTTTAGTAAAAAGGGAAGGCGTTTGGATGGTGTTTATAGGTTCAGCCTTCGTTAATTCAAGTAGCTTATCAATATTAATCGTTTGAAGAACATGCTCGCCTAATGTATCAAAAAGGGTATCTAGCTCCCCTCTTTCAATAGCAGGAATGAGTCCTAGATTCCTTTCTGGTATATTAATAGGCTGCTCACGTTTTAAGTACCCAATGACAGGGATATTGCATTCTTGTTCAATGGCTGTTTTTACGAGACGAAAATGCCCTTCACTTCCGACCATATTAGCAATTACACCTACAATATTAGGGCCTTCGGCGAATGTTTGAAAACCTTTCACTATTGCCGCTGCGCTTCGTGCCATACTTGCACAATTAACCACTAGTATTACTGGACTTTGCGTAATCATACTAATTTCAGCAGTACTACCTTCGTTTGTTTTTGGGCTTTTCCCATCAAAAAATCCCATTACTCCTTCAATGATTGAAATATCTGCCCCTTTACTTCCATGAATAAATATATGAAGCAATGTTTCTTTCGAGAGCATCCAACTATCTAAATTACGCGACACGCGATTAGTCACTGCTGTATGATAGGAGGGATCTATATAATCAGGTCCACATTTAAACCCTTGTACGATTAATCCTTTTTTCCTTAATGCTGCCATCAATCCGATTGTTAAGGTTGTTTTACCGACACCACTCCCAGTGCCGGCGATAACCATTTTTCGTTTACACAAAAGACGATCTCACCTTTCTCTCATACTTTATGGAAGATCACATGATGTCACTAAGCTTTCTTCACCTACTCTATTAAAAGATTTTTGCACTGCTTCTATTGTTGCTTGACGAACGATTTCCTTTATGCCTTTTCGAATAGTGATTTCTTCTATTTCAGTCGGTTTTCCTTGTTGTCTGACCGCTACAACGAGGCAGTCTTTGGCTGATTCTGTTGGTGTTAATTGGAAATTATGCGACCCCATCATAGGTAAATTTTGCATAGCCATCATCTTTGCTTCTGTCGCCGACATATATGCATTGACAAGGGCTCTATCTGTATCTACTAAAGATCCATCAAGAAAAACCATCGTATGAATTAAAACCTGATTGTTATTTTGCGAGTTTCCTAGTAACTCCGAATAGTTTCTTACATGACTAAGTTCAACTGTTACTAGTACTGCCATTTGCACTTTTCCAATTTGTTTCTTAACAATCACTGTATCTTCTAGTCTTCCCATTGTCACCACTCCAACAGTCTGTTGAAGTGGAATATCATACTTCTTCATCAGCCACTTAAGTTTCTCTTTTTGTGATCCAGCATCATGATTCGTCTCATCATGGAATATACAAAAATGCTTTAACCACTGAATACCTTCTCCGCTGAACGCATTAGATAGCGTTCGGAATGGCTGATCAAATTGAATGTGAATATAGCCTTCATTTTGGTTCATGTTAAAAGAATCACTGACATAAGTACTAATAGAAGAATCTGCGTATTTAGGCGTCATCAGCAGTTGCGGCTTTGGAATCGTTGGATGTGATTGAGCTTTTACTTGTACTTCATATACTTTTTGTAATTGCTCTTCCTTTCTTAACGTGTTAACATCCCCTACATCTAAAAATGATCCTTGATGAAGTAATGCAACACGATCTGCATACAATGCAGCCACATTTAAATCATGTAATATAGCAAAAATGGTTAATCCTTTTGTATGTTGCCACTCTTTTAAAAGATCTAACATTTGAAAGGTATGTTTGATATCTAAGTGATTGGTAGGTTCATCAAGCATTAATATTTCTGGCTCCTGGGCCAAAGCTTTTGCCAATAAAACTCGTTGTTTCTCCCCTCCGCTTAGCATTCGAAATGAGGTTCGGCGAAACTGTTTTACTTTTAACATCTCCATAACATGATCAATCACTTCTATATCTCTCTTTGATAATCTTTTTAATATTCCCTTTTGATAAGGGTAACGACCAAGACTAACAATCTCTTCTACTGTATAATCAAACGAAATTTGCACTTCTTGAGTTAAAACAGCAATCTTTTTTGCTTTTTCAACCTTTGTGAATGTTGAAAGAGGTTGTCCAGAAATGTGAACTTTACCATTCCGGATAGGCAACTGCCCTGTAAGAAGTTTGAAAAGCGTTGTTTTACCGCTTCCGTTTGGCCCAAGTAAAACAAAAAATTCTCCTTTGTTTATTTCTAAGTTAAGACCTCGAATGATCGGGGTGTTTGAATATCCGCCAGTGAGATTTTCAACTTTAAGCATGTTTATTTTCCCCCTTGCCCATTCTCTCTCTAACTAATAAAAAAGCAAATACTGGTGCACCGATTAAAGCTGTAATAACACCAATCGGCAACTCCTTTGGAGCAATTAATGTTCTAGCTACTATATCGGCTATAATGAGAAAAGCGCCACCAAATAGCATAGATAGTGGCAAGACGTGGCGATGGTTCGGTCCGATGATAAGCCGAACGAGATGCGGAATGACAAGACCTACAAAACCAATCGAGCCAGATACAGATACTGCTGCCCCGGTTAATAAGGAAGCACCTAGTAATATAAGTTTTTTCCCTTTCTTTACATCCACACCAATATGATCAGCTGCCTCTTCACCTAAAGCGAGCGCATTCAATTCCCGGGAGTGAGTGAGAAGGATAAACAATCCAATAAGCATAAAAGGCACAATAAGCTGAACATGTTGCCATCCCCTCATGCCAACACTCCCATATAACCAATAAATAATTTGCGACATGGAATCACGGTCACCTAATGCAATAATCAAAGAAATAATCGCCCCGATGAAAGCACTAACAATAATACCTGCTAAAATGATAGTTTCAATAGCCAGACTCTTGCTACTTAACCGGACCAACCCAAACACAATCAGCAGAGTAAACAGGCCACTAATGATCGCTACGACTGGAAGCGTAAAGTTACCCAAACCAACAATAGTAATTTGGAAAAATAAAACAGCAACAGCACCTAAAGCTGCTCCAGATGATACTCCAATCGTATAAGGATCTGCTAAAGGGTTACGTAAAAGCCCTTGAAAAGCTGCTCCCGCTAATGACAACGAAGCTCCTACACAAAGTGCGAGCAACACTCTTGGCAATCGGATGTTCCATATAATCATTTCTTCATTTTTAGGAACATGATCAAGCAAGCTAAGATGAAACGTTTTTTCTAAGATAATATGAAGAATATTCGTTATCGGAAATGAAACACTACTAGTTAATAAGCCAATGAGGGTTGTACTTAGTACAAGCCCCCCACTGAAAATATATAACCAAACAATTTTATTATTTAAATGTTTCCGGGTAGATAAGCTTAGCAAGTGTCTCCACCCCTTCAATTAAACGGGGCCCAGGTCTATTAACCGTATCATTTTCAACATCAAATACTTGTTCATTTTTCACAGCTGGAACCTCAGCCCAACCATCACGGGATAACACTTCTTTTTCTGGATGATCAACATAATATCCGTAAGTTGTGATAATAGCTTCAGGCTTTAATTCAACGATTTCCTCTTCTGTCATTTTCACCCAACCATCTTGATCCTCCGCAACGTTAACAGCTTGAATCGACTCAAGCATTTCATGCATAAATGTATTTTTTCCTGTTGTAAAAATATCAGGACCTGGTGAAACCTCTACCCAGACTCTCTTCTTATCTTCGATTGACTTTGCCTTCTCTTTTAGTGCTGCAAGACGCTCCTTCATATCAGATATCAATTCTTCTGCTTCTATCGCTGTTCCCGTAGCATCCGCCATCATGTCAATCGTACGATAGACATCTGTAAAGGATGAAGCACTTCCGGTGACAATAACCTTTATACCAGCTTCTTCAAACTTTTTTAAGATGTCTGCATGATTTTGATAATGATAGTCTGTTACAAAAGCTACATCTGGAAGAAGTGATAAAATGAGCTCCGCATCCATATCTTGTGCGCCGACTTGTTGAATCTTTTCGGCTTCAGGTGGATAATTACAATATTCTGACACACCGACAATATGATCTCCTAATCCAAGTGCAAACAAAATTTCTGTATTGCTAGCCTGTAATGAAACGATCGATTGAGGTTTTTCATCAATTGTAACCTTTCGATCCACATCATCAGTAATTGTTACAGGAAACTGTTTTCCTTCCTCTTTGGCTACCGCATTATTTTTATTTGTATTCCCAGCCTTACTAGTTTGTTCTTGGTTTTGTGCACCACACCCCACCATGAGGAGCATCAATAATAGAAAAACAAAGCTTTGAAATCCCCATCTTTTTAAAACATTGTATCTCATGTCTTTTCCCCCTTTAATTTTTGACAATAAAAAAACGCTATTCCAATGGAAAGCGTGAGTATAAATATGCATCTTACTTTACGTATCTTCTATTTCTATCAAATAGCCTGATATGTATTCGTCATCCTGTTAATCCGTCCCTGTTCAGAGATGAATATGCATTTTAAACTCCCTTTCCTCGAGGAAGTTTGTTTAAAAAAATAGGCAGGTCTCCTGACTTACGTATAAACAGTCAGCTGTCCTTCCCATGTAAAAGAATACATAGTGGAGATGTTTCAGCCTTCCTTAACGCTTACAGTGGCGGGACCGTGTTGGACTTACACCAACTTCCCTCTTCGTCTTCATCCCATATAAATGAAGAAACCTATTTTTCTACTATTTACTTTTTTTAAAAAATATTATAACAATTATAGATGAAATTCCCCTTTTTGTAAATATCCCGTTTATTTTTACTAATCTTTCAAATGAAAGTTATCCTCCTGTCGTACCATTTTTCACTAGTGAGCCTTTACTCACTTTCTTTCAACGTAGATTTTTGATAAAATATATAAAACTTTCAAAAAAATAGAGAAGGAGGAAAGTTTATGATTAAATATTGGACGAAGCTAATGTTGATATTGGCGGTGGCAATTTTACTGAATGGATGTAATAGCGAAGGAAATACGGAAGAAAAAGAAGCTGAAAAATCCGAAAATGCAACAGAAGAAACAAATATTGATTTAGACGATCAAATGGAACCTCAAGCGACAGCAGAATTGAAAGATGTAGATGATAACACTGTTGGGATGGTAAATTTTTATGAACATGATGATTATCTTTTAATTGATGCAAATGCAGATGGTCTCGAACCAGGACATCATGGTTTTCACATTCATGAGAAAGGTGTCTGTGAGCCTGATGCCGAAGATGGACCTTTCACGACAGCAGGAGGACACTATAATCCGGAAGAAAAAAAGCATCCTGATCATGCTGGAGACATGCCTACCCTCTATGTAAATGAGGATGGCAAAGCCAATTATTCCGTCACATTCGATCGTCTCTCCATTGAGCAACTGAAAGAAGAGGAACTAGCTATTATCGTCCATGCAAAGCCTGATAACTTTAGCAATATTCCTGATCGTTATCAAGCGGAGGGAGAACCTGGTCCTGATGAAGAAACAGTAAAGGCAGGAGATGCAGGTGATAGACAAGCATGTGGCGTAATTAACACTGTCGAAGAAGAAACGAAAAAATAAATCATTTCATAAGCGAAGACTACTCCATACATAAAAAACCTCGTATGACGTATAAAGTGATACGAGGTTTTTTCGTGCATCATACCAAAATAATCCTTGATAACTCCTGGGTCGCAGTGGATGCATGCATAACCATTTATTGTGATGTTTTCCATTTATCTAATTGGGTACTTCAACATTATCTACTGAAGTTCTTTTCCTAGCCCTTATTACATGATTACGGAAAATAGAGGGAGCTTTTTGATGTGTAATGTGCATTGTGCTATAGAATGCTTTTAGAAATGTGATAAAACGTAGTTCTGATAAAGTATCTGCCAGATAATCAAAGTTTTCGTTGGTACCAAAAACTTGATCACCTCCTGCCCCGGAAACCAAAACATTACATCCAGCTTCCTTGATTTGAAGGTTTGAATACCAAGCTTGTCCCTCTGTAAAACCTGTATAGGGTTCTGCTGGAATAAACGGAGAAGGAGTAAATGTTGGATACTTATCACCATCAAATTTGATCCAAGAAATACTATTATAGGTTGAGGAATCTAATCCCCCACTAGTTTCAAAACAAACATGTATGATGCCAATAATGAGGAAATCCCCATTAATGGAATTAACGTTTCACATTTTGATCCTGAAGAATTTCGGAAGTTATTTGGTGTTGTGTTTCGGGATTTTGGAAGGTTTCAAATGTCTTTGAGAGAAAATATAGGTTTCGGCGATTTAAATAATATTTCTAATTAATAGTTTAACCAAAGAGTTTTACCTGCTCCGTTCTCACCCACAATGGCAACAAAGTCCCCCTGTTTAATGTTAAATGAGACATCCTTAAGAACTTTACGCTCTGCAAAAGGATAATGAAATCCTACATTTTTAAAAGTTTTTAGCTTTATAGCGTGCTTCATTTGCTTTTTAGAGGTCTGCCCTCTCGAAAATTCGGATCCCTTCTAGCAATTGCCTTGCCTTCCTGTTGGTGTATCCTCAACTAAGCCCATATTTAAGACATGAACATTTATTCCTCTTTCAAACAGTTCTTTTATCGTGTTTATACCGTCAATAGTTGATCTTGTAAATCGATCAGGTTTAGTAGGTATCTCTAAAAGCACATTGATAAGAGCAAGAAGGAAAGCAGGTTTAATATAAGAAAACGATTCATGCTGCTTTTTTGCATTTAGTGAGTAGGTAACCCATAAAATTAAAAGTAATTTCATTTTAGGGCGCAATATAAGAATTGAAAATGTTATAATAATAGAACAATAGCATAACGGTTAACTCAAGGGTGGCGGGCATCATCCCCAGTATTTAGGAAAGGGGGTGGTGCTATGATAACTGTGTTTGAAGCTTTGTCGCTTATGTTGTCGTTCAGCATGTTTGTTATAGCGCTACTAGCTTTAACCCAAAAAAAATAATCCACCCTTGAGTTGGCAGCTCTAGTGGATTATTTTTTCCTTTGTTGCCAGTCCCCCTTGAAGGGAACCTAGCTATTGTATAGGCTGAAGGTGGTTGCACATCATCAGTCGTTTTTAATGTATTCATTTCTAATTACAGTATACCCTTTATTTCTAAAAAAGAAAACATGCAATTTTATGGAGGGTCTTTCGATTTAAGAGACCCTCTTAACTAAAACCACATAGTATTTGTCAATTTTTAATTAGGTAAACTCCTGAAAAAGTTTAATTTTTTTAAAAGTTTGTCCCCTTCATGAGTTAGCTTAATTGATTCACTATAAGGGTAAATACTAAATATAGGGATTTTACTAAGATCAAGCTTAATATATAAGCTTGAAATTTTACTCTGATCTTTCTTTAAAACAACATCCCATAATTTTGGAGATAGTACAAAGTTTTTTGCATAATCAATTATTAATCGAGAAATATATACTTGTTTTTCACGCTCATCTTTTGAATCTAAAGATCTAAAAATATTCCTAAAATAATGTCTATCTGTTGAAAAATAGCTAAACAAAAGTTTTATCTTCTTGAGGAAAAATTGTTAAAAATAAAGGTCTTGATCCCATTACTCTTAATTGTTCCACGTCTCCAGATCTATTTTTAGGGAAAACACAATCTGATGTAGCAAGTGGATACATGTTACTAAAAAACTATTTGCTTAGTCTCAATTTGACTATATTCTTTAGACTTTAGAATAGAATTTGCTTTGGATCTTAATTTTTCTATATTTTTCAACCATTGTTTCATGTACTTTTTCTTTTCGACCTTTTCGGCCTCTTCTATTCCAATAGAAAGCTGATAAAGATCTGGATTTAACTTACGAAATTTTGGATATCTATCATCACTATTATCCATATTACACTTTTGTTTGCTCCAAATGGTGTTTTTTGGCTAAGGCTCTATAGGCAAATAAAAATTCTTGATCTTTATCTCCTTTTATGTATTTATAATCATCAATAGGGGAAAAAATTTGATCATCGTGCTTTTTACAAAAACCCTTGAAAACAGTTGCTTCTTGTAGACCGACTTCTGAAATAGTAACATTAAATGGATGGATCTTTATTTTGTGGGTTAAACATTACTACATGGCCATTATGTGATATCAATTCCAAAATTCTTTTTTTAGAGATTGTATGAGCGTTAATCGATACCCAATTTGAGTATCCCTTTTGTTTTCATTTTTTAATTTTGTAGGGAATTAATTCTATATTCCCATCTTTTTTTAAAATTATATATGCCTTCTCTTTGAAGAAAGTAAGGGGAAAATGAAAATGAGACCAAAAGGGTAAGCCCGTATTTGGTCTCATTTGTATGAAGATAGAATGCGTCATCATGAATAGAGTGGAAAGAATCTGCTTACTATCAGTTACACTCTTCATCTATTCTTATGATGGGTTCGTATTCCACAAACCTGCTGATTTAATAAAGACTCGCTTGTTTAATTTAAGTTGAGCAACGATAAATTCAGCTATATCTTCAGGTTTCATAAAAGTTTCTTTGTCCCCAGCAATGAGCCCTTCACCGAAAGCTAAATCAGTTGCCACCGTACTAGGCGTTAAGGCTGTAACTCGAATATTATGCTTACGCGCTTCCATTGCTAACGATTCAGTTAGTCCAAGCACACCGAATTTCGAGGCACTATAAGCACTGCTCATTGGGCCGCCTTTTTGTCCTGCAGTCGATGAAATATTGATAATATCACCGGCTGATTGCTCAATCATAATTGGTAATACTGCCCTTGTAACGTAATAAACCCCCATTAAATTTACCCGAATAATTTTTTCCCATTCAGATACATCTAAATCAAGGAATTTCCCAAATTTGGCTATACCAGCATTATTTATTAATATATCAACATTACCTAGTTCATTTTGAAGTTTCGTGACTGCTTTGTTCACTTGATCGTTTGATGATACATCTGCTGTTGCAATCGAAACAGTAATGTTTTCGCCTTCGACTTCTTTGGCTACATTTTTTAAGTTCTCTTCTGTGCGAGCAATGAGTCCTAAATGAACACCCTCTTTTGCTAAAGCTATTGCGACAGCACGACCAATCCCTTTCCCTGCACCTGTAATAATAGCTTTTTTACCTTTTAAACTTGTTGCCATATGTATCACTTCCTATCTGTCATTAAGTTAAATTATCTTTCTATAAGATCTATCTTTATTGTACGCTTCCACCATCACAAATACAAACATCTTGAAAAGCGGAGAAAAAAGAGCAATTATGTTTACGGCATCATGATGTTTGAGTACACTTAAATGTAAAACATTGTTAAGGAGTGGACAGAATGGATCTAAATCAATGGTTTGAAAAAGGAATATCACCAGATGATTATATTGACTTACTAGACAAACATAAAGAAAGTTTTTTACATATATATAAGCATTTTACACTACCTACTGATGAAACATTTTTCCAAACCATTCGTAAGAAAAACTTGCGTGCTATCGCAATATCTGAAGTTTGGTGTGGGCATTGTATGTTAAATATTCCAATTTTACTTCTCTTAGCTGAACAAACTGACATGGCTGTTAGCATTTTGCCACGTGATCAGCACTTAGAGTTAATGGACCATTATTTAACGAATGGCAAACGAATCATTCCAATCATTATCTTTATTGATGAAGATGGACATGAAGTGGCTAAATGGGGACCAATGACGGAGAAAATGAAAAAATTTGTTGATAAACAGAAGCAAACATTGCCTTCTAAACAAGATGCTCAATATAAGGAAAAAGTTAAAGCGTTTATCACCTCTCTCTCTAAGTCATTCAGCGAAAACCGTAATATTTGGAATGATTCCTATGCAAGTATGAAACAAACATTAATGAACATTAAATAACCTTTATGGATGCCGGCTGCTCTAAGAGGCGGAAGCAACACGTAGAAATTACAAATCAACAGGAGAAGTTGGGATAAGCAGAGTTACGAGCAACAGCATTGCGAATGGAACGCCCGATATTCATCTCACCTTCGTTTCATTTTCAAACATTCGAAGGTGAAAGATGTTTCGGACCATATTATGACTTCTCCTTGTCCTTCCATTCAATTTTTTCACCTCCGATATACAAACACGTAAAAATATCAACATCTGGTTTAGCTTTTGCCAATCCGTTTATATATGGAGTAACTAAATCTTTAAAGTCTGCTCCTACCCCTTCCTCTTCTAACATTCCATACACATATAAGTCCTTCTCACCAAACAAAAAAACGATATTACCAACTGCTTTATTGGCAGAGTCGACCACATTTAACACTTGATATTGTGGGGTTATTACTTCAGGTGAAAAATATATTTCCAATCCTCTTCACTCCTCTACGTAAACTTCCATTGTTCAAACAAAGTATCACTTTCTTTTGATGGTTCTTGTTTCCCAACTCGAATAAATAGAAGACAGAGAAATGCAACTAATAGCGTTAACCCAGCGGTTGTTAAAAACATTCCTGTACGCGACCATTCTGTTAAAGCGCTATAAATAGGTGGGCCGATCGCAACACCTAAAAACCGGACCGACCCATATAGTGATGTCACAAAACCCCTTTGATCCGCAGAAACGGAACCTGTAATAAAGCTATTAATACAAGGAAGAACGAGTCCTGTGCCAATACTGCTAATGACGAGAATCGAAAAAAAAGGAACTAAACTTTTAAAGAAAACCAATGTTGAAAAAGAAACAGTCATCAAAAGCAATCCTAAAATAATTAATTTTTTCATCAACTTCATCTTTTTCCCAATTTTACTGCCTGTTATATAGGACGTAATCGTCATAAATAAAAGTGGAATAGCTAAAATAACACCTTTTAACAGACCATCAATTTGATAATCTTGTTCAAGAATATCAGAAATATAAAATAATATTCCGAATAAAGTAAATAAACACGTAGCACCAGTTAAATAGGCAACAAATAACCAACGGCCCTCCGTTTTAAAAACAGATATAAGACCTTTTATGTATTGCCCAACAGGTGGTGGCTCTTTTTTTTCCTTTTTTTCCTTTACGAAAAAGATCATTAACAAAATAGAAACAAGACAAAAAATCGGAAAAGCAAAAAATACAGCATACCATACAATCAGCGCTAATAAAGAACCAACGATAGGACTAATAACCTTTCCAATTCCATTAGAAGCTTCAACAAGCCCTAAAACCTTACTTTGTTCCCCACCTTTAAACAAATCTCCCGTTAACGCCATTGCAAGCGGAGCAGTTCCTGAAGCACCAATTCCTTGCATCACCCTTCCTGTAAGAACCCATGCATATGAATTGGAAAACCACGCCGAGGCGGCACCTGCTAATCCTCCTCCAATTCCATATAAAATAAGAGCTGGAATCATCACCGCTTTTCGCGAAAAACGGTCAGATAAATATCCTAAGATAGGAATCGAGATCGCAGCAGCAACTGAAAACACTGTAATAACTAAGCTAATTTCAAATTGGGATACATCTAGTTCTTTTTTCATTTTCGGCAAAATAGGTATTAACATAGAATTACCTAAGACCAGAATAAGTGGAACAGAACTAATTGCTAAGATTGTTAAGCCTTTATGTTTTTGCTTTGCCAATCATGTACCCCCCTAACTTTAAACAAATCTTCACATATTGTTTGACTAATGCTCACATATTATACAAGGTAAATAACTAACTTCTTCTTCATTACAAGCCCAATATTTACACATTCATCGATTTTTTGAATAGGCTATATCCTAGAAATACAAAGGAGGCGCTTTCCCTATGGAATTTTTAGAATTACCGAAAAGAACATCAGGAAATCGATTATACGGTTTAACCTCAGTTGTTGATTTCGGAACCCCTTTTGGAGAATTAAAAAATATTTTAGGTGACTATAGCCATATCATTGACATAGCCAAAATTGGTATTGGTTGCGCATATGTAACACCAAACTTAAAAAATAAAGTAAATTTATATCATGAACATCAAATTAAGCCCTATTTTGGTGGAACTTTATTTGAGAAAAGCTATTACCAAAATAAAATACCAGAATACCTAAGTTATTTAGATAAGTTAGGCATCGAATGGATTGAAATTTCTAATGGAACAGTAGATATTCCCATTCAAGAGCGCCTTAATATGATTACTCATATAAAGAAAAATTTTCATGTCATTGCGGAGGTTGGATCTAAAGATCCGAATAAAGAAATGCCAATTTCAGAATGGAAAGAAGAAATACAACGGCTACTAGACGCCGGCTGTAAATATGTCATTACAGAAGGTAGAGGTTCAGGTACTTCCGGAATTTATGATAAAAACGGAAAAATAAAATCCGAATTAATAAACGAATTACTTAAAGATATCGACAGCAAAAAAATTATTTTTGAAGCACCAACAGCAAAACAACAAACGTATTTTATTAATGAAATAGGTCCGAATGTTAATTTAGGAAATGTAAAATTAGACGATATCTTAGTTTTAGAAGCGCAACGCTGTGGGCTTAGAAATGAAACATTTTATATGGTGGATCTTGAATGCAAACTACCTTTATAAGACATTTGCCAACAGAATGGAATAAAAAAAAGTGGCTACAAGGAAGAAAAGATATTGATATTTCACCCCTTACCGAAGAATTTCAGGAAGGGGTCGCTAGCAATCAGTATCTTCTAAAAAAATGGTCACCATTTGATCTAGTTTTAGCCAGTACATTAGTCCGCACCGCGCAAACAGCCCACCTTTATGGCTATTTTCCTGAACAAGATCGCTTATTAGACGAATTAGATTTTGGACATTTTGAAGGAAAGCCTAAGGAACAACTGTTAAAACAATATGGAGAGCAATGGTTTAATCATCCCAAAACATTAATGCTAGGTGAAAACATAACAAACCTAGAAAATCGAATCATCTTATTTTTAAAAAAGTATAAAGCATTTTCTAATATATTAGTGTTTGGTCATGGTGCTTGGATCAGAGCTATCTTGTCATATCATCAGTACGGCCACATCAACAATATGAATAAAATAACCCTTGAAAATAATCAATATGTCAAATTATCTTGGCATATTGAACAACAGATTGACGATAGAAATGGATTACCTTTATAACAACAAAAAGCGCTCTGAATAGTGTGGAGATTGCGCATTGAAAGAAACTTTATGGTGGATTTTCCAATAACAAGAGGAAAAGTAGTATGATCAGACACATAGATCGATTCGATAACCGCCTTAGAAGAACATTGATTTGCTCTCGAAAGTAGTATAAAAATGAAAAATATCGTTTTCAAATAAATAGGCAATCTCCCACATGTTTATATTCAATGAAGCATCTCCAATCTCTTCATTGGACGTAAGAACAAGAACTGATTTAACTAAGAAGAACGAATTTATTCTCAAGGTTGCATCATTCAATAAAGGAATATGTCTCACCTTTTTCTCCAATTAGGAGACAACATACTCACTTTTTGAAACTTGAGTTCATAAATAAAATCAATAATATTTGTCGAGAAAAACTGGCAAACAATTGCATAAATGACTATTTTCAAATCTATCACAAGAGCTGTTAATAAAAATATCAAAAAGTTCATCCACATCATGACTTTTCCCGGGCTCCATTTTTTATAGGAAGCAATCATTAATGCTGGAATGACCATCCCACCGCTCGATGCTCCGGCTCGAATGAGTATTCCGACTCCTATGCCAAAAAAAATGCTTCCTATCAAAATGTCTAGGAAAATTTGACTATGTGGAAGAGGAACTTGAATAGCTAAGATCGTAACAGTAGTGGAGGTAATTGCTACTGAAAGAACGGTTCGGAAAGTCCAAGTATATCCAAAATAATTTAAGGCAAACAGGAAAAATATAGCGTTTACTATCCATAAGGAAAAACCAAGTGGTAAATGGAACCAATGATTCACGAGAAGTGCCAAGCCCGCCGCTCCTCCAGAGGGGATGGAGTGTGGAAATAAAAATAAAGACATGGACATCCCTTGCAAAAAAGCCCCTAATAATAAGCAAAAATAAGTAAATAATGTTTTCTTCATCGTTTATTACGATAACCTTTCATAGTAATATAAAATGTTATAACCTCCATATCTATCTCCCTCCTAAGACAGCCCTCCTTGTCCATTTTATGAGAAACGAAATAAAATATGTTCGATTGTTCCTTTTCTTTCGTTCATCTCATCAAGAGGTACTTCCTTGTCAAATGGCAATTTTTCTTTGCGTGAAAGATGTACATGCCTTGCTTTACCGATAAAAGATAAAATAATCATTGTCACTCTTCCTTCATCTATTCACTCACTTGAAAGGAGAAAGATAACATCATCTAGAAAATAGTAAGAACATGGTATGTCCAAAGTTGGTTCGTACCTATTCAATATCAAACGCTAAAGGAGTGTATGAGTTGAGAGTCGCTATCTTCGATTTTGATGGAACTTTGTATAAAGAGGAAACTTTTCCACTCATGATGCATTATTTAAAAAACCATCGTTCAGAAAGTAAACGATACCGGCCATTTATAGCATCGCTTTTACCTTATTATTTTCTATACAAAATAAAACTTCTCCCAGAGGAGAAAATGAAAAAAAGATCAATGCAAGCATATGCCCACTCATTACATGGACTAACAAAACAAGAAGTAAATTCGTTTTTTAATGATCTCGCGAAATCGATGAGAACATCTTTTCATCCAATTGTTTTATCACAATTAAAAAAACATCAAAAAAATGGAGATCATACGATACTTATTTCAGGAGCTTTTGAACCTTTACTTACAGCAGCAGTCGCTGATTTAAAATTTGATACGATCATCGGTACACCCATTCCTTTTAACGAAAACTATGTAGACAAAAAGAAAAAAATAGACCATATCCAAAACAAGCGAAAAACGGAAAAAATAAAAGCTCTTTTTAGAAAAGAAAATGTTGATTGGCAAAATAGCACTACATATAGTGATAGCATTTCTGACTTGCCTATATTGCAACTTGTAGGGACACCTGTTGCTGTTCAGCCAGATAAAAAACTTAAACAATTTGCTGAAAAACACAATTGGAAAATGATATGATGAAGCACTTTTGTTCTTCAGTGCATATGATTGCTTTTTTTATACATAATAATCATACATTCATCTGATTGAACGTTTAATAGGAAACGAATCTTTTTCCTGATTCATCCTTATTTATTCCCATATTTGGCATAAATGTGGTTAAATTGTGTCTTTGTTGTTTTTTTTCAAAAAAAGCGATGCCTAATATTACAACTTCAATGAAAGAACATGATATAATAAAATTAAAACATCATAAGGAGTATGTCATCATGGCGGTATTAAAAGATTTCTTTATAGGACTATCAGAAAATCAAATGTTGAACACTGCTGCGAAGAAATACGGACTAAAACTAGGTGCCCAACGGGTTGTTGCAGGGACAAACATCTCAGAAACGATTGAAAGTATCAAAAAGCTAAACGCTCATGGTATTTCGTGTACTGTTGATAACCTAGGGGAGTTCGTATACAATCGCGAAGAGGCACTAGAAGCAAAAGAACAAATTCTTCAAGTGATCGAAGCTATTCACAATCATCAAGTGGATGCACATATTTCATTAAAGCCTTCACAGCTAGGTCTCGATATAGATTATGATTTCTGTTTAAATAATTTGAAGGAAATCGTGATGAAAGCAAAAAGCTATGATATTTTTATCAATATTGATATGGAGGATTACAAGCGCTTACAGCCTTCTTTCGATATTCTAACAGAGCTTTCTAAAGAATTTGATAACGTTGGAACCGTTATCCAAGCTTACTTTTTCCGTGCCGAAGAAGATATGAAGAAATTTAAAGATTTTCGTCTTCGCATCGTAAAAGGAGCTTACAAAGAACCACCAGAGGTTGCTTATCAAAGTAAAGAAGATATTGATAAAAACTTTATCAAGCTCATTGAATGGCATTTACTACATGGTAAATATACGTCCATCGCTACTCATGACCATAACATCATAAATCATGTCAAGCGTTTCGTACAAGAAAATAACATTCCTAACGACAAATTTGAGTTTCAAATGTTGTATGGTTTCCGAACAGATATGCAACTTCAACTTGCTCGTGAAGGCTACAACTTCTGTACGTATGTACCTTTTGGAAACGATTGGTTTGGATACTTTATGCGTCGTCTTGCTGAAAGACCGCAAAATATGAACCTTGTTGTTAAACAAGTTTTCAACAAACGAACAAATACAATGATCGGCTTAGCTGCTGGTGCATTCATGTTAGGAAGATGGACAAAGAAAGGGAAAAAGAAACGCAAAAGAAAATAATAAATAATGGAGATTTTGGAAAACGCTTACTTTGCTACCTGTTTTCGATCAAATGATCGGAAACAGGTAGTTTTATTTTAGTATTTCAATACTTTTTATAAAATATCCCACCAAATTTTGATGGCTGTAGCTGTAATTAAAAGTGCTAGTAGCCATTGTAAAATTTTCATATTCATTTTTAGTCCAACTTTAACACCAAGCGGTGATGCAATCATACTAACAATTCATAATAATTGCTGGCATTGGTAAAACTTGCTTCGTCATTAGCTTACCGACCGTTGAACCAATAGAGGAGATAAAGGTAATCGCTAAAGAACTCGCTATCGTCATTCGAGTTGGAATTTTTAAAACAACGAGCATAATAGGGACGAGTAAAAATGCTCCAGCAGCTCCAACGATACCAGCTCCTACTCCTACGATAAACGCAAGTGAAGCTGCTAACCATCTGTTAAAATTAACCTCATTCAGTGGACGATCATCCAAGTTTTTCTTTGGAACAAACATCATGATTGCTGCTAACACTGCCAACACACCATAAACAACATTGATTCCTTCTTCAGATAACCTAGGGGATCAACGTTCATGTACCTTTCAAGTTCAGGTACTTCAGCTAAAGCAATGTTGACATCCATATAACCAGTTGTATTATCGATGCCAATTGAACGAAGAGCTTTTAAAATTTCAGGTAATTGGCCTCCTTCTTCAATAAGTACGTAAAGCGGTGCTTCATAATCAACAAGCCAACCACACCAGTTAGCAAATGACTGATTAAATGGGATGTTGATTGTTCCTGGAATATGCTTATCAGCAAATTCATTCGCAGCACGTGTATCAATGACCATATCATTTCTCAACCATACTTGAAGCTCGGAGACATCAGTTGCTTTAACTGGTAACTGTAAATCTTTAAATAAAGCTGGCCCAACTTTATTTACATGTTTCATGATTGCAAAATATTTTGGTGGTTCAGGTTGACCATCTAGTAAAGCGTTAATAAAAGGCTCTTCTTCTGTAAATTGCAACGCCCAATTGAACATTTTTTCATAACCAACTGTAGAAGACGGGACAGCTCCTAATGCTTTTCCACAGGCACTTCCTGCTCCATGAGCTGGCCATACTTGCAAGTAGTCTGGTAATTGTTTGAAGCGTTGAAGAGAGGCAAACATCTGTTTTGCTCCCAAATCTGCAGTCCCACGATATCCGGCTGCTTTTTCCAACAAGTCTGGACGACCAACATCACCGACGAAAACAAAGTCACCTGTGAAAATACCCATTGGTCGATCAGCACTCACCATGATCCGTTAAAAGAAACGAAATACTTTCAGGTGTGTGCCCTGGTGTATGCAAAACTTCTAATGTTAAATTACCTATCTTAAACTTGTCTCCATCTTTCAATAACTGATGATCAATATGTTGCAAATTTTCATATTTCCAGTTCCCATCCCTTCATCAGACACATACATTTTTGCCCCAAAAAGATCAGCAATTTCCCGACGAACCTGCAACAAAATCGGCATGAATATGAGTCTCTGCTGCAGCTCTTATTTTTAAGCCTTCTTTTTCCGCTACTTCAATATACTTTTCAATATTTCGGAAGCGTCAATAACTAATGATTCCCCAGTCTTTTGACAACCTACTAAATATGAAGCATGTGCCAACTTTTCATCATAAAAATAACGCAATAACATGTGATAGGTCACTCTCCCTTTTTATTAGTTTAGAAACAGTGCTATTCTTACAGTGCCTTTATTGAATGATCCCTTTTTTAAGTTAAATTATTACTTCAGGAACAGTTTCAATCAATGTTTGTAATAAGACAAGGCTTTTTGCACTGACGGATGCTGCATCCACTTTAATATATTGAAATTGAAATATGTTGTGCCTATTCGCTTTCGCTTTCATTTGAACTTCTTCCCAAAGTGCTTTCCCTTTTTCCACTTTTTCTCGAAGCGGTTCACATGATCTTCAACACTGTTTTTTGTAAGTAAGCAATTGATTTCTCATCTGCTAGCACATTATCAACAAATGGACAATGGCTCTCTAACTTTTGGTTAACGCTACTATTAATGGTCATTTTTCTAGAAGTACTAAAGATTTCCGCTTCTAGTGTATTGATATCTATATTCTGTATTCTTCTTCATAGTTTTGCTTTCACTACCTTCACGTCATCATCTGGAACAGATTGGCCAAAAGCGAGTCAAATGTTCAGCCTGTTCTATTTTGGTTGTTGTTATTTCTGGTAGTTTTTCGATTAATTTTTGCAGTGAAGCTTGTACTTCTGGCTTATTTAACTCATCAACCCAATCTTGCTTTGCTTTTGAGTTTGCCACCACTTTTCACTCC
>CAVVKR010000006.1:0-67462 GCA_963748745.1 uncultured Bacillaceae bacterium | reverse complement strand
TGACCGGTGGCGCGAGCTCGCGCACCGGCGACGGGCTCCCCCGCTTCGCCTACCCCGAGACCGCCGCCCGCGTGCTCGGGCGCGTGGCCGAGCGCGCCGAGTGGCTGCGCCGGCCGATCGGGCGCATCAGGGACGCCGCGGTCGACCACGCCACGGCCGAGGCGATCGTCTCGGCAGCGCTTCACGCCGAAGGGGAGGGCTGGCTCGACCCCGACGCCGTCGAGCGCCTGCTCGGCGCCTACGGCATCCCCACCGCCGCGCAGCGCCTCACCCAGACCGGCTCGCAGGCGCTGGCCGCCGCCGAGGCGCTCGGGTTCCCCGTCGTGGTCAAGGCCGTCGAGCGTGCGCAGAACAGGCGGGCGGCGTCGTGCTCGACGTCCGCACCCCGGCGGAGCTTGCTGCCGCCACGACGACGGTCGGGTTTCCGGCCGTGATCCAGCCGATGGTCCGCGGCGGGGTCGAGGTGATGGCGGGCGCGATGCAGGATCCCGTGTTCGGGCCGGTCGTCGCGTTCGGAATGGGTGGCACGATGGCCGAGCTCCTGGGCGAGATCCGGTTCGCACCCGCGCCGTTGACGGACGTCGACGCGGCCGAATCGGCCGGCGCCGCGCCCCGCGTCCCGGCCAGGAGCGCGCCCGCCTTGAGTTAAAAAGAATTTTTGCTTGATCCCCATGATCCAGCTTTTGAATTTCTTCCTCCATTTCTCGTGCACAATTTGCACAACTTAAACCTTGAATTTTATATTCAGCCAACTTGATCACCTCTATTTGTGCAAGTGTAAATCACATTCTTTCTATAAAAGTGTTCATCACTTTAGACACTAATGATGTCTAGCATGATCAATTGTTTGTTCTAATATATTCAACACATGGTCATCATCGTGAGAATAGTATAATGTTGTACCTGCACGACGATATTTTACGAGTCGTAAGTTTTTTAAAAAACGAAGCTGATGTGAAACGGTTGATTGCCGTAATGAAAGCCTTTTTGCTATTTCATTAACAGAATGCTCCTTTTCATGTAAAAGGTGCAGGATTCTTATTCGTGTCGGTTCGGAAAGTGCTTTAAATGTTTGTGATACAATAAATAATGTTTCTTCATCTAACTCTTCATGATAATCACTTTTATTTTCAACTGAAGAAGTGTCATTATTCACTATAAAATCCCCCTATATCGTTATATGCGTATATGTTCATATATTTAAATCTATCTTAAAAAAATAATGCTTTCAAGTCAAGCATTTTCATTTAAAAATAGGAAGCATAAGACGGTACTATGTACCGTCTCGTCATAATGATTTCTTCATTCTTGCTTCCTCTTCTTTTTACTTCCATATTTGTAACAGCGATTTTTACATTCAAAAAAGACAGGTTCTCTACTTTGATCAAGTGTTTTTAACGTATAGTTGTTTGTTTTTAAATAACTTAACAGTTTGGGAAGATATTGAATTGTTTCCCTCCTATCATGTAGTAATACAACTGGATGAATGCCCCTGTTTGCCAATTGTTCAATTTGTTCAATTGTTTTGTCTACATACTCATCATTTTTATACTCCCAATCGAGGCTGTCAACATGCCAATCCCAAATTTCAAAGCCATATGTTTTTATCTCTTTCCTATATGATTCGATGAAATAGGGGAAACTACCATAAGGAGTGCGAATCATATCTGACTCTTCCCCAGTAATTTCCTTTAATACTCTCTGGGCTTCAAGCATCTCTCCCAAGGCATGTTCTTTTGAACGGTAGAAAATTCTCGGATCATGTGTCACACCATGTAACCCCACACCAAAGTTATCATTCATCATCCTTGTCACAATGTGAGGATATTTTTCCATATTAGGTGCTAATAAAAAAAAGGTTGCTTTTGCCTCGTATTGATCTAACATATTGAGTAGTAGCTCTGTATGAGGAGTCGGGCCATCATCAAACGTTAAATAAACAACTTTTTCATCCTGGTTTGGTGTTTGAAAAATGAGGTCAGGAAGACTTTCTATGTTATTCACTTGATCAATTGATCTGTCTGCATCTTGCAAATCGGCAGCCCGGACGAAGCCCTCATTCATGTTTATAAAGCAAAAAATAATGCTAATGGAAATAATGAAAACTAGGGTTTTGGATAATGATAATGTATGTCTCATACTACATATGGTTACCATTTTTATTTCATTTATGTTATAAAAAAATACGGATTTACATTACTTATTTTTTAACAAACAATAGGTGTAAAAGCTATTATAAATTATTTATTCATTTTTTTAAGTTCTTTCTTAAACACTATCTGGTAAGGAAAATGTAAGTAGCTTTTGTACCGACATTTTTCTTACTTTCAATCATTATTTGACCGCCATGCATTTTTATTAATTGTTGTGAAATTGCTAATCCGAGACCTGTCCCTGTTTGATCTGCTGTCGTTGATGTCCCGCGGTAATAGCGGTCAAAAAGCTTTTCTTTCATTTCTTCATCTATTCCAATTCCATTATCTTCGATGATAATGGAAAATCCTTGTGACATACCTTGCAGTTGTTTCATCCTCACTTTTAACATTGTTCCATCTGGATTATGGTGAATAGCATTTGCTAATATATTTTCTATAATTCGTTGGAACCATTTGGCATCAACCTCGTAATAAATATCTTGATCGACATCGATAAATTCAATTTTTTGTTCACTATATTGTGGATGATTAAAAAAGTCAATCACAGTTTTTTTCACTAACTCATTTATTTTCTCTGTCTTTTTAACAATTGGAAATGTGCTATTTTTCAAACGATAAGTTAAATTAAGATCATTAATTAATGATGTCATATACTTTGCTTTTTCAGTAATATTTTTCCCGAATTTTTGGACTTCTTTATTGTTCCATTCATATTTAGTTGATTCTAATAAGAGTGCATACCCCATGATAGAGCTTAATGGTGTTTTTAAATCATGAGAAAGACCAGTAATCCATTCTTCTCTTGTTTGCTCAATTTTTTTTCGTTCTATCTCCCTTTGCTTTAAGACTGTTGTTAACGTTTGAAGTGACGCTAAAACATCATTAAAAAGACGGTATGGTTTCTTTAAACGTCCATTTTTTTTTCTACTTACAGCCTGTCCTTTTCTATTCACTGGTTCTACGTATTTTTTATTTGCTAAATTATCTATCCATTTTAATATGTGTAATAGTGGTTTTCCATACTTTCGACCATACCAGAAAGAAATGAAAACGAGAAATAATGCAATAAGCAATAGCACTTTCCCGGAGCTTATTAATAAGGAAGATAATACATCCTCTTCTAAAGTTGCATTTGGATAATAATGAACATTTGGCAAACCGACGACTAGTGTATCACCATTTTCAAAAGTAGTACTTGCTATACTTTCCTTATAATCCCATGGTTCTTTTTCTGCTTTTAAAAGATCTATCACTTTGAATGGAAGTTCTCTTTTTGTCGGATTATATGTTTCTAAAATATCGCCTTTCGCATTATATAATTGGAACCATGCTTTCTGTCTTTTAAATATTTCACTTATTTCTTCAGTTAATTCCTCTTTATTGTATATTCCATTAGCTATTAGCATATGTAATAAACGACTACTTTCAGAATCAACACTATTTACGACAATATAATTTTTTTCTAGTACCCAGTAGTTGTATGAATAGCTCGGAAACAGTTTATTGTCTGCTAACCGAACAATATCCTCAAACTGATAGGTAGTTGGGATATCGTTAGGAGTATTATAAGCGTAAATCACCTCACCTTTAGGGGAAATTACTTGTAACCACCCATTCTTACTTTTTATTGCCTTTTTCAATGATTCGCTTACATCAGTAACTTTTCCATCCTTGATCGGCACATATATTTCTATATCTTCGCTTGTCATTAGCGAAGGATCTACAGTCATTTCCTGTTTTATTAAATTACTTCCTATATAAATGAGACCAAAAGCGAGCAGGATGATCAATGTGAATACAAATATAATGAGACGAAGAATGAATTGGACTGTTAATTTATTTTTAATATCCATTTAGTTACGCTTCACCATCCGATATCCAAGCCCTCTAACTGTTTGAAGTATCTTCGGATTTTTTGGGTTCTCTTCAATTTTATTCCTAATTTTATGTATGTGGACCATGATTGTATTGTCATCAACAAATTCTCCACTTCCTCCCCAGACATTTTCATAAATTTGCTCTTTTGTTAAAATGCGGTTTGGATTCTTACAAAAATAAGTAAGTAATTGAAATACTTGTGCGGTACATGAAACTTTTTTATTTCTAACAAATAATTCCGCCGTGTTCAAGTCAATATGAAAGTGCCCAAAGTGAAGTACCGTATCTTCTTCCTCCACTTTTTTCGATTGCATATTTGTTCTACGTAAAATTGCTTTGGAGCGCGCTATAATTTCTAACGGATTAAATGGCTTTGTAATATAATCATCTGCTCCATAAGCAAACCCGGATAATTTATCTAGATCTGAATCCTTTGCTGTTAAAAAAAAGATTGGTGCATCCGTCTTTTCCTTTATAAAAGGGAAAATGTCAAATCCGCTTTTATCGGGAAGCATAACATCAAGCAAAATAAGGTCAAATGCCTCTGATCCAATTAAACGTAATGCTTGTTCAGCAGTCGTACATGTTTTCACATGCTGAAAACCTTCTTTTTCAAACACTGTTGTTAAGAGGCGAAGAATTTCCTCTTCATCATCAACAATTAATATTTTTAAATGAGCGGTATCCATTTTTTCTCTCCTCCTCTTTTCATTTTAATATAAAATCTCCATTTTTTGCTTTATTTAAGCAAATATTAAGGTTGTGTTCATTTTTTATAAAGATTGATCATTTACAATAAAGAATAGATGGCTAAGAAGTGAAAAATAGAGAAGGATGAGGAACATCCTCGTCTAAACTTCTGTCTAATAAAAGTGAAGTATATTTGAGGGGGAAATTTCGTTGTACCATTTTATTTTTGCGATGTTGATTGGGACAATCGTTGGATGTTTTTATCTGTTTGGAAACGGGATGAATACAATTTCTTTAATTATTGCAGTTCTACTTATCCTTTTTCACTTAGAAAAATTTGCAAATGAGCCGGAGGAAGAATCAAATACGGCTTCTTAAATATTTAAATGTACAAGTGTTGAACAACTAAACGAAGCTGGCCGGATTTAATTACCTATAATGAATAATTATGGAAACAAAATGCTCACGGACGTTGTCTCGTGAGCTACACTTTCCTATTGATACTCTTTTCTTATTTATTAATCATTTAATTCGACTAAATATCCGTTTTTTAAATAAATAATCCATTCGCATATATTTGTTACATAATCGCCTATTCTCTCAAGATATTGAGCAACAAGTAACAATTGACTTGCTTGTTTTATATGTTGACTGTCATTAATCATGAGTGCAATTAAGTCTGCATAGATCTTTGAAAAATATTCATCTACTTGATCATCCCGATTGGCGATCTCCTTTGCAGCCTCTACATTGGTAGAAACATATGCATTGAGTGATGAATGAACCATTTCTTTTACGACATCTGCCATTGCCGGAATGTCGATTAGTGGTTTTGCATATGTGACATTTTTTAAACGGATGGTCATTTTTGCAATACTAACTGCATGATCTCCCATTCTTTCCAGGTCTGTCGCCACTTTTAACATCGTAATAATCTTGCGCAAGTCGCTACCTACAGGTTGTTGCAATGCAATCAGTTCAAAACTTTGCTGTTCAATTTGCGATTCCATCGTATTAATAATTTCATCGCCTTCTATTACCTCTTGAGCATATTCACTATCTTTATCGACTAGCGACTTTATTGCCTTATCGATAGCAGCATCGACCATTAACCCCATTGCAAGTAAATGTTGATGAAGTTTATTTAACCTTTTCTCAAACGCACGTCTAACAGTCATTTGCTCCTCCTTTCTATCCGAACCTGCCTGAAATATAATCATCTGTTTCTTGTTTTTTAGGTTTTGTGAAAATAGTTGTCGTTTCTTCAAATTCCACAACCTCTCCATTTAGAAAAAATGCTGTTTCATCTGAAACACGTCCTGCCTGTTGCATATTATGAGTGACGATAATAATCGTGTAATGTTGTTTTAATTTTAAAATGAGTTCTTCTAATTTAGCTGTCGAAATTGGATCAAGAGCTGAGGTCGGTTCATCCATTAAAATCACTTGAGGCTGTACTGCTAATACGCGAGCTAATACAAGTCGTTGTTGTTGTCCACCTGAGATGCCGAGTGCTGGTTTATCCAGTCGATCTTTCACTTCATCCCAAAGTGCAGCATGGACTAAGCTTTGCTCCACGATTTCATCTAACTGCTTTTTGCCTTTTATTCCATGTAGTCGCGGACCATATGCGACATTATCATATATAGACATCGGAAATGGATTTGGTTGCTGAAACACCATACCGACCTGTTTACGCAATTGAACAATATCAGTTCTTACATCATAAATATCTTTTCCAGCGATATAAACATTCCCTTTGATTTTTACATTCGCTATAAGATCATTCATCCGATTCAATGTCCGTAGAAAAGTTGATTTTCCACACCCTGAAGGACCGATTAATGCAGTTACTTTATTCTTTTTAATAGCAAGATTAATGTTTTTTAACGCTTGAAAGGAGTCATAATATAAATTTAGTTGCTGTACCTCGATATAAGAAGTACAGGGAACAGCATTATTTTCTCTATCTGACTGATATGCATCTCGTTTTCTGTTATCCAAAGTTTCCTGAGACATAAGCTTCCGTCCTTTTTTCTTTCGGCTTTGTAAAAATTCTTGCTGTTTGATCCACTTCGATAAGATTCCCCATATAAAAGAAAGCGGTATAATCAGAAATTCTAGCAGCTTGTTGCATGTTGTGCGTAACGATAATGATGGTATAATCTTTTTTCAATTCCGTAATTAACATCTCAATTTTTGTTGTTGAGATTGGATCAAGTGCAGATGCTGGTTCATCTAGTAGAAGTATATTCGGTTCCAATGTTAGGGCACGTGCAATACAGAGACGTTGTTGCTGTCCACCAGAAAGTGACAAAGCTGATTGATCGAGATGATCTTTCACTTCATCCCATAAAGCGGCCTGTTTTAAGCTTTTTTCGACAATATGTTCTAACTGTGATTTATCTTTTACCCCATGACGCCGCGGACCAAATGCGATATTATCAAAGATTGATTTTGTAAACGGATTAGGGTGTTGAAATACCATACCGATCTGTTTACGCACTTCAAACACATTCACATTTGGCGAATGAATGTCAATCCCATTGTATATAATTTTTCCTTCTGTACGGCATCCAGCAATTTCATCATTCATCCGATTTAATGTCCGCAAATAAGTTGATTTTCCACATCCTGAGGGGCCGATAAGAGCAGTTACTTTATTTTTTGGAAAAGAAAGTGAAATTTCATTGATTGCTTGATTATTTCCGTAATATACACTTAATTGCTCTGTTTGTATTGCTGTCTCTTCCTTTTGTTTTGACAACTCTTTTTCTTTTTTCATTAATATTTGTGGTTCTTTTTGTTTGTTTAATACTGCAGTTGCCATTTACTGTACACTCCTCTAAGAAGCTGTCATTTTTTTATAAACGAGGCGACCAATTAATCTAGCCAGTAAATTAAAAACAAGAATGGCCAGAACGAGAAATGCGGCTGCCCCATCAGAAACTGCTTGCACATCAGGCATCATGCCCTCTCCATTAATTTTCCAAATATGCACCGCTAATGTTTCCGCTGGTCGCATTGGATTGAATGGGGATGTAGAACTAAACGGATTCCAATTTGTAAAATCCAAATCTGGTGAACTCATTCCAGCTGTGTAAATCAATGCAGCTGCCTCCCCAAAGATACGACCAGCTGATAAGATCACCCCGGTAAGGATTCCCGGTAATGCTGCTGGTAATAATATATGTGTGACAGCTTCCCATCTCGATATTCCCAAGGCTAGCCCTGCTTCTCTTTGAGCCGCTGGTATACTACGTAAAGATTCTTCCACGACTCGAACGAGTAAAGGTAAATTAAATACGGTTAAAGCGAGAGCGCCTGACAAAATAGAAAATCCCCAACCCATATTGATAACGAAAAATAAGAAACCGAATAGCCCAACTACGATAGATGGTAAAGATGATAATACTTCTATCACCGTACGCAGAAAATCTGTCAACCAATTTTTTTTCGCGTATTCCGCCATATAAATCCCTGCACCAACAGATAACGGGATACTAAAGATCATCGTTAAAACGAGTAGATAGAAAGAGTTAAATAATTGGGGACCTACCCCTCCACCTGCTTTAAATATTTCTGGTGGAGAAGATAGAAACTCCCAATTCAGTTTAGGCAAACCATGAATAAAAATATAACCTATTAAACCGAGAAGGATAGAAACAACAAGAAATGCAATGAAATAAAAAGCAATCGTTGCAATTCTGTCAATTAATTTTACATTCATCGTTCAACCATCCTCCTCCGCCCTAGAAAACGAATAACGATGATAAATACTAATGACATCGCTAATAAAACAAGTGCTAGAGACCAAAGAGCATTATTTTCAACTTCGCCCATTACGGTATATCCCATCTCCATCGTTAAAATGCTCGTTAATGTTGATGCTGGCTCAAATAAAGATTTGGGGATTACAGCAGAATTCCCAATTACCATCTGTACAGCCAATGCTTCTCCAAAAGCACGAGCCATTCCAAAAACGATAGCAGTTAAAATTCCTGGTCTTGCGGTTTTTAGGATTACACGGTAAATGGTTTGCCATCGCGTCGCTCCAAGCGCTAATGAAGCTTCGCGAAATTGCTTTGGTACTGCTCGAATTGCATCGGTAGATAAGCTTGTTATCGTAGGTAAAATCATAACTGATAACACAACTGTTCCCGCAGCAATTCCAAATCCACTACCAGAAAAGTGATCCCTAAAAACAGGAACGATCACACTCAAGCCAATAAAGCCATATACGACAGATGGAATGCCAACTAATAGCTCAATTACTGGCTGAAGTACCCTTTTGCCAAAATTCGGGGAAATTTCTGTCATAAAAACGGCGGCACCAATAGCGATCGGGGCGCATAAAAGAGCTGCTAAAAGTGTGACTGCAAATGATCCAAATATCATTGGAAGTGCACCAACAATTGGTTTTCCAAGCTCATTTACATTCCCCGGGCTCCATGTTTTACCAGTGAAAAAATTGACCACACTCGCATGATTCACCGTAAAAGTAGAAATGCCTTTTGAAGTAACAAAATAAAGAATAGATACTGCAATTATCACTAGAATAGCAGTACATATCAATGTAAAAGAACGTCCAATTATCTCTATTTTTGTTTTTGAATTTTTCTTTGTCAATGTTGCATTTGAAGTAGTTTTTTTCAATAACTGCAAATGATACGTCCCCTTCCTACTAGGAATCAAACAGAGGAAAATGCTCCTCTGTTTTATCGATCTATAATCTTGATTATCTTTCTATGATGCTATGATCTATTTAAAGGGGGAAATGCTTCCATATTATACTATTTTTCCGTAATATTCCCTTCTGCGTCCCGTTGCACTTTCATCCCAGTGACAGGTAAGTAGCCTAACTCTGGAAGTAAACTCGTTTGTACTTCATCTGATAAAATATAATCAATAAATTCTTTTGTCAGTCCCTCTGCTTCACCATTTGTATACATATGTTGGTAAGCCCATATTTCCCATTTATTTGTTTCTACATTGGATTGATTTGGCTCCACTTTATCAATAGATAGTGGCAAAATAGAGTCATCAAAATAAGAAAATGCTAGATAACTAATTGCCCCTGGTGTTTCACTCACTATTTTGCGAACTGTACCTGATGAATCTTGTTCCTGCGCATCAATCGGTGATTCTCCATCTAATCCAAATTGTTCAAAAGTAGCTCTTGTACCAGAACCTTTTGTTCGATTAATAACAACGATCTCTAAATCTTCCCACCGAGCTCTTTTCCAATTTTTGATTTCACCTTTGAAGATTCCTTTTAACTCTTCCTTTGTTATGTCTTTTACCCCGACATCAGGATGAGCAACAGGACCTAATCCTACAACAGCTACTTGATGATCGACTAGTTTTTCAGCGTCAATTTCTTCTTTTTCTTCAGCGGAAATATCAGTGTTACCAATATCAACTGCACCTTCACTAATCTTCCTTACCTGTTCCACTTCCTCCCCCTTGAACATTAATGGTGGCATCTGGATTCTTACTAGCAAACTCTTGTGCGGCAGCTTCCACTAATGGCTGAAGTGCACTTGATCCAACTGCAGTAATAAGAGCCCGAAGCTGTTTCTTCTTGTTTATTTGCTTCTTGATCATTTTCGTTTGCCTTACTACCGCCAGCTTGATTATTATTTTTCCACACCCTGCTGCAAAAAATCGATTGCAAGCAAAAATGTGAATATTTGCTAAGGAGCTTTTTCTCAGTCTGCATTTGACCTTTCCTTTTTTATATATTTTCATTTATCGACTGTCATCACTAATTTACTACTAAACTTTTAAGCTAGTTTGAAAGGGTTTGTAAAGAAATTGTAAAGGTTTTTCATTTAGTAGTTGGATAATGGTTAAGGGTCATGCACATTATCATTACCTAGCTTCAACCACATATAAAAACCGTTTTTCCATATTTATTAGACAAACAATAAACGGAAAAACGGTCTTTATGAAAATATTTATTAATGAATAGGTTTATTCTGCTTTTTTGGAAATGTAACAGTAAATGTTGTTCCCTCACCTTCTATACTTTTTACATTTATTTTTCCATTATGTGCTTCAACTAGATGTTTAACGATAGCTAGGCCTAATCCTGTGCCACCAGAGCTACGTGACCGCGCTTTATCAACACGATAAAAACGCTCAAAGATACGTGGTAATTCCTTTTTAGGTACTCCTATCCCTGTATCTTTAATAATTAAATCAACTGCATTGTCTTTTTCCAACACAGCTATTTTCACTTCGCCATTTTCAGGAGTATAGTTAATAGCATTTGTAAGCAAATTTAAAATAATTTGTTGTACACGGTCTTTCTCCGCTTCAATAACAGCCGATTCTTTTTCAGGTAAAATCAACTTAATATTTTTACTATTGCACTTTTTCTGAAGCGTTTTAACTGTTTTGTTGACTTCAGCGACGACATTCACATCTTCCAATTGTAATGGTACAAGCTGATGTTCTATTTTTGTTAAATGTAATAAATCAGAAATTAAGCGATGAAGACGATCACTTTCTTCATAAATAATATTTAAAAAATATTGAGTCGTTTGACTATCTTCTAGTTCTCCTGCTAAAAGTGTTTCCGCAAAACCTTTTACGGCTGTTACAGGTGTCTTTAATTCATGAGATACATTTGCAACAAATTCTGTCCGCATTTTTTCTAAACGACGGATGTTCGTAATGTCATGGAGGACGATGACAATTCCTTTCACTTCTCCTTTTTCTACTTTATAAGGTGCCAAATGAGCATCTAATATTCGCTCTTTTGGATAATATATATGAACTTCATCATGTAATTTTTTTTCTAACTTTAAACATTGATTAATTAGCTTGCTTAATCCAAAGCTTCTCGTTGCCTCTACATGTAATTTTCCGATCAGTGATCCAGAGGGCGCACCGATAAAATTCTCTATTGCTGGATTAACAAGGTTAATTCTTCCTTCCTTATTTACAAGCATAACACCACTTACCATATTTGTTAGGACACCTGTTAAGCGCTGTTCATTTTCTTCAATCTCAATCATTTGTTTTTGTAAACTTGTCGCTAAAATATTAATAGCATCTGAAAGCTTTTTTAGTTCTCCCTTTGTTTTTACTTTCACTCTCGCATCATAATCTTTCTTTGCTAACTTGTCCGAAACAAAAATAATTTCTTCTTTATCGGATGGGTAATACCTTTCGCTATTCTCATACTGATGATTCCTGCAAGTAACAACGCCACCGCCAAGGCAGACCTGCACTAATCCAAAGCTTTCGAAGTGAATGTTCCAATTTCCCCTAAACTTAATGAAGCCCGAATGGCACCAATGAGAGAATCATTATGAAAAATCGGAACTGCCACATACATCATTTGCATTTGTAGTGTTTCACTATAACGTAACGATTCACCAATTGGTTGCTGTTGATCAATAACGGCTTTAAATTTCGGACGTTCCCTAGTGATTTTCCAATTTTTCTTCTTTCTCTGAATCTGCTAATACATTTCCATCCACATCTATTATCGTAATTCTCGAATCAATTTCAGCGGAAAAATCATCTACATTCTTCTTCAATAATGATTTATTTTGGAGATTATTTGTATCTACTGCTTTTGCTACAAGATTTGCATGCTCTGTTAATTGCTTTCTAATGATATCTGTATAAGTGCTCTTCATGCTAAATGTTAAGTATAGACCTACTCCGAGGATCGTGAAAAACATTAAGACGATAAATGAAAACGAAATTCGCAACCACAGTCGATTCATCTTCTACAGTCCTTCCATGTTTTATTGCGATGGTATTTCTAATTTATAACCGAAACCACGAACTGTTTTAATATATTGAGGCTGCTTCGTATCTTTTTCAATTTTCTCACGTAGATGACTAATGTGCACATCTACAATCCTCGTCTCGCCTGCATATTCATAATTCCAAACTGCGTTTAAAATCTGATCACGACTTAACACTTTACCTTGATTAGTTGCTAGATAATGGAGCAGTTCAAATTCTTTCGGTGTTAACTCTAACTTTCTGCCCTGAAACAAAACTTCATATCTTTCTAAGAGGATCGATATTTCGCCAATATTGATTATTTTTTCCTGTCTCTTTTCTTTCTATCTTCGCCAGATTGTTCGAGCTCTGTTCGTCGTAAAATTGCTTTTACTCTTGCAATCACTTCCCGCACGCTAAATGGTTTTGTTAAATAATCGTCTGCACCAAGCTCAAGCCCAAGTATCTTATCAAATTCTTCATCCTTGGCAGTCAGCATTAAAATGGGGGTATTCACTTTTTCATGACGCAATGTTTTACAAACGTCCATTCCATCCATTCCAGGAAGCATCAAGTCTAAAACAATTAACGCTGGTTTCTCTGATAAAGCAAGCTCTAATCCTTTATTTCCATCCTCCGCTGTAATGACAGAAAATCCTGCTTTTTCAAGATTGAATATTAACAATGTCACTATCGAAGGTTCATCATCTACAACTAATATTTTTTTCATCATCTGTTCCCCTTTCTCAGCGCATTAACTACAAACTTTATTAATATTAATAATGAATACTACTACAAGTCTAATATGATGTAACTAATTTTGACAATACTTGAGGTAAAAAAGTCAACCCTTCCATTGCTTTCACTAAAAAATAACCACTCACATATATTAAAGGGCAATCCTGTCATTTTTGAGTAAATCATATAATTCCGATAAAATTACTTGATTTATTTTTGAAATATCGTTATTATAATCAAAACAAAGTTTTTTCTTAACGACAAAACGAAATAATCGCTGACTAGACAAACTAGAGGCGACTTTGACCAATAAATGATTGGTTAAAGTCGCCTCTTTTTATATGGCTAAAAAAGAAAGGAGAGAGTGATAAATGACAAGACTATCGTATGAAACATGGCGAGAGATAGATGTCGCTTTCCCCATTGATAATGAAGCAAAAGGTGCTGTCGAAGTATTGAAATGGGCTTACGACGAATATAATGACGATCTTCTCTATGCGTGTAGTTTCGGTGTTGAAGGGATAGTAATGATTGACCTTATTTCCAAAATTAAAAAAGATGCAAAAGTTGTTTTTCTCGATACCGGGCTCCATTTTAAAGAAACGTACGACTTAATTGAAGAGGTAAAAAAACGATATCCCTATTTGAAAATTGTGATGAAAAAGCCATCCCTAACATTAGAAGAACAAGCAAAAGAATATGGTGAAGCACTATGGGAAAAACAACCAGATACATGTTGTCAAATACGAAAAGTAATCCCACTCCAAGAAACGTTACGAAGCGCTGTTGCCTGGCTATCTGGCCTTAGAAGAGAACAATCTCCTTCAAGACGACACACAAATTTTATTAACAAAGATCATACCTTTCAATCGATTAAAATATGTCCACTCATCCATTGGACATGGAAAGATATATGGCGCTATGTGCAGCAACATAATTTGCCATATAATCCCCTGCATGATCAAGGTTATCCAAGTATAGGTTGTGAGCCATGTACACTCCCAACCAATAACCATGTAAATTCTCGTGCAGGACGTTGGGCCAACCATGCAAAAACGGAGTGTGGTCTACATCAAAATAATACGATTTAAATCAATCGATAGATGTCATTTTCAAACATAAGGAGGAAAAAAATGAGTCTTAGTCAACCACATGGAGGTACATTAATTAACCGTTGGAATCCCGAACGATCATTAGAATCATTAACAACAACAATTGAGCTGGATGATACAGCTATCAGTGATCTTGAACTGATAGCAACAGGCGCATACAGTCCTCTAAATGGTTTTTTAACGCAAAAGGATTATGATGCTGTCCTAACCAATATGAGATTATCTACAGGAGAACCATGGACGATACCTATCACACTACCGATTACAGAAGACAAGGCAAGGACGATGTCAAAAGGTAGTTTAGTGAAACTTGAAAAAAATGGGGTAACCTATGGAGCACTTGAAGTCACAGACATATTTGTACCAAATAAGGAAAAAGAAGCAACACTTGTCTATAAAACAACTGACAGACAACACCCTGGCGTAAAAAAATTATATGAACGGCCAAACGTCTACGTAGGAGGACCGATCACACTTGTAAACCGCCCTAAAAAAACCAAGTTTTCAGCTTATTATTTAGATCCATTCCAAACGAGAGAGAAATTTCAACACCTTGGCTGGAAAACAGTCGTCGGGTTTCAAACGAGAAATCCGGTGCATAGAGCACATGAATATATCCAAAAAACAGCGTTAGAAATAGTTGATGGGTTATTTTTACATCCGCTCGTTGGTGAAACAAAAAAAGATGATATTCCAGCTGATATCCGACTTAAAAGCTATGAAGTATTACTAAAAAATTATTACCCTAAAGACCGAGTTTTTTTAGGAGTTTTCCCGGCGGCCATGCGTTATGCTGGCCCAAGAGAAGCAGTGTTTCATGCAATAGTTAGAAAAAACTACGGTTGCACCCACTTTATTGTTGGTCGTGACCATGCTGGGGTTGGAAATTATTACGGAACATATGATGCCCATAAAATTTTCAACCATTTCACTGCTGATGAATTAGGAATATCCATCTTATTATTTGAACATAGCTTCTATTGCAAAAAGTGCGATAACATGGCAACAACCAAAACATGTCCTCATCGTAATGAACATCATGTCATTTTATCCGGAACAAAAGTAAGGGAAATGCTTCGAAATGGTGAACAAGTACCACCCAAAAACATTCAGTCGCCCAGAAGTAGTCGACGTGTTAATAAATGGATTAAGAAAAAAAGTGAAAACAACGTAGGAGGGGAGAAAAATAATGAAAAGGAGTACTAATATCACATGGCATCAGCCGACGATTACGAGAAAAGACCGCAACTTAAGAAACGGTCATCAAAGCTGTATTCTTTGGTTCACTGGCCTATCAGGTTCAGGAAAGTCAACCATTGCAAATGAAGTGGAGTTAAAATTATTCGATTTTAAACGTCCACAGTTATTTACTTGACGGTGATAATATTCGTCACGGTCTCAATCGTGATCTCGGTTTTTCTAATGAGGACCGTCAAGAAAATATCCGCCGCATCGCGGAAACAGCCAAACTTTTTATTGATAGTGGACAATTTGCACTGACAGCATTTATTTCTCCATTTAGAAAAGATCGAGATACCGCAAGAGAACTTGTAGCTGAAGATGATTTCATTGAAGTGTTTGTAAAATGTCCGCTTGAAGTCTGTGAGAAACGTGATCCTAAAGGATTGTATAAAAAAGCTAGAAAGGGAGAAATACCATCATTTACAGGCATTAGCTCTCCATATGAAGAGCCACTCCAACCGGAAATTACGATTGAATCTGACAAATATTCAGTTGCAAAGTGTGCCAATATCATTATCGATTATTTAATTAAGCAAAAAAAAATCTAAGGAGGATCTTTTACGATGGCTTATGTGAAAAAATGGGCCGACAACCCAAATCTAAATAAAACGGAACTGAAAAAATTAAAACGAGATGGCTTAGAAATTCTCAAGGACATAGATTATTATGCAGCAAATGGGTTCGAATCTATTCCAAGAGAAGAATGGGATATGTTTAAGTGGGCAGGGCTTTATTTACAACGACCAAAAAAAGACGGATATTTCATGATGCGTGTCAAAGTGCCCTCAGGTATTTTAAATTATGATCAAACAGTCGCATTAGCTAGTATTTGCAGAGATTATGGAAGAGGTATATTCGACATTACAACACGGCAAGCAATTCAATTTCATTGGCTCACAATCGAACAAATGCCTGATATTTTTAAACGTTTAAACGAAGTTGGCTTAACAACAACTGGTGCCTGTGGCGATATCACACGTAATATTGTCGGAAATCCGCTAGCAGGTATTGATCCAAATGAATTAATAGATACTGAGCCTATCGTGAAAGAAGTGCATGAATTCTTCCACGAAAATGACGATTTTTCAAACCTGCCCCGAAAATATAAAGTGGCTATTAGTTCAAATGTAAATAATGCAAGCAATGACTGAGATTAACTGCTTAGCATTTGTACCAGCGTCAAAAGTGTTAAACGGAAAAAAAGTACTTGGGTTTCACGTTTTAGTTGGAGGTGGCCTGGCAGCAAGACCACATTTAGCAGAGAAACTTGATGTTTTTGTTACCCCCGCGAAAGAGTAAAAGAAGTAGCGATTGCAATTACAACAATCTTTAGAGATTATGGCTACCGTGAAAAGCGACATAAAGCACGATTGAAATTTTTAGTAGCTGACTGGGGGGCACAAAAGTTTAAAGAAAAGTTACTTGAATATACTGGTCTCCTACCAGAAAAGGGAAAAGATGAGACGAAAAACTGGAATGCGGGCTACTTTTACGGTGTTCATCCGCAAAAACAAGTAGGATTAAACTATCTTGGACTAAATGTTCCTGTAGGTAGAATGGATGCCGATGATGTGTTCGAACTCGCCCGTATTTCTAAAAAGTATGGAACAGGCGATCTTCGAACATGTAATTCACAAAACATCATCATCCCTAACATTCCAGATAACCAAGTAGATGCCTTGTTAAAAGAAAAAATTTTAGAAAAGATATCAATTCAGCCGAAACAATTTATGGCCTATTCTGTTTCCTGTACAGGAATTGAGTTTGCAATCTAGCACTTGTAGAAACAAAAGAACGAATGAGACGTGTAGCTAAATATTTAGATGAACACATTACTATTGACGTACCGGTCAGAATCCATATGGTAGGATGCCCTAACTCCTGCGGACAACGCCAAATTGCAGATATCGGTATTCAAGGTATCAAAATGAGAACAAAAGAAAGAAAGATGATTGAAGCGTTTGAGATTTACGTTGGTGGCACCTTAGAAAATGGCGGACAATTAAACGAAAAACTAAAAGGAAGAATAGAGGCACAACACCTTGAACAAGTATTAAAAGAACTAATCATCTATTTTAAAAAAACGAAGAAGCCAGGCGAATCGTTCTTCGTCTATTATCAACGTGTCGGCTTGGAAACTTTACAGCGCAAATATGACCAAATTCTCGAAACTATTGCTGTATCTAACTCTTAATAGAAAGATTTTCGCAATGAAAATGCCTGCACCGCAAAATCCATCAAAAAGGTGTGATCACGTTGAATATATACAGATTTGAAGTCCAGACAAACAGAAAAATGATCGATGTTATCATCGCAGACCAAAACGATGAATCTGCTTTTCGGCAAGTTGATATTGAACTAGAAAAGTATTTTTTAAAAGAACTTGAAATTGAAAATGTAACCTTGCATGAAAAAAAGAGAATACGAAAGAATGCCGGCTTTGTCCTCGAAAAAGAATGAGGCCGAAAAGGAGGGACTATAAATGGGAAAAGTTTATTTAGTTGAGCTGGCCCGGTGATGTAGATTTAATCACCATTAAAGCAGTTAAATGCATCCAGGAAGCGGATGTCATCCTATATTGATCGTTTAATTAATCAAGAGCTATTAAACTACGCAAAGTCAGATACCGAGTTGATCTATTGTGGGAAGCTTGCCAAACTATCACTCAATGAAACAAGAAACAATTCAACGCTTTTTAGTAAAGCATGCCAAGCAAGGAAAAATAGTGACACGGTTAAAAGGTGGCGATCCATTTGTATTTGGGCGTGGTGGTGAAGAAGCATTATACTTGCAAAAAAATGGTATCCCTTTTGAAGTTGTACCTGGAATAACTTCTGGAATAGCAGCCCTGCATATGCAGGAATTCCGGTTACACACCGAGAGTTTAGTTCCACCTTTGCTGTCGTTACAGGGCATCGTCAAAAAAAGAAAGAAGATATTTGTTGGAAAAGCCTTGCACAAGGAATCGATACAATCGCCATTTATATGGGGGTACGCAACTTATCTTATATTAGTGAACAATTACTAGCATACGGAAAGCCACCAAGTACCCCTGTCGCCCTTATTCATTGGGGGACAACAACAAACCAACAAACAATGACAGGAACATTAGCGACAATCGCCGAGGTTGCTAAAAATGCCCAAGTGAAAAATCCAAGTATGATCATCGTAGGCGAAGTTGTCCAATTAAGAGAAAAAATAAATTGGTTTGAACCGATGCTCCAATCATTAGAAGAAGCAAATGTATAAATATGGACGACATGGAGGAGAACGAAATGCAAGCAGTTTTATATATCGGACATGGTAGTCGTGTAACAGAAGGAAGAGAGCAAGCAGTTCAAATGATCGAAAGAGCGATCCAGTCCATCCATGTTCCGATCCAAGAAATATGTTTTTTGGAATTAGCTTCTCCAACAATCCTTGAAGGTGTAAAACATTGTGTGGAACGAGGAGCGACAAAAATTGCGGTTGTACCTGTCCTCTTATTAACCGCCACACATGCAAAAAAAGATATTCCACTGGAGATAGAAAAGGCAAAAAAACGATATCCACATATCCAGTTTGATTATGGTAAACCATTTGGTGTCCATCCTAAAATCATTGATAGTTTAATGGATCGAGTGAATGAAAAAAAAGTAGACATAAAAGCAGATGCAATGGTGCTATTAGTTGGTAGAGGTAGCAGAGATCCTGATGTCAAGCGTGATCTTACTAAAATTGCTCAACTTCTTCATGAGAAACATCCTTTTAAAAAGGTGAATATTTGTTTTTTAACTGCGGCAAAACCAAGCTTTGAAGAAGGTTTACAATGTGCCAAACAATCTAAACATAAACAAGTATTTGTTCTCCCGTATTTATTATTCACTGGGATTTTAATGAAAGGAATAGTAAAGACAATTCAACAATTAAACAGTGAAAAACAACAATTTATCCTTTGTGACAGTCTCGGTTATCACCCTCATCTGCTAGATGTATTACTTGAAAGAGTGCAACAACTAACTGATGGATAGGTAGGTGATGGTATGGAATCATATCCAATTATGTTAAATTTAGAAAGAAAAAAAGCAGTGATAGTTGGCGGTGGGAAAGTTGCCTACAAAAAAACATGTTCACTATTGCTCACTGGAGCAAAAATAACTGTTATCAGTCCTACGCTTAACACACAAATGAAAAAATTACTTGATGAAGAACGGATTATTTGGAAGCAAAAAAAGGTTGAACCACATGATATAGCGCATGCCTTTCTCATTATTGCAGCAACAAATAATAAAATGGTGAACAAACAAATCGCTACTCAAGTATCAAATAATCAACTCGTGAATATTGCAGATAACCTCCATTTAAGCAACTTCCATCTACCAGCGAAAATGACGAGAGGGAAATTGACCATTGCAGTTGCAACTGGAGGAGCTAGTCCGAAACTGGCAAAAAAAATAAGAGATGAACTGGCCATAACATATGATGAATCATATGAACAGTACGTGCAATTTTTAGCTCATGTTAGAGAACAATTAAAACAAGTAAATATCAACACTAAAGCGAAAGAAACATATTTAGAAGAAATATTACACCCGAAATATAAAAATTCACAACGACAACAGGAGGAATTATTAGCTCCTTTGAAAAATGAAAAATAAAGGTGGGATAATAAATGGCATTTGTAATTACATCTCCATGCATTGGAGAAAAAGCTGGTGATTGTGTAGAAGTTTGTCCTGTCGATTGTATTGAAGAAGGGGAGGATCAATATTATATTGATCCTGAAGTATGTATTGATTGTGCTGCATGCGAATCAGCATGCCCGGTAAGTGCTATCGTCATTGAAGATGAATTATCTGACGAAGATATGATTTATCTTGAACGAGCCAAAGAGTTTTTTAACAATAAATAAACGATGAACATGAGAAAAGGAATTGATTTTCTGAATTTTCCAATGTAAAATAAGTGTATTCCGATATAAAAACTATGAATTAGGGGCCTTTTGATAATGACTGGAATGCCACCACTTAATGATGATCATCGCAACCCATTTTGCGAGCTAAAAAGAGACTATCATCTGAGATGTCGGCTTTGATTCGAAGATGGATTATTTAGAAAGGAGTCAATGAAGATGATAAAACAAAATAGTGAAGAGCTTGTTTTTGAAAAAATAAAACACATGCTTGCTGCAATGAAATATGGGTCGATTACCCTTATTGTCCAAGATGGTCAAGTCATTCAAATTGAAAGAAATGAAAAGGTGAGATTAAAGTAATAAGAAATAAGCGGGGAGATGATTGAAAATAGGATGTCCTATCGTTGTTCCCCAAGTGAGGAGGTATCTTTTTGAAGGAAGATCAACAAGTATATGATATAACAATTATTGGAGGCGGACCTACTGGTTTATTCACTGCTTTTTATGCAGGCATGCGAAAAGCAAGCGTAAAAATTATTGAAAGTTTACCACATTTAGGTGGTCAACTATCCGCTCTCTATCCTGAAAAACTTATATACGATGTTGCTGGGTTTCCGAAAGTTCCCGCTCAAGAATTGATCGACCAATTAAAAAAGCAAATGGATCAATTTCAGACGACAGTTTGTTTAAAACAAACTGTGCAAACAGTAGAGAAGCTGGACGATTATTATTTTACATTAACGACTGACAAAGAAATCCATTATACTAAAACAATTATTATTACAGCAGGAAATGGCGCTTTTCAGCCGCGCCGTCTCCAAGTGAATCATGCGGCGCTTTATGAAGGAAAGCATCTCCATTATTTTGTAAATGACCTTCAACAGTTTGCTAATAAAAATGTGGCAGTTCTTGGTGGGGGAGATTCAGCAGTTGATTGGGCTCTTATGTTAGAACCAATCGTGAACAAAGTTACTATTGTTCATAGACGTAAGCAATTTCGTGCACATGAACATAGTGTAGAAAAATTAGTTCAATCTAATGTGGAAGTGAAAACACCATTTATCCCAACTGACATTATCGGAGATGGGAACTCCATTCAACAATTAATCATCAAAGAATCGAAATCAGACAAAAAAGAAGTGCTTCATGTCGATGATATTCTTGTCAATTATGGTTTTGTTTCATCACTTGGATCGATAAAAGATTGGGGACTCAACATCGAAAAAAACGCAATAGTTGTCAATCAACAGCAAGAAACGAATATTCCAGGAATCTATGCAGCCGGAGACGTGTGCACATATAAGGGAAAAATAAAACTCATCGCTACCGGATTTGGTGAGGCCCCAACAGCGGTTAGCAATGCTAAAGCAGCCATTGACCCGAAAGCCCGCTTACAACCAATGCATAGCACAGCGATGTTTTCATCTTAACCAAATATGTCGAATGTTCAGTGGGAATTCTCTCCCACTGATTTATTTTTGCGAACGAATAAAAGGCAGTAGCATCAGCTGTCAACTCTTCTTACATCTTTTCATCACACCGACCACTGCGGTAACAATGATTATTTTAAGATGATTCTTCCGTCCATTTACGCTTCCCTTTTTCTCCTACATAAAGAATACCGAGCTCATGGTGATCATCTTCATATAGAGCTGCTTGGGCCATTCGAACTTGTCCATTCACATCGAGTACTTCAAGCTTACAATACGTTAAATTTGATTGGAGTGCTTGATACAATTCATCTAGATTAAAGACACGCTTATTATTGCATTTCACAATGACTTCACCTGTTTCTAAGCCCATTTTATAAGCAGGTGAATTCGGTATCACATCAAGGACCATCAGACCATTATTTTTCGGGGTGAAAAAGTAAGGTACAGCATTCTCTCGCATCCGATGGCGGTAGGAAATCCACACTCGACCAATAATTGCAACTCCAACCGTCACGAATGTAAGCATAGGAATCCATATACTTACAATAGCAATTGCTGTTACAAGTACGCCTAGTAAGCGAACATAAGATCCAAGCCGCTTTATTGCGCCTGCTGGCAATGTCGTTTGCACTTGTTGTTGAAATCCAACTACAAATGGAAATAGAAGCAATGAATAACTGTTTGCTCCCCAGTCAATGACAGGCCACCACTCAAAAGGAGGAGTTAATGACCCTGTCGGTAAAAAGCATAAGATAGGAATAAACCAAATTCGCTTTCCTTGAAATGCCCCAACAACTAATCCTCGACGACTTCTTCTTAATTTTGGAGCAACTTCCTTTGAACCATTTTGCTGCATTAAGACACCTTCAACAATTAACAAAACACCTAAAAGAATCGTTATTCCAGTTAAATAAGTTTCATCTACCGTTTCTAGATATTGTTGAAGCCATGGTATATCAAAAGGAAACTGATCGATTGCAAAAAGAAGTACAAAAGCTAGTCCAATCGTAAATGCTGGTGATAAAAAACGAAAGCTTCCATTTATACTTAGCAAAATGGTTGAAATTGTAAGGATGATAAAAAATACAGTTGGCAACGTATGACCACTAACGACCGTTAAAATGGATAAACAAAAACCTGCTCCAATCCCGGCGGTTAGGAGATAGCGAAGCTCGTGAAAAAAATCATATACACTACTTCGGAAATGACGTCTTTCTCTTTTCACCCTACTAATTCCAACAGCAATAGCTAGGATGATTGCATAATAGAAAAGCGGTTGCAAAAATAACTTCCCTATTCCTCTTAATAACTCAATAAACCAATTTGGTCCCACCTACTAGTCACCATCCTTTTTGTAAAAACCTGCTACTCTTATATTATCAAATAGCGGGCACAAAACCTATGGAAAATTTTCAGATAAATCTCTTATACTTTTAAAAAACAAAAACAAGAGTAGCAACATCGTTACCACTCTTTTCCAAAAAGCGAAATATGACTAATTGGCTTCAGTTATTCTCTTTCGTTAAAATACTAAGTGCTGCCTGTAGTTGCATATCATTCTCTTCTTTTTCAATTTCCTCTAATATGCTATCCTCAATAGCAGCAGCTGTTTCCTTATCAATAACACCACTTTGCTGTAACTTTGCTTGGTATTGAAAAGCTTTTACCGCTTTTTCTGTTTGCTCACTAAAATATCCGTCTGTCCGACCTGTCCCAAAGCCAAGCCCTTTTAACATGACCTGTGCAATTTGTACTTGCTCACTATTCATATCTTTCTTCAGCGGTTTCTGGACTTCAAGCGGATGAATATAAAAATACTCGGGTTGTTTCACTTCAATGGTAGGAGCGATTCCATCTTGATGAATCCAGTTTCCATTCGGTGTTAACCATTTAAACATCGTTAATTTAATATTACTACCATCTTCTAATGGGACCGCTTGTTGAACCGTTCCTTTCCCAAATGTATGTTCACCAACTAACGTATATCCTTCCACTTCCTTTAAGGCTCCTGCTAGTATTTCTGATGCTGATGCACTTCCACCATCAATTAATACGGTGATTGGATATGGCTTACTTTCTTTTAGCTCCGAGTACTGTTCTGTTTTTTTCCCATCGCGCTGTTCGATTTGTACATATGGTTTTTTGTCTGTTACAAACTCTTGGAGGATATCTTCTACACTGAGTAATAAGCCTCCTGGGTTACCACGCACATCAATGATTAGTCCGTCAATCTTCTTTTTTTCAAGCTTGGCGATTTCTTTTTTAAAGTCAGCGGAAGTTTCTTGGGAAAAAGAAGTAATTTCAACATAACCAATTGACTTTCCTTTATGTTTTTTAATGTCTGCAAAAACAGTTTCTAGCGGAATCTCATCTCTTTTCACCTTTATGTTTAAAGGTTTCTCAATTCCTTCACGAACAATTCCAAGTGTCACAATCGTTCCTTTTTCTCCGCGAATTTTCAAAGTCGCCTCATACAGATCTAATCCTTCGACACTTTCTCCATCAATAGAGACAATCTGATCTCGGGGTTTAATACCTGCTTTTTCTGCTGGTGAATTTTTAAAAGGGGCAATGATGATCAGCTTTCCATCTCTTACTGTTACCTCCGCTCCAATTCCATGGAAGGAGGATTCTAATGTATCGTTAAACTGTGCGGCTGTTTCAGCATCCATATATACAGAATAAGGATCATTTAAACTAGCAAGCATTCCCTGGATTGCTCCTTCAATGAGCTGCTTATCATTTACTTTTTCCACATAAGAATTGGCAATCAATTCATAGGCTTGCTCTAGCTTGGATAAATCTGGATTGCTTTTATTCTTGGAAGGCTGCCCTTCTGTCTCGGTCTTTTTTTTCACTTGCTCCTGCTGCTCTTTATCTGTTCCCGCTTGATGTGTCCATTTTATTCCCAAATATGTAGTTGCTGAACCGATGAATAGAGAACATACGACAATTATTGCTAGCCACTTCCGCTTCATACGATATCCCCCTCAATAATCTGTCCATTCTATCTGGAATAGAAAGTAGATGAGATTTCAATCATCATCTTCCACTCAACATCTACTTTTTCCAATATATGATTGAGAGGGACAAGTTATGATGCTTTTCTTTGTACGTCATTTTATTACGTAAAAAAAGAAAAGTTCACTTCCCATACTATACGTTGACTGCTTGTTCTGTTTGTTCCCTTAGCTCCCGTTGTAAAATATCGATAAAGTCTTCTATCATTGCACTTGCAGTAGGTAACTTACCAGCACCAGGCCCTTGTAAAGTGAGTTCACCTATTAAACTAGTTTGCAGCGTGATCGCATTATCTACTCCTTCAACATGAAAAAGTGGATGTTGATCATTCACTAACACGGGTTTCACAGAAGCCACAAGTTGCTCTCCTTCAATCCCCAACTTTGCAATATGCTTATATCGTAATCCTTTATTTGTTGCAACCACTATATCCTCAGCAGTCAATAAATCAATTCCTTGCTTTTCTACTTGCACCCATTGCGGTTGCTTTCCAAAAATCAACTTACTCAAGATCATCAATTTATAAAAGGCATCCGTACCATCTATATCATTACTCGGATCTGCTTCTGCATAACCTTTCTTCTTTGCAAGCTTTAAAGCCTCTCCAAAAGAAAGTTTATTTTGTCTCATTTCTGTGAGGATAAAATTAGATGTACCATTTAAAATAGCTTCTAATTTATTGATTCTATTCACTTGTAAAAGTTGTTTGATTGTCCTAATGATCGGAATTCCACCCGCAGTTGTCGCTTCATATCCGATAGAAACTCCTGCCTCATTTGCCTTTTCGATGAGCTTTTCTCCATGCTTTGCAAACATTGCTTTGTTTGCGGTAATCACGTGACATCCGGATGCAATCGCTTTTTTTGCATATTGATAACTTGATTGATCACCGACGATTGCTTCAAACACGACTTCCAAATCCGGTATTTGCAAAATGTCCTCTATTTCTGTTGTGAAAAAAAGATTATTTTCAATGTGACGCTTCTTTTTTTTATCTTGAATAAGTACACCAGCTATGTCAACTTTTGAACCTAATAGACGCTCCAGCTTCGTTTGGTGGGTTTCAATCGCCTCATAAACACCTTGCCCGACTGTGCCGAAGCCGAGTACAGCCACTTTTATTGCTGCCATTTTTCCGGACCTCCTTTTTGATGAAATGGAGAGGCGACTTCACTCCTATCAGCGAAGGCGCCTCAGACACGATTATTAAATTCTCTTCTAACTATTAGAGTGGAGATCAGTGGCTGCAAAAATCGCCTGTTCTAAATCTGCAGTTAAATCCTCTACTGCTTCCAGTCCAACTGACAAACGAATCAATTCTTCCGTTACACCTGTACGTTTCAAGTCTTCTCCACTCAGTTGCTGGTGAGTTGTCGATGCTGGATGAATAATGAGTGATTTAGCATCACCAACATTTGCTACATGTGACCATAATTTAATATTATCAATTACTTTTCTTCCGGCTTCCAGACCACCATGAATACCAAAATTAACAATCGAACCATATCCATCTTTTAAGTATTTTTTTGCTAATTCATGTGATGGATGATTTGGTAAACTTGGGTGTGAAACCCATTCCACTGCGGGATGCTGCTCTAGATATTCGGTAATCGCTATCGCATTTTCATTGTGTCTCGGGACTCTTAAATGTAATGTTTCAAGTCCCTGAAGGAAAGCAAATGCACTTTCCGGACTTAGTGATGCTCCAAGATCACGAAGTAACTGCACCCGTAATTTTGTTGCAAACGCAGCATTTTTTACATCGATACCATAACGCAAACCGTGGTATGTATGATCAGGCTCTGTAAAATCAGCAAATTTCCCATTTGCCCAATCAAATTTTCCAGCATCAACTACAACTCCACCAATTGTCGTCCCATGGCCACCGATCCACTTTGTTGCTGAGTGAATGACTACATCTGCACCCCAGTCTATTGGCTTACATAAATGTGGAGGTGTGAAAGTGCTATCGATGAGAAGTGGTAAACCATTTTCATGCGCAATATTTGCTACCTTTTCAATATCAAGAACATTCAGACTCGGATTGCCGATTGTTTCAGCAAATAAAGCTTTTGTCTTTGGTGTAATAGCTTCGCGAAAATTCTCTGGATCGGTAGCATCAATAAACTTGACATTAATTCCGTAACGTGGCAGTGTTACAGCAAATAAGTTATACGTACCACCATATAGATTTCCAGAAGCAACAATTTCGTCACCAGCACCGGCAATATTCAAAATGGATAGTGTGATAGCTGCCATTCCTGAAGCGGTTGCGACTGCAGCCGTTCCTCCTTCTAAAAGGGCGACTCTCTTCTCAAATACATCTACGGTCGGATTCATAATCCGCGTGTAAATATTTCCTTCTTCTTTCAGACCAAACAAATTTTGCGCGTGTTCTGTATCCCGAAATACGTAGGATGTCGTTTGATATACTGGAACCGCTCTAGATCCAGTTGTTGGGTCTGGTTGTTGTCCCCCATGTAGCGATAACGTCTCTGGTTTAAATTGTTCCTGTCTCATTTTCGATTCCTCCTATTTTTTGTAAAGAAATATGAACGATACGAAATATCACCTGTTCTCACACTTAGAGAGTAGGAGATATAAAAAAGCCCCCTTCATAAGAAGAGGACATTTTTGGTAAATTTCCTCCCTTATCTTCCAGATCACATGTCATGATCTGTAGGATTTAGCACCTTTCAAATAAAATTTTTGAAGGTTGCCGCGCTTCATAGGGCCTAGTCCCTCCGACGCTCTTGATAAGAGTTCCTTTTATTATTGTCAATTGTTTAATTATTGCTCTTGTTTTGCATTATAGTATAGCTAGCAGGATATAGTCAATACTTATCGTCAATACTGTGTAAAAAGTTTTAAATAATCTGCTTTTATTTCTTATTTTTTTCATTCAGTCAACTTCTTTAACAAGTTTGATCATCATTTCTTCATCCATTGGACCTACGATTTTATTTTGGATATTTCCTTTCGTATCAATAATATAAGTTGTTGGAATCGCGAATGCTTGATACTTACTACCAAGGACACCTTTTTCATCCATCGGGATCGGAAAAGTTAAGCCGTAATCTGTCACAAAGCTTTTTACTTTCTCAATCCCTTTATCAGCCTTTGTTAAATTAACTGCCAGTATTTCAACATTCATTTCTTCTGCTTTTGTTTCATAAAAGTTTTGCATATGTGGCATTTCCGCTTGACATGGTGGACACCACGTAGCCCAAAAATTTAAAATCACTTTTTTACCCTGATAGTCTGAAAGTTTCACATTTTCACCGTCAAGTGTTTTTAATTCAAATGGATAGGCACGGTCACCTTTTTCCAATCCACCTTCAGATCCTCCGATCATATCTTTCGTTTTTGCTTTTTCATCTGCAGACTCCACCGCATATGATTCTTCTAGTTCTGATTGCTTTTTCTTGTCTGCAGAAGTATTTAATATATTTGCAATAAGAACCCCTGCCAAGACAGCAACTAAAATGATTGCAAAAATCTTTTTCTTCACTTTTTTCCCTCCTGAGCTCAAGTGAAAGTTCACTTAGTGGGGATTTTTCATCATTATAAGTGATGTTGAACGAATCATTCTAAGAACTATATCCCCGTAGCTACCCTTGATTATTTTTACCTCGTTTTGAGGTAGTCGTCTTACGCTCTCTTATAATGGTGTATACTACCAAAAAGAGAGCGATAGTTATATATGTGAGAACAGGAATTGATAATAATTCCCCTCTTAATGAATAGGTAAATAGTTGAAAGGCAGTAAATAAAATAATGATTTGTATCAACCACTGTGAAAATTGCTTTTTCTTCAAAAGCATGATAAACAACAGTATATTACCAGTAACATGTAAAATAGTCATCCAGAGTGGGATATTCTCCAATAGAGCATATATTAATTCATAGACCGAAACAGTCATCAGCCACGCAACCGCAATGATTTGGGCTTGCTTTATTTTTGCGTAAAAAAGATAAATTAACACAGCAATGATGGCTAGCCAATACCCTTTTATTCCACCGTCAAAATAAAGAATCGTCATCGGATGTTTGATACTCATTTGGAAATAAAATAAGATCACACTAAATTTCCATGTAACGATAAAAACAAATGCAACATTACTATACCAATCAGCAGCTTGCTCCTTTTTAAAAAGGAAATGAAGCGTAATCCCTGTAATGAGAAAGGAAATAAGGACAGCCGCCCATGTTGAAGGAAATGTAAAAGAACCGATCGTATACCAATTCATCTCGTCACCTAACAGTTATTATCATTATGTTTCTCTCTATACATACTATTTTTTCGCCACTATATAATACACATCATCGTTAAAGTGCCCAAGTTCTGTCTGAAATCCATGTTTCTCTAATTGAGTAGCTAATTGGTTAGAAGGAAGACGATGATGTAGTGGCGGCCCCTCCTCAGACGCAACTGCTTCCCATTCTAAAATGAGCAACTTCCCATCTTCTTTTAATATGCTCTGTAAATCGTCAAATACTTTCACTATATTTGGCACTTCATGAAGGACAAAAGCAATGATGACTTTATCAAGACTTTTCTCCTCTAAATGAAGATCATCAAGAGGTGATTCAATATAATCAATATTATTAATCGTTGCCGCTGTAGCACGTTCTTTCAACAACGCAAGCATTTCCGGTTGAATATCCACCGCTTTCACATTCGTTTTTACCTTTTTAGCAATTGGTAATGTAGCATATCCATTTCCACAACCAAGATCTGCAACGACATCATCTTCATCCAATGCTAATAATGTGAGCACTTTATCAATAGGGATCTTTTTTTGCCGTTCCGGCGCTAACAATTTATCCGCTTTTTCATGTTTAAACATTTTATCTGTCAATGAGATTCACCACTCTTTATCTTTATACCTACGCCGGTATATTAACAGAAAAATCACTTACTGTCTAACATCCTGTCCTTTTTTTTAATAAAAATGACTCTCATCGATTTGTTATTATATTAACACTTATTTATCAAAATGATGTGAAATACAAATTTTTTTATCCTTTACTCTATCTTATTTCAAATTTTTAAAACCGCAGTGTGATTGTCTGCGGTTTCGTGCATGCATATAAAAGTTATAAAATTGGAGATAAGAGCCTCGATATAGATTCTTTAAAACGAATATAAAGCGGTCTTTCTTGGTATATTCGTAATGTAAGTTCTCTAGAATAGAGCATATCTTCATGGAAAATCTCCTCTAATTGGCCTGCGATTTCCCTTCCATAGAGAAATGCATTTACTTCAAAATTGAGCTTAAAACTGCGGACATCTATATTAGCTGTACCTACAGTCGCAATTTTACCATCAACAATAAGTGCTTTCGCATGAATAAAACCATTTTCATAAATATATACTTTTGCTCCTGTTTTGAGCAGTTCACCAACATGAGAAAATGTAGCCCAATACACAAACATATGATCTGGTTTGTTCGGTATCATTAAGCGAACATCAATACCCGAAAGAGCAGCAATTTTTAATGCATCTAATAAACTGTCGTCCGGAATAAAATAGGGGGTCTGGATATATATGTATTTCTTCGCCGAATTGATCATTTTAATGTAGCCATATTTAATTTGCTCCCACTCAGAATCTGGCCCACTGGACACTATTTGCATGTCTGTAACTCCTGGGAATCGCATTTCAGGGAAGTACCTTTTATCATAGTTGATTTTTTGTGTAGACGCTTGATTCCAATCTAAAATAAACCTTGTTTGCATCGCATATACTGCTTTACCTTTCACTTTCAAATGCGTATCTCGCCAGTAGCCAAATTTTTCATCTAGACCTAAGTATTCATCACCGATATTAAAGCCACCGATATAACCTATTTTTCCATCAATGATAGCTAATTTCCGATGATTACGGAAGTTAATTTTTGAATTAAATAACGGAACTTTGGCTGGGAAAAAGACACTTACTTCTCCACCAGCTTCGATTAATTCCTTAAAAAACCTTTTCGATAATCTCCTAGAGCCCATCGCATCATAAAGTAATTTTACTTTTACACCTTCTTTTGCCTTTTTCACTAATGCATCGCGGACACGCTGGCCAAGCGCATCATTACGAATAATATAGTAAATGAGATGGACATGATCTTCTGCCTCTGCTATATCTTTCAGAAGTGCATCAAACTTTGCTTTCCCATCAACAAAAATTTCGACAGCATTATCTTGTGTCAATACTGCACCTTCGTTGACAAGCAACATATAAATTAAATCTTTGTATTCTGTCGTTCGATAATCATTAAAATGAAAAGAACTGTCACGTAACAATTGAATTTGATAGTTGGTAATTTTATCAATGCCTATTTTCTCTTCGTCTTTCCACTCAAAGATCTTTCTTCTTCGTAAGTTTTGACCGAAAAATAAATACAGAAAGAAGCCGATGACAGGGAGAAATAACAATACTAATAGCCAAGCCCATGTAGCACCGACATCTCGTCTTTCTAAGAAAATAATGAAGCCAGCTAAAATAAAGTTTAAAATAAATATAATACTTAATAATACCGTAAAAATAGTCATACTCTGCCCCTTCACTTTCTGCTTTCTACCTTAATGATAAACAAGAAAGTTAAACATATCGACCATTTACAACCTGAGTTTTCCAAAGTATAACACTTCATCTAATTATCTGTATCATACCATAAATAAAACGGACCACATATCATTTTTCTTTATAAATGATATTTACTAATAAAAAGAGTCACATCGCTACAGATGTGACTCTTTTTTATGATTATTAAAAGCTTACATAGTTACGTGGGTTTACAGCCTTCCCGTTCTCATGGACTTCAAAATGTAAGTGTTGTCCAGTGGATCTGCCTGTATTCCCCATATATCCGATCACTTGGCCTTTTTTCACAGAACCACTTTTTACCGTGACTGAAGACATATGGCCGTAAAGTGTAGAAAGGGAGTTACCGTGTGAAATCACTACATAATTTCCGTATCCTCCAGCATTATACGAAGATCTTACAACAACACCATCAGCTGCTGCTACAATTGGGACAGTTCCTCCGCTAGCAATGTCGATTCCTTTATGTTGACGGCAAACCCCATTTAAGCAACGGAATTTAAATTCTGATGTCACTATGCCAGCAGCAGGTCTCGTAAACTTACCAGACGAAACTGGTGGTTTAGCGACTGTAGATGATCCACCGCTATTGGTTGAGTTACTTTGCTTGTTACTACTGCTTTTATTACTTGCCGCACTTACGCTATTACTGAGCACTTTTGTTTCCTTTTTAGCAGCCTTTGTTTCTGGTGCATTTTCTTTTTCAGTGGTAACTTTTTCGGTAGCGGCCTGTTCATTAGCTTTTCCAGCGGCAGCTTTTTCGGCAGCAGCTTTTTCAGCGGCAGCTTTTTCAGCCGCCAATCGTTTTTCTTCAGCAATTCTCGCTTGTTCTTGTTTTATTGCTTCCTCAATTGCTGCTTCCTCTTTTTCTAATTTCTTCTTTTCTTGTTCAAGAGTCGCTTTTTCTTGTTCAACATTTTTTCTTTCTTTCTCTAGATCTTTTAATAGACTATTTTTCTCTGCTTTTTGGTCGTTAAGCTCTGCTTTCATCTCTTTTAATCTTGCAAGCATATTCTCAAGCTCTTTTAACTTATCTTCCACCAATGCTTTCTTTTCTTCCACTTCAATTTTATCATCTTTATGCTCTTCTAGAATTTTTTTATCAGCACTGACAATTGTTGTGACAGCTGATACTCTATCAATAAATTCTCCGAAGCTGTCAGCGCCAAGAATAACATCTAGATAGTTATCTGTTCCGCCTTTTGTTTGCATCGTACGTGCTCTTTCTCTCAGAACATCTTCCCGCTCAGCAATTCTTTTTTCCAATGCCTTAATTTCCTTTTTCAACTGTTCAATTTCATCTTTTGTAGCTTTTATATCGCTTTGTTGCTTTTTAATTTTAGCTTGTGTTGCTGATATTTTATCAGTAAGCTGTTTGATTTCATTTTCCAATTTTGTTTGTTTACTTGTAAGATCCGATATTTTTCCCTTTTTTTCTCCAATTTTTGCTTGAATGTCTAAACGTTTGTTTTCTAAATTAACCTTCTCAGCTTCTAAATTAGAAAGGTTGGAAGCTGATACGCTTTGATAAAATCCTCCAAAGCTCAGTGTCAAGGCTAGTCCAGCTGTTAATAATGAACGTTTTTTCAACAGTATTTTCCCCTTTCTAGCATTCTTTATATCATTTTTTGAAACTTTTACTGTTGTTGAATCGTGTATGTATAGAGTAATAGATGACATCCTATTACTCTTCTTGTCCTTCAAACTCAAATTATACTTTTAAGAACTTGCGAATGGAGACCATACCACCCCATCCACCAATTAAAACTCCCATTGCTAACATTAATAGACTGATTTGAATATTAAGTGGAGCTACTGGAAGAAGTTCTAAAAAAGTACTTCCTAACCTTGGTGTAATAAATTGATGTGCATAATAGTAACCAATTGATACGAACGTGATTGGTAAAATCGCTCCAATGACTCCTAGCCAAATCCCTTCTAGTAAAAATGGCCAGCGAATAAACCAATTTGTTGCACCTACCAATTTCATAATTTCAATTTCTTCTCTTCTAGCATAAATAGTGATTTTAATTGTATTAGATATTAGAAACATCGCTGTTAACAATAGACCAACGATCAAAACTAAACCTACATTTCGACTAATTTTTAAGAAGTTAAATAACTTCTTGACTTTTTCTTCTCCATATATAACTTCAGAGGCATAATCAAATTTTTTTATTTGTTCCGCTACAACAGGTGTGTCAGTCGGGTTCGCTGCTTTCACTATAAAAACATCGAATAATGGATTATCTTGTTTAAATAAAGATAATTCCTTTCCATAATCAGCAATCAAGTTTTCTAGTTCTTGCTCTTTTGATGAAAAGGTGACTGACTCTACTTTTGGCAGCTTTTCAATCTTTGCTTTCAATTGTTGTTGATCTTCTTCTTTTGCTGCTAAGTCAATATGTACGCGGATTTCAACATCATTCTCTATATCGGTAGCGAGTTTATTCATGTTCATCATTATCGCAAAGAATACTCCGACTAACATGAGGGTTACAGTTACGGCACTTACCGAGGCAAAGGTCATCCAGCCATTTCTTCGTAGACTTTTGAAGCTTTCTTTCAGATGTCGTCCAAATGTCCTAATTTTCATAGCCGTAATCCCCCTGTTGTTCATCACGGACAATTTTTCCTTCTTCAATCGCAATTACACGTTGTTTCATCGTATTTACAATTTCTTTATTATGTGTGGCCATAATAACTGTTGTGCCTCTTTTATTAATCTCCTTGAGAATATTCATGATTTCCCAAGAGGTATCAGGATCTAAGTTTCCTGTTGGTTCATCAGCAATAACGACTTTCGGCTTATTGACGATCGAACGCGCAATGGAAACTCGTTGCTGCTCACCTCCGGATAGTTCTGAAGGCAATCTATTTGCTTTTTGTTTCAAACCAACAAGTTCTAGCATTTCCATGACTCGTTTTTCAGTTTTTTCAGGATGTTCTTCAATAACTTCAAGTGCAAAAGCTACATTTTCATATACTGTTAACGTAGGTAATAATTTAAAATCCTGAAATACGACGCCAATTTGTCTTCTGATGTAAGGCACCTTTTTATTTTTCAGTTCGACGAGATTCGTACCATCTATGAAAATTTTCCCTTTTGTTGGTTTCTCTTCTCGATAGATTAATTTGATAAAGGTAGATTTTCCCGCCCCACTAGGACCGATAATGTATACGAATTCTTTCGGTTTTATATGAACAGTTATATTATTAACTGCGGTAACACCATTGTCGTATTCCTTATAGACGTTTTGCATTTTTATCATATGATCACCTTACTTCTAGGGACTTCGATGCAAAATTCATTTCACGCGTCATTCGCTAATTTTTTTAATTGTGTTCTTACTTTTTGTGAAAAGAAATCGGATTGAATCGAATTTATTTACAAAAACTATTATATCATCATAAATTGTTCTGTTAAGTGAAAACCACATTACATTTTCGTTTCAAATGTGTCATATATTTGCAATGTTGAATGAAAAAATAGAATCTTATTTTAAAAATAAAGTGGGAAATACTAACTCATCTGAGAAAAATAATCAAACTAAAAAAGCATCTCGATAAAAACATCAAGATGCTTTTTTATCAGTTATTTTTTTTCTGCCAGCCATTCTGCTACTTTTTCAGCATCTTCACCTTTTGCTGTACCTGGAGGCATTTGTCCTCTACCGTTTTCGATAACGTCTAAAATTTCATCTTTGCTTAAAGAGGCACCGACTTTATCTAATGCTGGTCCCATGTCACCTTCAAGGTTTTCACCGTGACAGCTGACGCAACTTTTGTTGTAAATTGCTTCTGCATCGCCAGCTTCAGCAGTTGTTTCTTCGCCATCATTTTCTGCTGGTTTTTCCGCATTATCATCATCGGCTCCACCACAAGCAGCTAAACTAAGAACTAGCGCTGATCCCATAAGAAAACTTAATAGCTTTTTTGTCATACTTTATCCCCTCTCTGAGAATATGCTATCCATCTTATAGTATACACTTTTTAGGTCTATTTAAAACCTATGAAAGAAAGTTTTACACAGTGTTAATCATTACTAATATCGCACTAAATACTGATATATCAATACGTAGAGCCATTTGTTTCAAATTTGTGAAATTGTTACTCACTTGGAAAAAGCGGTCATTTTAAACGACCTTAGCAACTCTACCATTCATATGCAGACAATAAGAGTCATTCGGATTGCAAAGAAAACGTGTCCTTGCAAGTATGTAATCGAACGGAGGAGCATTTTAGATCAATTAAGTAGTTCCATTGAAAACAGAATTGAGTCTATTTTGTTGATCATCATAATTGCGAACGCAAATAGCCATCAATAAAAATGTCGATTTCACCATCTGTAACAGCTTCTACATTCCCTACTTCGATGTTGGTACGATGATCTTTAACGAGTGAATATGGGTGAAAAATGTAAGAACGAATTTGGCTTCCCCAACCAATTTCTTTTTGTTCTCCGCGTATTTTCGCAAGTTCTTTTTCCTTTTCTTCTAAATCACGCTGATGTAGCTTTGCTTTTAACATATTCATTGCACGTTCCCGATTCTTGATTTGCGAGCGCTCCGATTGACATGTAACGACAATAGAAGTTGGTAGGTGTGTAATCCTTACGGCTGAATCAGTCGTATTAACATGTTGACCACCAGCACCACTGGAGCGATACGTGTCAATTTTTAAATCTTCATTTTTCACTTCTACTTCTACATCTTCAGTAAATTCAGGAATGACATCACACGAAACAAAAGATGTGTGGCGACGTCCAGATGAATCGAACGGGGAAATACGAACGAGTCGATGCACACCTTTTTCTGCTTTTAAAAGTCCATACGCATTATATCCTTTGATAAGAAGTGTGACGCTTTTAATGCCTGCCTAATCACCGGCTTGGTAGTTTAATGTTTCCACTTTAAAGCCTTTTTTCTCTGCCCAACGTGTATACATCCGTAATAAAATCGATCCCCAATCTTGGGATTCTGTGCCACCAGCACCTGGATGGAGTTCTAAAATTGCATTATTTTGATCGTATGGATCATTAAGTAATAATGCTAATTCATAAGCATTCAATCGTTCAATGAGTTCTTTTAAGTTTTTTTGAAGTTCTTTTTCTAATTCCAGATCTTTTTCTTCCTTAACGAGTTCATATGTGACTTCAAGGTTCTCCTGCATTTCACTGAGCTCTTTATATTCATTCACTAAATCCTTTAAACCATTCGCTTCATCAATCACAGCCTGGGCTGCTGCTTGATCATCCCAAAATCCGTTTTCTAGCATCTTTTTTTCTAACTGAGCAATTTGGGCTTCCTTTTCCTCTAAGTCAAAGAGACCCCCTAAAAGTTTCTAATCGCTTGGCACACTTTTCTAGCTCTGCTTTTACTTCAACACTTTCCATTTCTATTCACCCTCGTTTTAAAATTGATAAACCGAATATCGTACTAGCTTAGCTAGTACGATATGAATATGATCCCTTTCCATACAATTTTTATTTATACATTTGTATTAAGCATTTTTTCCACAACAACGCTTATATTTTTTTCCGCTTCCACAAGGACAGGGAGCATTTCTACCTACTTTTGCTTCCTTTTTTATTGGTTTGCGTTTCACTTTTTCCCCATCATCTTCTTTTGGATTGACAGCTTGACCTTTCGCTACTTGTTCTCTCCTAAGTTTTGTTGAATCTCTGCTTTCATTATATATCGGGATACATCTTCTTCGATTGCGTCAATCATGTTTTCAAACATGATATAGCCTTCTTTTTGATATTCACGTAGTGGGTCTATTTGACCATAGGCACGCAAATGAATCCCTTGTCGAAGCTGATCCATCGTATCGATATGGTCGATCCATTTCGTATCTACAGTGCGTAACAGGATGACCTTTTCAAATTCTCTCATTTGTTCTTCTGTTAATGCTTCTTCCTTCTCATCGTAGCGCTCTTTTACCTTCGCAAAGATAGATGAAACCATTTCTTCTGGTTCTTTTCCTCGCAGATCAGTAACCGTTATGTCACCTTCGTGAAGCAAGTTAGCATTCAAATAATCAATAATTCCTTGAAGATTCCACTCTTCCTCGTCCTCCGCTTCTGGGGCGTACATATTTACCGTTCTCATCAATGTTGATTTAATCATATTTTCAACAATTTCGCGGAGATTGTCAGATTCTAATACTTCATCCCGTTGTGAATAAATAATTTCACGCTGTTGGCGTAGCACATCATCATACTGTAATAACTGCTTACGAGCATCAAAGTTATTACCTTCCACCCGTTTCTGGGCTGATTCCACTGCACGTGTAACCATTTTACTTTGAATTGGCTGGGAATCATCCATACCGAACGCTGGACATATTTTTTTCATATTATCAGATCCGAAGCGACGCATTAATTCATCTTCCATTGAAAGTAAAATTGAGTCACCCCAGGATCTCCTTGACGTCCAGAACGACCTCGAAGCTGATTGTCTATCCGTCTAGATTCATGGCGCTCCGTCCCAATAACAGCAAGGCCCCCTAGTTCGACCACTCCCTCACCGAGTTTAATGTCAGTACCACGTCCGGCCATATTCGTTGCCATTGTGACAGAGCCTTTTTTCCGGCTCAGCGATAATTTCTGCTTCTCGTTCATGGTTTTTAGCATTTAATACGTTGTGAGGTATCCCTTTTTTTTTTAACATTTTCGAGATTAACTCGGACGTTTCAATCGCTACCGTACCGACTAAAACAGGTTGTCCTTTTTTATGTCTTTCAGCAATTTCCGCAACGACCGCTCGGAATTTCCCCTCCATTGTCGCATAGATGAGATCTGAGTGATCTTCCCTTTTAATCGGTTTATTCGTAGGGATTGCGACTACTTTCATGTTATAAATATTTCGAAATTCCTCTTCTTCTGTTTTTGCAGATCCCGTCATACCTGCAAGCTTTTCATACATTCTGAAGAATTTTGAAAAGTAATTGTCGCCATTGTCATGCTTTCATTTTGAATCTCAACGCCTTCCTTCGCTTCTATTGCCTGGTGCAAGCCATCGCTAAAGCGGCGTCCTTTCATTAAGCGTCCTGTAAATTGGTCAACAATAACTATTTCCCCATCTTCAACAACATAGTCAACATCACGTTGCATACTTACATGTGCTTTTAACCCTTGGTTTATGTGATGGTTTAGAGCAACATGGTTAATATCGAAAAGGTTATCAATACCGAAAGCACGTTCTGCTTTGTTTATTCCTTCTTCCGTCAGTTGTACACCTTTCGTTTTTTCATCGTACGTATAGTCTTCATCTTTTTTAATATGCGAACAAACGCATTCGCTTGCATATACATCTGCGTCGATTTTGCGCTTGTCCAGAAATAATTAACGGTGTTCGTGCCTCATCAATTAAAATAGAGTCCACTTCGTCAATGATTGCATAGTGAAGCGGGCGTTGTACTTTCTGCTCTTTATAAACGACCATATTATCACGGAGATAATCAAAACCAAACTCATTGTTCGTACCGTAAACAATATCTGCCTCATAAGCTTCTTTTTTCTCTTCTTTTGACATACTGTTGAGATTAAGACCAACAGATAGGCCAAGAAACTCGTACAATTGCCCCATTTCAGTTGCATCCCGCTCGGCTAAGTAATCATTAACAGTGATGACGTGGACCCCTTTACCAGTCAGTGCATTTAAATAGACAGGCATTGTCGCTGTCAATGTTTTCCCTTCTCCTGTCTTCATTTCAGCTATATTTCCTTCATGGAGAGCAATAGCACCCATTAACTGAACATGGTATGGATATAAACCTAAAACACGACGAGCGCCTTCTCTTACAACAGCATAAGCTTCAACAATAGATTATCAAGGGATTCCCCTTGTTTATGACGATCTTTCAATTCATCTGTTTTTGCACGCAATTGATCATCTGATAACTCCTTCATATCTGTTGCTAGTGCGTCCACTTTGTTTGCTATTTTATTTAGACGCTTCAGCTCTCGTCTATTAGGATTAAACAGCTTTGAAAGAAATCCGGCCATCAAAAACGCTCCTTTATATACATGGGAGAGACATACAGTTAAGTTCTAATTTTAAAGCAACTATCCCTCACCTAAAAAATTGCTATTTCCTTACTTAATATTAACATTATGCATAGATAGTGACAACTTTAAAAAGAGTCTCAATATCGAATCTATCTTCTTTGTTCTGATCATTTATCTCTTTGGAAAAACCGAAAAATGAAGTAAGATCGGGAAATATATTCGATCTCCGTTCAGAAATAGGGGGATATTGTTACTGATGAACATGCGATCATAAAAAAATGATATATAGAGCAAGCTGAAATACAAAAAGCCTGCAATTTCTGTGCAGACTTTTCTCTCTTGATTCTTTTTTTATAAGTTCTGTTTCACTTTAGCAATTAGAAACAACGCCTGTACGTATGGAAAGCCATTTAATTCCTAGTAATTTTTGGAGTTCAACCACATAGTTCCGTGATACTTGTTTTAAACGTGGATCTATTACAGTCGGGACTCCATTAATATCCTGTGCCTTCTCATTTTCTTGCAACCCATCCAGGGCTACTTGAACAACAGGCCCTCCTCAACCAACCCCAGCCAAATAAACACGAAGAATATTTTTTGATTTTGACTTTTCTAATCGTTTTTGAATATACTCTTTTGCATCATCCGTAATTTTAATGGCTCATCCCTCCCTACTCACAACACATACCCTATTAGGTATAATAGCAAAAGGAGTGTGATTAATCAATCATTCACTTTTTGATTTTTCGCTGAAATATTTGGGTCTATTTTTTCAAACGACTTGAATAGGGTTATATTTACCTTATTACTATACATTATTCCTTTTATTGTTTTTGCATAATAAAAACCCGCAACAATGCTAGTTTGTTACGGGTCAGTTATGAAAATGATGATTAATTTGTTTCAATTAAACCATATTTACCGTCTTTTCGACGATAAACGACATTTGTGCTATTTGTCTCCGCATCTGTATAAACGAAGAAATTATGTCCAAGTAAATCCATCTGTAATACGGCTTCTTCGCTATCCATCGGCTTTAAATCAAAGCGTTTCGTTCTAACTACTTGTAGCTCATCTTCATCTTCTTTATCATTTTCCTATCAAAGTTAGCAAATAGTTCTTTCGTGCTTCCTTGTTCACGGAATTTTCGGTTGACTTTTGTTTTATGTTTGCGTATTTGTCGTTCCAATTTATCCACGATAAGGTCAATTGCAGCATACATATCTTCATGGGTTTCTTCTGCGCGTAAGACAAGGCCTGGAAAAGGAATGGTGATTTCAACTTTTGCTGTTTTATCTTGGTAAACTTTTAAGTTTACATGGACATTTGCTTCAGGAGTTTCGGTAAAATAGCGATCAAGCTTGTTCACTTTCTTCTCGATATAATCCCGAATTGCAGGTGTTACCTCCATGTTTTCACCACGTACGTTGTAATTTAACATATTATTTCCTCCTTTTATAAAGGCTATAATAATTATTTCTCCCTCTCCGCTGCAATTACCTGCATCTTTCCTATTGTTTCTTGTCGTATTTCAAACGATTTTATGACAATTAGACGAACATTGTCGAAAGATGAAAGGAGAAGTGATGTTCCAAGTAAAGTAAATGGAACAAGCCCTCATCTTTATTTTAAATGGTTATCCCTTTGAAAGCAAAGAACATGCTATGACATTCATTCGTTTCAATCAACCCCCTCATGCACTTCCTTTCCCTTAGTTCTTAGTTCAATTTATGAGCAAGCACATGAAAACATGCAGTTGAAGGCAAATTACCTAGTTAAACAGTTCATTTTAATCGAAAGATTTTTCTATATATAAGGACATTTACCCAAGAATTTTTTTTGTAGGTACATATCCTAAAGTGAGATCAGTAAATAAGAGAGAAAAAATGAGGAGGAAAATATTATGAATTTGGATGGATATCATATGCCACAAGAAATGCCTTTTGCACCCGGTGATAATATAGATATGCATCACCACTATGACGTCTATATATGCAAAATGATGATATGGATATGCGTCGGCCACCATTTTGGGGACCAAGACCATTTTTCGGAAGACCATTTTTTGGAGGACCGTTTTACGGAAGACCATTTTGGGGGCCAGGACCGTTTTTTGGAGGGCCTTTCTATGGAGGATTTGGATTTGGCGCACCTTTTTCCCCTTACTGGTAATGAAAATAATAAATGTAAACAAAGAGAACACCTCAAATTTTTGGGGTGTTCTTTCCTTTTCAGTAAATCGAAGTGGATATTTGATTTACTTGGAATCCAATAAGAAAATATTCCCTTCCTTCGTTATAATATCAATAAAGAGACAAATACAAAAAAGGGGGAACAATAATGATCACCTTACATGATGTAAGAAAAGCGAGAAGAGTGATCGAGCCAATTACAAAAGTCACACCCATTTTACATTCAGAACAGCTATCTCATCTATGTCAAAATACGATACTTTTAAAAAGTGAACACTTACAAAAAACAGGAGCATTTAAAATACGTGGTGCGACAAATAGAGTAAAACAAGCCGTCGAATCAGGTGCCAATCATGTAACGGCTGCCTCATCTGGAAATCACGGTCAAGCTGTTGCATATATCGCAAATAAACTAGGAATTCCTGCTACGATCGTTGTGCCAGAAAATATTACCGAATGTAAAATAAATGCTATCAAATCATATAATGGGATAGTTATAAAATATGGAACAACTTCTGCTGAACGAATTCCAAAAGCAAAAGAAATTGCCCAAAAAGAAAATGGTGACTTTATTCCACCATATGATGATCCATATATTATGAGCGGACAAGGAACCATAGGATTAGAAATATTAGAACAAGTAGAGAACCCTGATATCATTGTCGTTCCAGTCGGTGGAGGTGGACTTATTTCGGGGATTTTAACTGCTGTAAAAGAAACAAAACCAAGCGTGAAAATCATAGGTGTCGAACCAAAAGTTGCGAATGATACATACCTTTCATTAAAAAATGGCAAGATCACTTCCATTCAAAAAGCGCCAACTATTGCAGATGGTTTACGTACTAACCAGCCTGGTGATCTGACGTTCCCTGTGTTACAAAAATATCTTGATGACCTTGTCTTAGTAAGTGACGATGAAATTTACCAAGCCATTTATTTTGTGCTAGAGCGCATGAAACAACTAATTGAACCGTCGAGTGCAACAGTGATCGCTGCTGCAATGTTCAATCACTTAGGCGTGAAAAATAAAAAGATTGTTACAGTCATCTCAGGAGGAAACGTGGATATAGGGGATTGGCTTTTACAATGATGATTTTATTTTCAACAACCATGAATAAAAAATAATAAACTTTTTTATCCTTAAGTCGAGACATCTTTCTTCGCCTCAATTTATTCGTTCAGTGGGAGCCAACCATTGGGAGATGTTTAGTCACTTCTTATTCAGGGTACGATAATAATGACATGTTTTTTAATGTTGGAAAGGGTGAAAAATATGTCAAGATCAAAAAAAGTGCGATACCAACCGGTAATGGGGCGAGAGATGTCAGACAGCTCAAGAAATTTTATATGCGAAAGAGTTTAAAGAAGCTGATAGAGCCGGAGGTTATCTGAAAGAAAAATCAAATAAAGAAGAAGCTTAAAACTTTTATTAAGTGAGAGGGCATCGGGATGATGGCCCTCTCTTTTTTTCAATCATATAGGTATAGCATAAAAAATCCTTGTCTCTTTGTTTCCGTCAATCACAATGATGAAAGAAACAGCTCCATTTTTATACATCACTTAGTCTTTTAGTGGACGTTTTTTTCTATTAATTCTTTTCCTGAAATACCCGGTTCCGTCATTTCATAAGGATGAAGAATAATATCCAATTGTTCTTGCGTAAGAACACCTTGTTCTAAGCAAACTTCTCGAACAGATTTTCCACTTTCAACTGCTTCTTTTGCAATCGCAGTTGCTACTTCATAACCGACATGTGGGTTAATAGCCGTAATAATCCCAATGCTTTTATTCACATAGTCTTCCATTTTTTCTATGTTTGCTTGAATGCCTTGAGACAATATTTTCGAAACACTGTGAATACATTTGTCATTATTTCTATCGACTGTAGTAAATTAAACACAAGTACCGGCTCCATTACATTTAACTCAAACTGTCCTGCTTCTGAGGCTGGGAAATGGTCTGATCATTTCCAATCACTTGGAATGCTACTTGGTTTAATACTTCAGCCATTACTGGATTTACTTTTCCAGGCATAATAGATGATCCTGGTTGTCTGGTGGTAAAGAAATTTCACCTAAACCTGCTTTCGGACCAGATGACATGAAACGGAGATCATTGGCGATTTTTGACATATTTATCATGCATACTTTTAACGCAGAGACATTTCAACATATGCATCTGTATTTTGGGTAGCATCTACTAAATGTTCAGCTGTCTTTAACTCAATACCACTATTTTCCTAAATAAGCGACTACTTTTTCAATATATAACGGATCTGCATTTAAGCCAGTACCAACCGCAGTTGCCCCCATATTTACTTCATATAAATGATGGCGCGATTGCTAATTCGCTTTATGTCTCGACTTAAGGACTCGGGCATAGGCTGTCAAACTCTTGACCTAGTCTAATTGGGACAGCGTCTTGTAGATGAGTACGCCCCATTTTAATGACTTATGGAATTCTGTTGCTTTTGTTTAAATTCAGCATGAAGCTCTCAACCGATGAATAATGTTCTCCACTTTAGATAATACCGCAATATGGATAGCTGTTGGAAATGCATCATTGGTTGATTGTGACATATTGACATGAGTATTCGGACTAATTTTATCATAGTTCCCTTTTTCCTCACCAATTAGCTCTAACGCTCGTTGGCAATCACTTCATTTGCATTCATATTAATAGAAGTACCCGCTCCGCCTTGGATCGGATCAACGATGAATTGATCATGAAAATTTCCTTCTATAATTTCATCTGCAGCTTCGATAATGGCTCCCATCTATTTTTCAAGCTGCCCAGTTGCTTTATTTGCATGTGCAGCTGACTTTTTTACGATTGCAATCGCCGTATAAATTCTTATCCATTCTGTAACCTGTAATGGGGAAATTTTCGACCGCCCGTATTGTTTGTATACCGTAGTATGCATCGATGGAACTTGTTTCTCCCCTAAAAAATCTCTCTCTACACGAAATCGAGATCGTACTTCCATACGCGTCACTCCCAAAAATAGTATATCCACTATAGTAGTACAATTTTAATTATTATACAAACAATATTTTAATAATTCTTAATAAATAGTTGTTATGTAAGCGCATACATTGAAGGGATAATGCTTTTTTTCTTCAAATCATCCATCATCCATTCATCCTCTAGCTAAAGTGAAGGAAAGAACCCGATGAGCACCAACTTCTTTTAATGCTCTAGCAGCATGACGAACGGTCGATCCGGTCGTATATATATCATCAATGAGTAAAATTGTCTTACCAGTCAATTTCTCGACAGTTTTTGCTTTTAAATACTTGCCTTAATTTTATTCGCTCCATCCGTGACTTCTTCGCCTGTTTTTCCGTATGTGTTCTTGATAGAAGATCTGTCGTAACGATTCCAGCTTCGGTTGCGATCGCTTTTGCTTGGTTAAAACCACGTTCATAGAGTCGCTCTTTACTCAATGGAATAGGCACAGCTATGTCAAAATCCAACGAGCGGATTAGTTGGTTTACTTCTAGTGAAAATGCTTTAGCAAGTACATAATCTCCACGGTATTTAAAGCGAGCGAAAAACTCTTTTAAAAAGTTATTGTATTCATAGAGTGACACATTTTTATCTATCATTCCCTGCCATTGTTTATGCTTTTCCCAACGAATACAATCGTAGCACGTGTCATTTTCTCTAGCTATCGTAAATGTTTCCAAGGAACGACAGCATACTTTACATATCCGTCCAGTAATCGGCCGAAGTTGGTCTTTACACCATTGACATAAAAGTGCCGATCGTAAAGGAACGAAGAGTTGTTTCCACGAAAAGTCCGGCGCCATTTTTTGCTCACAAAATAAGCAATAATTATACATGCATTTATTCCTTTCTAATTAGATTATGAAAAAGAAAAACGCAACAATAAAATATTTTGGACTTCCTATCCATCTCGGATAAGTATTGAAGAGCAGTTCTGTAGACATATCAGTCCTCCTAACTTTACTGAGGGAATTGATCGATAAGACCTAGTTTTTTTGCTAACCGATTCATTTGAACGATGTGCTTGATTGCATTATTTATTGCTTTTGTCCGCCCAAAATGAAAAAAGGTAACATTTCCATCAGGATCAGAGGCGCTGCGACCAACACGCCCAGCTATTTGGACAAGTGCTGCTTCTGTAAAAATATCATCTTCACTTCCAACAACAGCAACATCTAACGGGGAGAAAGTAACACCTCGCTCTAAAATTGTCGTCGTTAACAGGATGGGGAGTTGTTTTTTACGCATTCTTTGCAGCTTGTCTAAACGATCTGGATCATCAGCATGTACCGATTTAATATCCCGATGTAATCTTTGAAATAATGGGAGCACATGATGCAGCCATTCAATAGTTGGAAAAAAGATAAGTGCTTGGCGCTTTTTTTTCTAACTGAGAAATCGTCCATTTTCGTATGTTGATGGGGAGTTGATTTTTTCTGAGTGATTTTTGCCAATTTCCACACCATTTTAAGGTTGGGACTGGTAATGGATGACGATGATATCTAGCGGGGATTTTGATATATTTTCGCTTTCCTGTTAGACATTCGTTTTGCCACTTTCGACTTGGCGTTGCTGTTAAGTAAATGATCGCTGCTTCTTTTTTTGTAGCTTTTTTCGCTGCATATTGAAGACTATTATCATATGAAAATGGAAAAGCATCTACTTCATCAATAATCATTACATCAAAAGCATGAGTAAACCGAAGCAACTGATGGGTAGTTGAAATAGTGAGCAATGCATATGGATGGCAATCTTCACTTCCACCATGAAGTACAGAAACGACCGTTGTTGGAAAAACCCTTTGCAGTCGTGGTGCCAGTTCTAATACGACATCTGTTCGCGGTGTGGCCACACATACACGTAAACATTGCAATAACGCTTTTTTTATTCCGTTAAATAACATCTCCGTTTTACCAGCCCCACAGACTGCCCAAACGAGGTACTCTTCTTTTTTTAGCAATCGCTTTTTCGATGGCTACTGATGCTAAGCGCTGACTTTCTGATAACATACCTTCCCAAGTAAAAAAAGAAGTATCTGTTAATGAGGTGTGATCCGCTTGCTTTACATCTTTCAGTTTGGAATAGATGATTCACTATACATCGGTAAATTGCATGTTGGACGTGGCGGATGAGGACCAATCCAGCGATAAAGAGAAGAACAACTCGTGACACGTCCCATCGTAAGACAATGACGACAATAGACACATTCTTCATTACAACGTTCACAAGGAAAGCTGGCTATCCGATGTGCTGCCTTATTTCCACACCGCATACACTGCCAACCTTGTTTACTCCTTATCATCGCCTGCTCACGCCGAATATAGTTATGCTTTATATGCATGTGAATATCTTTTTTTGAAAAAGGAATTTCTTCTAGAAGTAATGATCGTCCACATAGGTAAATCTGTAATTTAGGGGAATAAGCGAAGGTTTGCGAGGAAGGGATATATAGGTGTTCGTTTTCTTTCAAAAAATCACCTCTTTTATTTTAGGATAAAAAAAGCGTCTTCCATCATTTCTAGGTAGACGCTGTCATGCTTGCTCGTATCTAAATTTAAAAACTTTTCTTCATCCAACATAGGCCCATTGCTCCCTCACCTAAATGAGTACCAATAACAGGTCCGAAATAGCTGATCGTAAAAGTGACATTTGGATACATTTTCTCTAATTTAAGCTTCCACTCTTTCGCTTCTTCTGCACGGTTCGCGTGAATAATAGAAGCTTGTAATGGCTTTCCTTTACTAGCATCTTCGCCTAGGAGCTCTTCTATACGGTTCATCGCTTTTTTTCGCGTTCTAATTTTCTCAAATGGAACGATCACTTTATCAACAAAGTGTAACAGTGGTTTTACTTTAAGTAAACTACCTATTATCGCTTGAGCACTATTTAAACGTCCACCCCGTTGCAAGTGACTTAAATCATCTACCATAAAGTAAGCTCTTGACGTTGCTTTTAACTGATCTATATATAAAAGTATTTCTTCGGGCTTTCTCCCCTCAGCAGCCATTTTCGCTGCTGTAATTGTATAAAATCCCTGTGCCATACAGCTTATTTTCGGTATCATACGGATATACTTGTACACCATCAACAAGCTTTCCTGCAGAAATAGCTCCTTGATATGTACCACTGATTCCACTTGACAAGTGAAAGCTAATAATTGAATCGTACTCTTCTCCTAGCTTTTCAAATAATTCGACGAAAGCGCCGATGGACGGTTGCGTAGTAGTTGGAAGCTTCTCTTCACTTCTTACTTTTTCATAAAATTGTTCTGCTGTAATATCCACTTCCTCACGATAAGATGTATCACCGATAATAACACTAAGTGGAACCATATAAATATTAAGCTTTTCGCGCAATTCCTGTGGTATATATGCGGTGCTATCCGTAACAATTGCCGTTTTCATATAATAACCTTCCTTACTATTTTCGTAGTTGAATATGAATCAATGAATTGATTTCAATAGTACAATAACAAATATTATTTTTCCAGTTTTCATTTCCGTTCATTCTAAGATGTTTGCAATTAGATCATCTATATCCTGCAATCGTTTTTTGTATATTGGGAATGACAATTTTGAAGAAATAGGAGAAAACTAGCAACCATATCTACTTGTTCACGCCAAACGATATTTCACTCGGTGGAAATGACTTTCCCAATGAAGGAAACATCATCTTTCAGAAGAGACAAGCGAAAAACGCCTGTAAGTATGCTTCACGGTTAGTGTCTGTTATACATAAGTTTAGTGATCAATCTGTGGTCTCACCCACCGTTCGTTGTGAATGAGACCTTGGCTATAACGATCTAACTTTTGTTTTCGTCTTTCGACTCCATAACAAACTTTGATTTCATTTTCCATTTACCGTCTTCTTTTGTAAATACATCTATTTGATGATGGATGTCTTTTATTTTTTCATTTGTTTTTGGATCAGTATAGGTGGAATCAACAATAGTATATACATTTGCTTCATCATTTTTATAGTCGGTAATTACCACTTTAGCAGGTTTCATTTTAATATCCGTCTCGGCGAATATTTTTTTCATCTCTTTTTTTCTTCATCAAACTGAAATGATTCCGAGTTTTTTGAGAGTGTGTCCATATACTTGTCTAAATCTTTTTCATTAAATGCTTGAAAATATTGATCAACCACTGCGAGCAATGCTTCTTTCTCATCCTTCGGTATATTGTCCGCTTCTTTTAATTGGGGTGCATTCTCTCCGCCAGCTATTTTACCACTGGTCTTATTTTCCGAGGATTGTTCCTCTTCTTTATTACTACAAGCACTAACTAAAAGCACTCCAACTAAAATACTTATTAAAACGAGCATCCATCTGTGCTTATGCATCTATTTATCCACTCCATCCTTTTCAACGCTTTTTTCAAATGTGTACTACTATATTAATAAATGGATGAGCAATGTTCAATCTTTACACAAGTTATCTATAAGTGAGGGAGAAATACCATCTTAACATATGAAAGTAAATAAAATCACCGCTAAGAAAGTGTTATTTCTCTACTGGTGATTTATTAGCGCTTATCAATATTATTTTATTTCAACCCAACCATTTTTAATGGCGGTTACAACTGCCTGTGTTCGATCATCTGCTCCTGTTTTTTGTAAAATGCTACTATACATGGTTCTTCACTGTTTTTTCACTAATATATAATTTCTCACCAATGCTACGGTTGCTTTTTCCATCTGCCAGTAGTTGAAGCACTTCACATTCACGACGTGTTAGGAGATGTATCGGACGGCGTATATTTCGATTGCTCATATCCGTTTCCTATATTTTGTTCATTAGCTAAACGGCGATAATCTGCTACTAGTTTATGTGTAACTTTTGGATGAATATAGGAACCACCATTTAAAACAACGCTTATCGCTTCTATCAATTCATCCGAATCCATTTCTTTCAAAAGGTAACCAGTTGCACCTGTTTTTAGTGCTTGAGTGACAAACGCTTGGTCATCATGAATAGATAAAATAATCACCTTTGTTTCAGGGTAATGACTGATCAAATTTTTTGTTGCTTCAATACCGTTCATATTTGGCATATTAATATCCATGAGGACGGCATCAGGTCGATGATCCTTTATCAATTTAAACGCTTCCTTGCCGTCATCACCTTCAGCAATAACCTCAAATGACTCCTCAAACTCTAAAATTCGCTTTACCCCCTCACGAAATAACTGATGATCATCGATAACAATGATTCTAGAAGTCATCTTATTCTCCCCCTATTTAACAAATCTCTATTTTTCCTAGATTTCACTTATAGACAGCCCCCTTTTATTTACTTGAACCGGACATATCATTCTATCTGAATGGTAAATATTTTGCTCTTCACTCGTTTGTTACCAATTATCAACAATGACTTATATTTATTCGATAGGTAAGCCTGACTAGCAATCTGCTAACTAGTTCATTGGCTCCATTTATTTGTTTTTTTCGAACTTTTAATCGGGATGAAAATCGTCACAACCGTTGCCTTTCCCGCTTAACCCGTGCAAATGTTACCTCCCCATTTAAAAGTTCTACCCGTTCCTTTATACTAATGATGCCAAAGGAGTCTTTCTGTTTCTCCTTTTGTGGATCAAAGCCTTTTCCATCATCTGTAATAGTCACGAACAATCTATCATCCTTTATATGAAGAATAATATTAATATTTTTAGCTTCTGCATGTTTTAATGAATTTCTCACCACTTCTTGGACAAGTCGAAATACTGCTACTTCATATTTACTTGGTAAATGGAAGCTTCGCCAAAGAACGAAAATCCTATCTGCGTTTTTTGATAATAATCCCTTAGCGTTTCGACATAGTCCTCTAATGATGACACAATGACTAGCTCGTCAATTTCAAACGGCCTTAAATCATAGATCATCCGTCGAATATCTTTTAAAGAAGATTGAATCATTTTTTTCAGCTTATTTAATTCGCATTTCGCTTCTTTCTCACCATATTTTTTGTATACCTTCTTCGACTAAATCAGAGTGATAAGGAGATTAGCAACGAGTTGCGCTGGACCATCATGTAATTCACGGGATAATCTTTTTCTCTTCTTCTTCTTGTGCTTGAATTATTTGTAATTCAATACCATCCGCTTCTCTCACATGATCATGCAATTAATCTAACCTTCCTTCTTCTCTTTGTCAGGTAATAAGACATAACTGTCAGTCGCGTCATAAACTCCTTCTGTTTTCTCTATCTTTTTAAGCAAAAAGTGTAATCGTCTCTCTATTTTATCTTTTTTTTGAAACAGTTGTTTATTCACTTGCTGTGTTAGGAAGTCGTTTGCTTGGCTCCTATTAGAATGTGCTGCTGGAAAATAATTGTATAATCGATGCTTTGCTAATTTTAAATCATTAGTACATTTATTCTCATTATTTACTGTTTGCTGAATCAAACTTGTCGTTTCTTTTAACTCTTTCACGAGGTCCTCATATTCTTGATGATATTGTTCACAAATATTGTAGAAAAGCTCATTATTTTTTTCATTTATTGTTTCGGCCATTTGTTCACAAATATGCTCAATCGTTTGTTGCAGGCATTTTTTTCACAGCCATTATGTCACCTCCAAGACCGAACCAATCACTGTTTCTTCACTAAAAACTTATGTTGCTTGCATAAATTTTTATTTCTACTTTCCGTACTTTATTACTCTGCTTTATATATATTTCTAACACTTTTCCCAGCTTTTCTTTTATATAAAAAACTGAATAAGATAAAGTGACCATGACTGTGTTTTTTCTCTATGTAAAGAATAATTATATAATGATGATGTGATTGAATGAATCATCCGATAAACAATCACTTTTTTCGGTACCATCAGTAATATGCTACTATTAGTTATATGGTTTATAAAATAAAACAATTACTGTAAATACGTACATGTAGATAAGTGATCTATAATGAGTGCGTTTCCGCAGCTTTTTTTTTAGGACGAACCAATACTAATTAGAGGCATAGGATGACATAGAGGGAGATAGCACTATTCCCGTCGTTGCCAAATTAACACTACTCGTACTAAGTTGAAACAAAAACTTTTAGCATCCGACTGAACAAAGGCAGGCTCTATGCTTGGAGTATCACAACGGAGTATTGTCCATTAAATCACTATTTTCCTGTGTTCTCTTTTGATTTATTTATATAATTCGTGTTCATGCAGGAATACATCTTTCTTTCCGCCTGCAAAAAATTGTTAATCCAATGAGTTATTGGAAAGGGAGAAGTGACCACTACTATTGCTAAAAAAATACTATACTGTGAAAGGCTATTGTGAGCATGAAATCGTTATTCAAAAGTCGAGGTTTATTGCCTATGTCAATAGAGCTGTTACCGAAGACGAAGCGCAACAGTTTATTCAAGAAATAAAAAAGAAAAACTGGGATGCAACCCATAATTGTTCGGCATACATGATTGGGGAAAACAACCACATTCGAAAAAGCGAATGATGATGGGGAGCCAAGTGGAACAGCAGGTATTCCAATATTAGAAGTGATAAAAAAGCGCAATTTGAAAGATACGGTTGTCGTGGTCACTCGTTATTTTGGAGGTATTAAACTTGGAGTGGTGGATTAATTCGTGCCTATGGAAGAAGTACAACAGAAGGCATCAATGCAGCAGGTGTAGTTGAGAGAAGGTTAGTAATGGTCATGCACACAAAAATTGACTATACGTGGTTAGGTAAGGTAGAAAACGAAATGCGATCATCTCATTATTTGATTAAAGATATCCATTACCTTGAGGATGTGGAAATTGAAACATATGTTGAAGAGGAAAATGTAAAGGCTTTTAGCGACTGGATCACAGAAATGACGAATGGACAAGCAATCATAAAAGAAGGCAAACAACTGTATCTTTGAGCGGGACATATAATAAGAAAGTGTTTCCAACATAAATGATATGCACATATATAAAAGCAATTCATCGTAAAATATCATAGGAGCTTATTTTTTCGATCTAATTTTTACCATAAGTTGGATTTTTGTTTAACATTTCATGAAGTATGTAACACAATTTTAAGTTTACGGTTGTTGAAAAAGATAGTAAAATGTAAGAGTATTAATTTTACAAAAATAATTTGTCAACATATATGGCGAAAATCGAATCTTGTCGATTAGATAATGATGTGCCATTTCGTCCTTCATGAAACTGTTAAAAAAAGGAGTAAACGAATGTATAGATTTAAAATATTAGAAGAACAAAAAAGGAAAAGAAGAAAACGACGCATTTTCTGGTTCCTCGTTTTTCCTTTAATATTGATCACTTTTTCAGCTGTCGGTTATGGAACTTATCTGTATAAAAAGGCAAACACGGTTATTAGTGATTCTTACCAGGAGATCGAAGGAAGAGAAGGAAAATCAAATAAGCGTGATAGTTATGTTAATCCATTAAAAGATAATGTGTCTATTTTATTTATCGGAGTCGATGATAATGAAGAACGGAATTATGGAGAGAAATCACGATCTGATGCATTGATGCTCGCGACATTAAATGAGAAAGATAAATCAGTTAAGTTGCTAAGCATTCCTCGTGATTCATACGTATATATTGAAGATGCTAAACGTTATTCAAAAATCAATCACGCTCATTATCATGGTGGACCAAAAGCAACCATTGAAACAGTCGAAGATTTGCTGGATATTCCCGTCGATTATTTCGTCAGAATGAATTTTTATGCTTTTATGGAAGTAATTGATGCCTTAAATGGAATTACAGTAAATGTTCCTTTCGAATTTTCAGAACAAGATTCCAAGGATAAAGCAAATGCTATTAAACTTGAGCCAGGCATACAAACATTAAATGGAGAAGAAGCACTTGCTTTAGCACGAACACGTAAAATGGATAACGACGTAGAACGTGGTAAACGTCAACAATTAATAATGGAAGCTATTTTAGATAAAGCAACAAACGTTAAATCAGTTGGTAAATATGGGAAAGTAATTGAAGCAATTGGTTCGAATATGAAAACAAATATGACATTCGATGAAATGGCTTCTTTAATTGATTATGGTCTTTCAGGAAAATTAAATGTCGAACCGGTAACATTAGATGGGCAAGATACAAGAATAAATGGTATATATTATTGGCAGCTTGATGAGGAAGGATTAGAAAACACAAAGACAATGTTAAAAAATCATCTAGAAGTTTCCTCTCTTAAGGATCATGATAACCAAGATTTCACAATGAAAGATTCAGAAGAAGAAGCTGATCTTTCCAATTAAAAAATCGCCATTTAGTGTGGTGCTGGTAGTGATGAATAGATTTTTAAAAATTGGCATAGTCGTAAGATTCGCGGCTATGCCTTTTGTCTTGCCTTCTAACACCGTTGATTTCCACTTCAGGTGGACGCTTTCCGCGGGCATGGCTTCAGCCTCCTCGGAAGAAGTTCACTTCCTGCGGGGTCTCAAGACTCATGCTTTTCCCGCAGGAGTCGCCACCTTACGTTCCAATCAACTAGGTCTGCATCTTTACACTTGGTTCTATTTCAATTGCTCCGATACAGTTGTAGTAGATTTTAATGCGTTGTTCTTGTTTACCGTTTACTTTTTCAGCTTGATAAACAATAATTTTATCGACAAACTCTCTGATTAATTCAGGACTGATTGTACTGATTTCTGTATGCTTTTTCACTAATTGTAGAAAATGTTTTGTGTTGATGATGTTTTCTCTCGCTTTATTTAACTCTGCCTGTAATTGATGCATTTTAGCTTTTAATTCAGATTGCTCTGCCTCATAACCTGCAGACATTTTACGGAAGCGGTCATCGGAAATTTTACCGAATACATTGTCTTCATACAAGTTTTTCAATAATCGTATCGAGTGACTTCATTCTTGCTTTGACTTCTTCAAATGTTCGTTCATCTTTCCGTTGTTTTTGTGATAAATCTTGTTCAAATTGATTGAGTACGACTTGTGTAAATTCTTCTTCATGATTTTTCGCAAAAGCTGTAATTCGTTTTAAATCTTCAAGTAGAAGTTCTTCTACGACTTGATTCCGAATGCGATGTGAAGTACACATTCCCTTTTCTTTTCGGTAGGTTGCACAAACAAAGTATTCAAGATGTTTTGGTATTCGTTTCCCTCGTACTTGATATAGTTTTGCTCCGCAATCTGCACAAAACATCATGCCAGATAATACGCTCATCGGTCCGAGTTTTGCTGGTCTCCGTTTTCCTTCCCGAATCTTTTGCACGACTTTCCATGATTCTTCATCGATGATTGCTTCATGGGTATTTTTAAACACTGCCCAATCTTCTAGGGTCATTCCATATCTTTTTATTCGTTTTATAGGATTGTTTACGGGTTTTAAAGTTTATCGTATGTCCTAGATATTCCTGTCTTTCTAAAATGTTTGCAACTGATCGTCCTTGCCATGCAAAAGGATTGCTTGGTGTACGTGCTGCAATATTAATACCTTTCTTCCTCATGTGAACACTTGGTACGATAATTTCTCTTTTCTTTAGTTCCCTTGCAATTTGCGTTGGACCAAGTCCAGAAATACATAGTTTGAAAATTAAACGAACAACTTCTGCCGCTTCTTCATCGACAATCCATTTTGTATTATCTTCTGGACTTTTCATATACCCATAAGGCACTGTTGTTGATAGTGGCTTTCCTGATTGTCCTTTTGATTTGAAGCTTGCTCTAATTTTCTTACTCGTATCTTTTGCATACCATTCATTAATGATATTTAAAAACGGTGTGAAGTCACTGTCTTGCTGATTGGCACTGTCGATGCCGTTATTAATGGCAATAAATCTAACATCAGCTTCAGGGAAAGACAACTTCTGTATAATAGCCAACTTTCAAATAATCTCTTCCGAAGCGTGACATATCTTTAATAATAACGGTATCAACTATACCTGCTTGCACATCAGCAATCATTCGATTGAAGTCTGGGCGGTCAAAGGTTGTTCCACTAAAACCATCATCGACATAAAACTGTGTCGGATAAAAACCATGATCTTCCGCATATTTCTGCAAGATAGCCTTTTGATTCACAATACTATTTGAATCACCTGCAAGTTCATCATCTCTTGATAATCTACAATAAAGTGCTGTTACCTTTTCTGAATCAGTACGAATCGCTGAATAATGATTAATTGGTTGTTCCATCATGGACTGTCTAAACATATTTACCTTCCTTTCCGACAGTCTTCAAGCGGTTTCGTACTGTGTATATTACCGTACTAACTTGAAGAAGTCGACTTATTCTCGCTATGATTAACACAATGTAAAGCTTGATGTGACGCTTGTTTCGCATCATTTTCTATTCGTCTTTTTAGCTTTTGATAAACCGTTTCTTGTGCTGTTTTGCTTTCTTTTACTTCTATTAAATAGGTGATTTTATCAATCTGCCTTTCTATGAATCTCATCGAAGTATTCTCTGACATAAAATTGCTCCTTCCTGAGCCCATTATTGGACTTAGCCAAATATTAATGGAATAATTCACTGACCCCAAAAATGGGGTCAGCAATTTAACTTATTTTATTTGTAAGATTTGAATAGCATCTGGATGAATCAACTGTCCATCTACTCGTTCATGTGCCAGATAGCCAATTTCATTTGTTCGACTATATAATTCTGTTAACATTTTTATAGCGATTGGTTGACGCTCAATGACCCAAAAGTAGGCTAAGTCACCAAACAAAATAGCTTTCTTTCCTGACTCTACCGCTGGCATATATGCTGAAATGTGAACAGGTTTACCGAAGATTGTCTGTTGATTTGTCATTGAAAATAGGAAATCCATTTTCATCTTTTAACTTGCGTAAGTGCATAGCTGTTTCATCACTCATCATAAACACAGAGTTTTTACGATAGTGTACATCTACACTAAAATATAAATCGACTAGATCATCATAACTAATTGCTCCAGGTTCACTAGTTGTCACAGTAGCATCCTTCTGCAGACAGACCTTGCGGTTCTGTCTGCCCATTCCCATTTAAGAATTTATCTTCTTCCTTACGTCCGAATCGTTTGGCAAAATCCGTACATAAATACTTTTCTAAATCAAATTGCGTATCTAAAATAAAGGACTTTTTCAATCTCGACATACTAGCGATTTTAAAAGTATTGATTTTAAAGGCTTGTAATCGTGTCTTTGCTTTCTGAAATACTTTCGCCTTCTGCGACAATTTCTGCTTCACCTGTTGAAGTGACTGCATGAATTACACCGTCTGGACCTTCTGTTTGAATAACTGTTCCTAATTTACGGAAGATATTTTCTTCTTTAATTGTTTCATTGACTTGCTTTAATGATTGTGTTGGTAAAGCTGAACTACCATTGTCAGTGATAGATGCTAAAACACTTCGGTCGTATTCTTTTCCTTTCATTGCATTCCAAAAATTTGTGTATATTTCATTTTCTAATGTAAACATAATTATTTTCCTCCTAATGATTTTAATTAATAGGGATATACGCAGATGAATATCCCTTTATGGAAGGCTGTCGTATTGACCGACAGCCTATATACCTTCTTTGAAATCGCGACTTTTTGCGTGACGTTCCCCGCCCGTTGTCCAAGTAAAAGATGCTAGAGATTCTTATCCCCCTAGGGGTCACACAAAACTACTTTTAGAAAGGGTGTCCACAAAAGGTGGTTACCCTTTACGGTTTTAAGTGACAGATGATACATTGAAACACTTGTGTTCTTGCGTTGTTAAAGGCAGAGTGCTTTCTAATAAGAAATGCTCGGCACTTCGGACAGTGTATGAGCAATTCTTTTAATGTCTGATTGTCTTTTCGTGTATGCACTGCGATACCATTCGTATCAATCGTCATATAGTAATCACAGTTTGTTTCTTCTAATACTCGTAAACTGTTCCCGCTGAAAGGGCGGGCTGTATAGAAGTCATGTTCGTTCTTGTAAAGTGCGTACGTTCCAAGCATGGCAAAACTCCTTTCTCAAATAAACACAGGTTTTATAATATTGGGGCGATATGTGGCAAGGGTTTAAGTTAATTCTCTATAGGAACTTCTATATAAGAAACTAACATAATGCTTGCCACATCCTGCCCACTCTTTCAATTGATTTCGGTATGTGGCAGGCTTTAAGCTAATTCTCTATAAGACTATCTATATAGGAAACTAACGATAATACTTGCCACAAGCTGCCCAGAAATTCACCTTAAAAATTCTTGTCCTTCTTTTAAGGTATAGCCTAAAAACAATGTGGTTTTCTCACCACCTGCACGTGGTCTTTTTCGTACTACTTGTCCAGCATTTGATAAAGCACTATTAAAGTTACGAGCGTTCTCAACATAATATCCGTTGGCATAACACCAACTTTGATAGGCTTCATAAAGTGCAGCAGTTCGTTCTTCACCATTAATATCTTCTGTTAGCTGTTCTTCAATAAACAAGCCGATTTTATCGTTTTCACGATGATAGGCTAAAGTTGCATCTTGTACCGAAGTTGGTACATCAAAGCCTGTTTCTTGTAATTTCTGATAACCTTCAATCGCCCAGTTCAAAATACCACTTAAATTCTCCGCTTTAGAGAAGGTTGATTTTAAATGCTTATCTTGTTCCCATGCTTCAAAGTGGCGTTCAAAAGGAATGATTTTCACACGTCCACTGGTGAGTAAGGTTAAATCCGTCACGTGCGGTAAGTGATTTGTGTTAATGAATAGCTTGAACTGTGGTTTAAATTCAAAACTATTCTCATGCAAGAATCTTGCATTAATCGTGTCATTACCAGTTAGCGTTTTAAGCAGTGCTGCACTTAAGGTTAACTTCTTATCTGGCTCACTTATATTTACAAAACGTGAACCAGCTAGTCTTGCGACATCTTCAGATGGTGCGGAACTGCTACTGTTGATTTTCATGCCAATCGTTTCAGGACGACTTGTTTTTCCGTAATCACCACATATCTTCAGGAAAGTTTCCATCGATGTTCCTTTTCCGTTACGAGTCGTTGCACCAAATAAGATAAACATCGTTTCATAGCGGGTATCACCTGTTAGGGCATAGCCGAGACACTTCTGAAAAAATGTTGCTTTTTCTACATCACCACTCATCACTTCATGAACGAATTGTTCCCACCGTTCACATCTTGCGAGTGGATCATAATGCACACCCGCGACTTTTGTAATAAAATCTTCCGAACAGTGCGGGTGAAAAGTGTTCGTCCGTAAATTTAAGGTGCCATTTTTACAGTTGAGTAAATATTTATTCGTATCAAAGGCACTCATCGATATGGGATGAACATCTTGTGCGTCACGAAGAATGATTTCTCTATTTCTTCTAACTTGCCATTTCTTCGCAAAATCGATATATGTTTTACGAATGTTTTCATCTTCAATCGAAAGTGCATAATACATGAGTTGATTGGCAAGCTGTTTACAGAGCTGCATAACTTTCAGATTTCCTGTATCACTTTCCCAAGCTTGTCCGTTGTAGACGAACCATTTCTTCCGCTCAGGAATATAGCGGGCAACCGACTTATAATAATCAGCAAATAAATTACTATTCCCAATATCCGTACAAGCGTAATGATTGTTTTTGAATGGTTGCATGTTCTTTAGTCGTTCAAGTTCATCATCTGAAAAATCATCATTTGCCGAACTAATGCCATAAGGTTTATAGGTCGTGAACACATTTCTTCTTGCTGTTTCTAAAGTGATTTGACCATAGGTTGTACCGCTTTGTTTACGATCCCATTTATCCCGCATTAACCCGCTTTTGCGAAATAGCCTGTCCATCTGTTCAATATCCCGTCCACACCAGAAGGCTAAAATACTAGCAAGTGCTAAATCCGCTTCACTTCGTGATTCATAACTTGGAATATCACCATTCCACAACTTTTTAAATTTCTCACGATTTACTGACTTACTCGCTTTTTCAATAACTGATTCATCGGATAAATACGATACCGCTTCATCTAAATCATTCTGTCTTACAGTAGACGGACGCTTCATAAAAGTTTCTAAAAACTGTAGTAATGTATCTGTCATATCTTCTAAATTTCCCATCTTGAAACACATCACCTGTTAGCGTGAGAAAGCGTTTTGTCACTCCAGCAATATAGACTTCAATATCAAGTTTTCGATTGTTGATATAGTAAATGTCTGTATCGTAATTAAAATTAGAAGCTTTAAAGTAAATATGAAGTCCGCTTCCAGATGGACTTTTCTCGATATAAGAGTTTGGGAAATAAGCAATCACATTTTGTGCGATTTCGTTTAATTCTCCCGCTTCATTGACACAGTCATCTAAATCAATGGCACAAATGTCATGGCTGACAATAAAGCCTATGCCAGTATAGTTATGCATGACTTTTACCGCTTCACCATATGAAGAGAAAGTGCTTAAATCATTTGAACTTGCACGACTTCCTGTTTTTACGTTATACGGTACTTTCGTTTTCTTTCCATTTCGCATTTCTTCTTTCCAGCAGCAAAATATATCGTGCTCTTTCATTTCCGCTGGAATATTTTCAATGTCACTCACAGAAAATACACACCTCCTTTGCCTGTAAATTTTTATAGCTATTCAATTGTCAAGGAACGATGAGGGAAATGATCCATCTGTGTCGTTTGTCTAATCTGTCTTTTCACTTATGAACCTTTCGACAAATTTCACAGTTGTAAATATGTCCCTCACCTATATGCGAAGAATTCGACCGATTCGAACCCTTTTTTAAAAAAAAGATATAATTTGTTTCTTAAAACATTACAAAATAAGAAAGTAAGTTCTTTCCTCATAAGCGAACAAAAATATAAATTAGTTTTTTATAAAACAAGTGAATATATCACGATTAAATGATAAAATAGATTTGTCATTTTTCTTTAAGGGAGGAATATTAAATGGCTGTTTCCTATAAAAAACTATTTCATCTACTAGTGGATAGAGACATTTCAAATAGTGAATTACAAAAAATGGCTGGTTTTTCAGGAAATATAATGACTCGAATGAAACGAGAGCAATATATTTCATTAGAAAGCGTTGGAAAAATATGTAATGTTTTAAATTGTAAATGTGGATGATATTTTAGAATTTATACCAGATAAACAGAAAGGATGGTTATCAAACAAATGATTAAAGATACATGGGAAAAATAATGAAAGTGCAACGGCAAATAAAAAAGAAATAACAGTATTAAAAGAACATTTTCCAGCTTGTTTTAAAGAAGATGGGTCGTTTGACATTGAAAGATTCAAAGAATATTTAAGTGAAGATATTAATGTTGTGAATGAAGGTTATGAATTAAAATTTCTAGGTAAAAATTATGCAAGATTACTTGTGACATTAGAAACCGAAACAGTTATTGTGCCAAATGAGGAACATAATCAAAAAGAAGAAAATAAAGATAGTGAAAATATCTATATTACGGGAGATAACTTAGACGGATTAAAGCACTTTTTAAAATCTTATTGGAATAAGGTGAAGTGATATATATAGACCCACCATACAATACTGGGATCAGATGGGTTTGTTTATAATGACAGCTTTAATTTTACAGTTGAAGAATTAACCGAAAAATTAAGTATAGGTGAAGAGCAAGCACAAAGAATTTTAGATTTAACTAAACGGGGATCAGCTTCACATTCGCATGGTTAATGTTTATGTATCCACGATTGCAACTTGCAAGAGATTTACTGTCTGATGATGGAGTTATTTTTATTTCTATTGATGATAATGAACAAGCAAATTTAAAACTATTGTGTGACGATGTTTTTGGTGAAGAAAATTTATTGGAACTTTATAATTAATTCTGAAAATGCCGTGACTACGGGCATATTGGGAAAATGATGAATACAATTTTTTGTAGGTAAAGAATAATGTATGACCCATGTTGAACGTAATGATGTTACGAGACATATAATAATGAAGTTTACAATGAAAAACAAAGGAGATATTACATACCATTCTCTAATAAAAATAATGAAGAATATTCATAAAGAAAATTAATTAAAATATTTATAAAGCCAATATATTTATATGGGATGAACCTTGTAAGGATGGAATATTTAAGAATGCAGTATTATCAGAAATGGCCTGATGCGGAAGTTGACATATAATCCGACCGAAGCATTGGAAAAATAATTGGTTACGCTCTCAAATAAGGTGGGAACAAGATAAAAGAAGAAAGATTAGATTAAATCGTTAAAAGTAATATGGATGACCAAACATTTTAAATAAAGATCACATAATAGCGAAAAAAGCCACTGAAGTATATATGTAATTGGTAATATTTTAACTGACACAAAGATTCTAAGATAGTACAGTGGAACTGGTGAAGTGGAAGAATTCTTTAAGGTTAAATTTTCGCCATTCCTAAACCTGGATTTCATTACATGTTTTCCGATTTACTACAGTTAATAATGAATGATATAATCTTGATTTTTTCTCTGGTTCTAGGAACTACAGCTCATGCTGTGATGCAATTAAATAGCAGAAGATAATGGAAATCGTAAATATATTATGATTCAATTACCGGAAAAAGTTAAAAAACTAGTTTGCCTGAAAAAGCAGGTTATTAAACTATCGATCAAATCGGTAGAACGCATTATTAAAGCAGGCTAAAGTCTATAAAGGAGGAATAATCCTGATACAACAATAGATCTTGGCTTTAAACACTTTACTCTTAATGAACCAGCATACTGACACTATAAACAATTTAGAGAAGTTTGACCCGAATGAAAATGAAACTGATTATGCGGAAAATACATTACTTAGATGATTTTGGAGATCCTAACAGTTATCACAACATGGTTAAAAATGATGGTTATGGATCTAACTGCTGAAGCTGAAAAAATTACGTTTTGCAGGGTATGAAGGCTATTATAAAGGAAAACATCTATATTTATTCATCCGGAATTGTCAAATAAGGCCATTGAAGCCATTGTTGTGAAATATGAAACAGATGGAAACTTTAATCCGGAAAACATTGTGTTATTCGGTTATAGTTTTACATGGACGGAAATGGAAGCTTTGAAAATTAATTTAAAACGATTAAAGATACAGAGAAAAATTTACGTATCAATTTCGATGTACGTTATTAAATGGAGGGTATATCATTGGAACTAATCCTACAACGAGATTTGCCACACCAACAAAAAGCAGTTGATGCTATAAGTGCTGTTTTTAATGGGTTCATATTGAGCCTCCTAGACAATATTTTGAAAACCCAACAATTGATCTTTCTGATGCTAAGATAACTGCTAATATCACAGATATTCAAACAAATTTACCTGCAGAATATCGAGGCTTACACCACCTGATGACCATTTGAATTTAGATATTAAGATGGAAACAGGAACAGGTAAGACGTATGTTTATACACATATATGTATGAGCTTCATAAACAGATATGGAATTAATAAATTTATTATCGCTGTACCTTCATTGCGATTAAAGCGGGTACTGCACATTTTTGCGTGATGAATATGTAAGGCGACATTTTTCCGATGTTTGTGGATATGGAACGGAAATTGAGGTTGGTGTACTAGAAGCGCCAAAAAGCAAGAAAAAGGGACGTACATATTTTCCGAGTGTTGTAAGCGACTTTGTAAAAGGTTCTTGCCAAAACACGAAGAAAATTTATGTACTGTTAGTTAATATGCAACTACTCGTTGTTCGTAAAAATGGTCTGCTTAGTCGTGATGATTATGATTATGGTGTAGAAGGTTTTTATAGACCACTTGATGCTATTCGTGCAACACACCCTATTGTTATTATTGATGAGCCACATAGATTTTCTCGTGACCAGAAGGCTTTCAAGGTGATCGCTGATGAAATAAAACCACAGTGTATTATACGTTTTGGTGCTACCTTCCCTGAAACCACAAGTGGACGTGGAAAGAACAAAATAACGATAAAAGACTATCAAAACCTGCTCTATGATTTAAATGCCTGTGAATCTTTTAATCAGAATTTAATAAAAGGAGTAGCGAAGGAGCATTTTGAACCAGTATCTAAGCGTGAAGAAAAGGTAAAAATCACTTCCATCACAAGTAAGGATTCTGTTACCTTTCAGTATAAAAAGCGTGATGAAGCAACTAAAACATTTACCCTTAAAACTGGAGATTCACTATCCATTATCAATGAAGCTTTCGAAGGGAATTACTATTCAAGCTATTGGTAAATCAAAGTTTGAGTATTTCTAATGGTATTCAAAAGTCAAACTGGTGAGGAATTGGATGTGGATATCTATATGACCTCTTATCAAGAGCAGATGATGCGTCTTGGCTCTTGGAACGTCATTTTGAAACTGAAAGAACAAACTTCTGCTGGTCGCAATTTCAAGATCAAGACATTGGCATTATTCTTTATCGATGATATATCATCATACCGACCAAACGAGGAAGGTAAAACCCCTTATCTATTACAAGCTTTTGAGAAATTACTTAAGGAACGGATAGAATCGGTGCTATCTACCCTCAGTGAGCATGATACAGAATATCGGGCATATCTGGAAGCAAGTCTTAGCAGATATTTCTGCTTGCCATGCAGGCTATTTTTCACAGGACAATAGCGATTCGGATGAAGATATCGCAAAAGAAGTAGAAACCATCCTTTCATGGAAAAAAACAGCTTCTTATCTTTTAAGAATAAAGACGGCACTAACACTTTACGTTTTCTATTTTCAAAATGGACACTTAAAGAGGGCTGGGATAACCCTAATGTATTTACGATAGCTAAACTTCGTTCTAGTGGAAGTGAAAACAGTAAACTGCAAGAGGTTGGACGAGGTTTACAGACTACCTGTAGATGAGAATGGTAATAGAATCTCCAATGAAGAGTTTCAGTTAAACTACATTGTTGACTTTACAGAAGCCGACTTTGCTAAACGTTTGTTGATCAAATAAATGGTGAAATTCCTCAAGCTTCTTTGATTACAGAGGAACAACTAGAGGCAGTAGCAAAGAAACTTGGCATGACTTCTGATGAGCTTTTTGATGCACTATATGATAAACATTACATAGACGGCAATTAAATATTAAAACCCGATACAAGGGACGCTTTTTTTGCAGAATACCCGGACTTTGCTACAGGATTGTCTTCAGGTAAGGTAAAAGACAGAAATATAGAAAAAGCAAAACCTGTAAAAATTCGTAAAGCTGTTTACAGTGAAATACGCGAATTATGGGAAGCAATCAATCAACGATACCTACTTTTCTATGATGAGATCTGGATGCTGATATGGCTAAAGTTGTTTTATCTTTGCTGGAAAAACCGGGTGTTTTTACAGACGTTGTCATGACTAGCTCCACGAGATAGTAAGTTTAAGAGCGATGGCTCACAGATGATGATTGTTTCAGATAAACAGGCGCCCAATATATAGTTTCCAAGAACTATTCCTTATAATGAATTTCTTAATAGGATCATTCGAATGCTACAAACATTCCAATTGAAGGTATTGCATGAGGCATTATGTGAGTATGTTAGAGAAGAATGGTGAACTGTAAATTCAGAACGTATTAATGAAAATTCTGTCAGCGTTATTATTCAACAATTTCATGAATGGAGAACAATAATTTACAAGGTCGATTCCATTATGCAAAAAGTGAATACGCCTGTTGGTGCAACAGCGCTTTCTTATGCAGATGGGTTCCACGAGAAATATTTGCACAAGGTACGTATTGGTACGAAGATTAGCACCGGGAACACCAAGTGAAAAGTATTTATATGATACCTTTGCATATGATTCCCCACTGGAACAAAAGAATATTATGTCGGATATTGAAGAAGTCATTGTATATGGCAAAGATACCACGAAGTAGTATTGCCATACCAACTGTTACAGGTGGTATGTATAGTCCTGACTTTATGTATATTGTTCGAAGGGCTTCCGGTGAGAAAGAGCTTAATATTGTGGTTGAAACGAAAGATGTTGAAAATAAAGCAAATTTACGTGGTACAGAAAATGCAAAAATTGAATGTGCTCGAGTATTCTTTGATGTCCTATCGAAGATGGATATACTGTTTATTTCCATGATCAATTAAACAACAAACAGATGGCTCAGATTATTAAGGAAGTTTTGAGAGATAATCATTAATTATAGGAGCCAGAATATTTATGAAGTTAAATTCAATTTCTATTCAACATTATCGTTCAATCGAAAATGTTACTATTTCACTACCTACAAATAAACCTTTAGTTCTATTCGGACCAAATAATGCAGGTAAATCTAATATATTGTCCGCTGTAAATAGAATTACTAGGAGAAAGATATCCTACTTATATTGAAATGTTAGATAGTGACTTTTATCAACGTAATAAAATGAGTTTCCTACCACACATATTAGCGCTAAATTTACTAAGCCTTTATTTTATGATAATATGGAAATCGATATGACGTTTAGCTGTTAGTTATGGATATAATGGTGAAGATAATAATAATCTTATTACACGATGGCAGAGGAAATAGAATTTATCCCTCAAACGAACAACGTTCAGCCTGTCAATCCTATTTGATTGATGCTGAAAGAAATATCCAGAGTGCTTTTAATTATAGTAGTAGCTACTCTTTGTTGAGTAAGTTTTCCAAGAAGATACATGAAGCCTTAAGTACAGAGCATAAAGATGAATTATCACAAGCCTTTAATCAAATTACAGCATCCTTTGAACAGACAGATGAATTCTCTGGTTTTTTTAATCGATTTTCTGAAGCTCTAAAGGGGGCGGTAAAAGGATTTGTTCATTCATTGGCTGTGGATTTTTCAGCCTATGATCCAAACAATTATGCAAAGTCACTTCGGATCTATGCAAAAGAGGGAGATAATATTCGTGGATTTGAAGAATTCGGCACTGGTGAACAGCAAGTCTTATTAATGGCTTTTGTTAAAGCATATATGGAAGTATTCACTGGTGAAAACTTTGTGTTGATTATTGAAGAACCAGAAGCCCATCTACATCCCTTAGCTCAAAGATGGTTAAAGGAATATGTTGTCGATATGTGTTCATGTGGCATTCAAGTAATCATTTCAACACATTCCGCAGAATTCATAGATGCAGAATACTTAGATGGACTTGTCAGAGTACATAAAGAAGGTGGAGTTACTAAAGCAATACAACTATCCGCTCAACAACTTTGCGATTTTTGTATAGGGTCAGGTGTTCCAGAGAATTGTGTGTCACCAGAAAATATAATTGATTTTTACTCAACAAAACTATTTTTAGACCAGTTAAAAGGAATGTTTGCAGAAACAATCATATTAGTGGAGGGAGCTACTGAATATTTTGCTCTGCCAGTGTATTTAAAACGTAGTGGGTATTCTTTAGCTGAACATGGAACCGAAATTGTTAATTGTCGCGGTAAGGATGCAATCCCCTTGTACTGGAGGTTATTTAAAGCATACGGTTATAATTGTTATGCCATATTTGATTGTGACAGGAATGCTAAAGGAACTCGGGATGTGTTTAACATAATTTTTACGAAGAAGAATGGGATACAGAAGACTGAAAATTGTATAAATGTTGGCGATTATGCATACTTTGGTAAAGACTTTGAATCCTATTTGGAGAAGTGATTGATAATTATTTTCAATGGAACAGAACTTTCTGAAAAATATCATATTTCTTCAAAGCCAGGAAAAGCTAAAGCTATTGCACAACATATAGAGGAAATTCCTCATTTTATTAAAGAAATAGCCAACAAATTAGAAGTGTTGGAAATGATAGGTCAAAACTAATAGAAAGGTGGTTACATGTTTGGCGAAATCATACATATCCCCTGAATTACAGCAATACGTAACTCTCGTTCGAGCAAGAAGAAGAAGA
>CAVVKR010000005.1:0-32534 GCA_963748745.1 uncultured Bacillaceae bacterium | reverse complement strand
TTTCTTCGTACCAACATAATGTGGAGATAGATGTGATCCACGAAAAGTCAAGCTGGTACATACAATACGTCCTCTTCTCTATTCAAACGAATATCATGGAAACATTTTTCGGCATCGAGCAGTCATCACATTTTCCTTGTAAAACCGAAAGGGAACTTCCGATACATGTGTAACATTATCAGAACTATGTGGACAATATTGTGCCTCTCGTTAAAATGCACTTCCCATTAATTGATCATGACCGATTAAGTAATTTAATATCCAAACGACTCTCTTCTCTCAATCGACAATGATTCAAAAGCCAACAGATAATTCCTTCTTCTCGTTGACAAAGACAGGGTAGCGAATGAATGTCCTCCTCTGCAATTATCATTTTCTAAAAATGACATTCATCTTGTTCTGAATTGCTCTAGCACTATCATTACTCTTCGTTGTCGGATCTCTTCTTTAACAGCTGTCGAATATACTTTTACTGCTGCTCTTATATCCTCCTCTTCCCGTAGAAAATAACCAGACCCTAATAAAAATTCTTCATTATCTTTAAAATCATTATATGCGAGACGATACGACCTTAATGTATTAACACTGTTCCAAATGCATTATGTGAAAACAGCAGCATCCCAGCGTAATTGAGGACTCTACTTCCCCTCCTCATCGATCTTTCAATGACTTCTAGTCTCCCACATAGTGTCTCTTGATGAATAAGAAATTATCTAGCGTTAAAGCAGCTGCGAAATAACCAGGATCGAGTGCAAGTGCTTCACTAATGTATGTTCTGGCTTAGCTCTTCTTGTTCTCTTTAAGTGCTTACTTTACCACCATATAAAAAAGTTCTTTATTAAAACTGTCTCACTGTTAACCCTTGTTTTACAGTTGCCAAACTTCGCTCAAGCTCTCCTTCAATGCCATATGCTTTGTAAGTATAAGTATAAGGAATGAAATTCGCTTTATCCATCGCTTTCAGATCAGTAATAATGTCTTCTATTGCTTTTTTATAAAAACCAGCCTGATAGCAAGTGAAAGCAAAACCAAATAATGTATCGATATCTTGATGATGTTGAAGAGCTTTTTCAGAATATGGATATTGGTTCCTCAAAAGCTCCGCTTGCACTATAAGCTTCTGCCATTCTTTCTGGTAAGAAAACTCCACTAATCTCTTCATGGCCTAATTCAAGTAATGATTTGTAATATTTCACTGCTTTTAAAAAAAGGCCTTGAGAATGATACAGTTCCCCAAGAGCAAAGTCGATGACTGGCTCGTCTGTTAATAGTTTCTTTGCTTCTATAAGCTTTTGTTCACTTACTTCAAAGAGCCCTAATACCTGGTAAAGATTAGCTGATACTAAAAGTGCTTGTGGATAAAATGCATCTTCTTTATCGATAGCATTTAAGTATAATATCGCCTCCTCTTCTTGATTAAGGTCGATGAGTATTTCTGCTAATAAAATCTTCAGCTCATTCTCATCGGGATAAGATTTTAATAATAATTCATATAGTTCTTTCGCTTGCTCTAAAAATCCTAATTGAAACAAGTTTTCAGCAAGCAAATATTTTTCTTCATCTGTCCCATTTCTTTTTAGTTTGCTAAAAATTTTTTGCGCCTTCTCTAAGTTGTTTTCTTCTTTATAAAGTGTAACAATTTCTGAACATCATTCATTTCAATAAATCCTTTCTAAAACAAAAGTTTCATACAAATAACGAAGGCCTTTTAATAAATAGATTCCTACCAAATCCTGGGATAAAGTTCACTTCGTTTCTTATCTTGATTATTTGACCTCGCATCACCATGACGGCCAAGTTAAGTTTATCATATGAAATGTTACACTGATCATCAATATTGTTGCTTGGCAAATATAAGTTATAACTTACTTCGCCACCAACATGAATATTTCCTCTTTTCGGATAGAGTCCAATTTTTTTTATTTCTTCCATACTTAATGGCGTTTTTTCCTTTATTTCATCCGACATGTGAGGAATATTATTATTCGTTAATTTATCTCTCCATATTTGTAATACCTCTGTTCGGTCGCCTTTAAACGTGGGATGTAAAATTGAACAAAAAGTGGCTGATTTGGAAACAACGCTTGTTTAATCCAGGCCCAAGCGATGTTTACTATTTGGTTGATAGATTTTATACTTACAAAAATAAGAGGGATTTTGTTTTTTTTGATGAGATGAATAAGTGCGACGGACAACTTTTCAATTGGTACTTGAACACCAATGACATAATCGATAGGGCTATTCATTAATTCTTCACGCATTTTTTTCAGTTGAGTATCTAATTGGAATGGAAAATTAATTTTACACGCTGTAATAAGGGTAGAACAGCCATGTTGAAGAAAGTGTGTAGTAAAGTAGTTTTTCTTTATTGAATCAGGTGCTACTAGCGGGAAAGTGTAAATCTACCATCACATGTGCAGGGCTCATCCATAATGAGCTTGCATTCATGTGGATACATTTAAATTGTGGCAACTCCTTTTTCATTTCACGAATGACATTATTTTTAACTAGTAACGATCTCGTCTTACTCCCGATATCAGAGATTATCTTTGCCTTATCAATAATATATACCATGGCTCCCCTCACAATTATATTTAAGACATGCTATGTGGGGAGAAAGGAAATCATGACTATTATCTTTTTATTAGTCGCGGACGACAGCAATTTTCTCCAAATCATGGAAAAATGAAGGATAGGATATCGGTATCGCCTCTACTCCTTCTAAATAAACATCGTCTGAACAACAAAGAGCTGCGATACTTAACATCATTCCGATGCGATGATCATAATAACTCTTCACTGTTCCTCCTGTTAACGGGGTTTTTCCATGAATAATCATACCGTCTACAGTTGGTTCTATATCGGCTCCTAACTTTTTCAATTCATTGACGACGGCATCAATCCGATTCGTTTCCTTTTACCTTTAACTCTTCTGCATCTTCAACAACTGTTTTGCTTTCCGCTCGAGTTGCTAATAGTGCATGATTTGGATAGTTGTCAATTAAACGTGGGATAATTTCCCCCCCGATTTCCACTCCTTCTAATGAGGAAGTGTGTACAATGATCGTCCCTCTAGGCTCACCTTCGACTTCTTTATCCATCGTTAATTCAATATTTGCGCCCATTTCTTTTAGTACATCTAAGATTCCCGTTCTCGTAGGGTTTAAGCCGACGTTAGGCATTTTTAATTTACTATTAGGGACGATAAGAGCTGCAGCAATAAAAAAAGCTGCAGAGGATATATCGCCCGGCACATGAACAATAGTGCCACGTAAGCGTTGTTTACCGGGAAGTGAAATCTCTTTTCCTCGTTTTGAAATTTGCCCGCCGAATTGCTTAATCATTTGTTCTGTGTGATCACGCGTAGGCGGATTTTCGATAATTGTTGTTTCTCCCTCTGCTTGGAGACCTGCTAATAATATTGCCGATTTCACTTGGGCACTAGCGACAGGCAATGTGTAAGTAATACCATGCAACTTTTTCCTCTAATGGAAAGCGGGGTAAACGAGCCATTATCACGACCTACAATGTCAGCACCCATGAAAGCTAAAGGCTCTGTTACTCGATTCATCGGTCGCTTCGCTATCGACTCATCGCCTATCATCACCGTATGGAACGGTCTCCCAGCTAACAAACCGAGCATTAAGCGCATCGATGTCCCTGAATTACCTATATTTAAAACATCCAATGGTTCTTTTAAGCCAGCCCAACCGTTACCGTTAACAATTACTTCATCTGTTTGTTTGTTTTCATCTATTTGGACCCCAAGCTTTCGAAAACAAGCGATCGTATGTAAACAATCTTCCCCTTTTAAAAAGTGTCGAATCGTTGTTTTTCCTTCCGCAACAGCTCCAAACATAACTGCGCGGTGAGAAATTGATTTATCGCCGGGAACGATCACTGATCCTTGTACCGATTGAATATGAGAGAGTAATTTTTTTCGCTGCAAATGAACCACCCTTTCAACACTTAAGTCAAATACATGTCATAATTAGTATGGCGACGTATGCAAGCCATCCCTCTTTTACGGTCTTCCTCATTTTGAAAAGAAATAACGAGCACACCAAAAATATCTACACGTGTTTCCATTATTTTAATATTAGTGATACTAATCCTTTCATCAGCTAAATAACCTGTCACTTCTGAAATAACACCAGGATAGTCAGGCACATCCACATATAAATCGTAAAATGCCGGAATGGCTCCTTTTTTATGCATTGGCAGTTGATCGCGATATGCTTTTGCCTTTTTGAAATAAGAATGAATCGCACTTTCTTCCTCTTTCACTAATAGTTCTCTTACAATCCTCATCTGTTCCTCCCAATCGTCTAATAATGTGAGCAAGACATCTTTATTATGTAATAAGATGTCTGTCCACATTTTTGGATTGGATGAAGCAATTCTTGTAATATCGCGAAATCCACCAGCTGCAAGTCTCGTGACAAGCGGAAAAGCTTTTTCACATCGTTCTGTTTGCTGCACAAGAGCTGCTGCTACGATATGAGGAAAGTGGCTAATGATCCCTGTTACTTGATCATGTTCTTTCGGACTAAGTTGCAGAAACTTCGCTTTTGTACCTAATAGCCAATTTTTCATTTTCTCTATTTGTGCTTCATTTTCATTTTTAAATGGCGTTAATAAGTAAAATGCATTTTCAAATAATAATGGTTTAGCTGCAACAACACCACTTTTATGAGAGCCAGCCATCGGATGACCGCCGATAAAGGTAATGCCTTTTTCGCGAAGACATGTGGCCTTTTCCATCACTTTCATTTTCGTACTGCCTGTATCAGTCACAATTACATTGTCCTTTAACTGCATTGTGCTGAGTTGGTCGATTAATTTTTCCGTTTCACAAACTGGACATGCCAAAATGATGAAATCAGCGATTTTGGCAGCTTCCTCTATGGAAGAAGCTGCTTCATCGATCACACCAAGTGTATGTGCTAGTCTTAGTTGGTTTTCATTTAAATCATAACCGATCATTCTTGCATGAGGATGAGTGCTCTTAATAGAGAGGGCTAAAGATCCTCCAATCAGCCCCATCCCAACTACAAATACATTACCCTGCAAGAGCAAACATCTCCTCTCCTAAACTATTTTTCCGCTTGTATTGCCTCACTTAAATATTTTTCTAATAATTGTATGATTACATTGTTTTGTTCCGCCGTTCCAACAGTGATTCGAATACAAGTCGGAAAACCGAGTGCCTTTCCTGAGCGTACAATAAAGCCATTTTTTAACAAGAATTGAAAAACGTCGTCCCCATCCCTAGCAAAATCGATTAAAATAAAATTAGCTTGAGACTCATAATAGGAAAGCCCATGTTTCTGACAAAAATCATAAAATTGTTTTAATCCTTCTCTATTTAAACGACGGCATTTTGTTACAAAATCTTGATCCTTTAGAGCAATAGCTGCGGCATATTGTCCTAATACATTCGTATCAAATGGTTGTCGAATAGGCTCGAGCTTTTGAATGATGCGTTCAGAAGCTATTCCATAACCGACTCGAAAACTAGCAAGTCCGTAAATTTTAGAAAATGTTCTCGTCACGAGTAAATTCTCATACTCCGCCAATAAACTTAATGCATCATAATAATCATCAGCAACGACATATTCATAGTAAGCCTCATCTAACACAACTAGTACATTTTTAGGAACACGATTTAAAAACGATTTGATTTCCTTTTCTTTGATATATGTTCCTGTCGGATTATTAGGACTACAAAGCCATACAATTGCTGTATCTTCATCAATAGCTTCCAGCATGTTATCTAAATCATGATATCCATTTTTTAAGGGAACTTCACGAATTTTGGCCCCTTCAATCACCGCATTATGTTTATATTGAGAAAAAGTCCCTTTTGCCATTACGGTGTTCTTTTCTGGTCCCAATAAGGCTTGAGACAAGATTTGAAGCACTTCATCTGTACCATTACCAAAAATAAGCTGTGTCGGCTTCACATTGAGAAATGAAGCGACAGCCGAACGTAAATCCGTTGCATTCCCATTAGGATAAATTGCATAGTCAATATTTAATTGTGTTAGCTTTTCCCGCACTTTTGCTGATTGTCCATAAGGGTTTTCATTTGATGCAAGTTTACTACTTGATCAAGTCCGTATTCTCTTTTTACTTCCTCGATTGGTTTACCAGGTTCATACGGATTTAATTGTAGTATTTGTTCATTCCATTTCACAACACTCACTTCATCTATACTTTTTGTTTCTTTGATCGTGAGCAAACAGCTTAATCAATTGTTTGTTTTTGCAAATCCGGGCGAAGTACTGTCGCTCTACCTAAATATACATGATGAATATCTGTTTGTTCTTTCGTCGTATTAACATGAATCATGAGACGAATACAACGCGGTAAACTACCAGGAACGGGTATTTCCTGCATACACATTACAGGTACATAATCCCAGTTCGGAAACATCCGCAATACTTTCGCAGGGAATGCCGCATTTAAGTCCGGTGTTAATGATATAAAAACAGAAGCAACATTTGCAGGGTTGATATTATTTTTATTAATCATTTCTCCTACCAATTGTTTTGCTGTTTCAATGATTTGTTCTTCCTTATTTTCATCCACCGTTGCAGCACCGCGAATACCCCGAATCATATGATCGACCCCTTTGCAAAGATTCTAAATTATGCGATAAAAAAAGAACGTCATCTTTTATGAATAGCTACCATTTCTCGTAAAAATGAATTCAAAACGGAATGAGCACTTTCATCTATCTTCATTCGTTTCTTGGACAAAGCGAAAGGCTGTTATTAATTGTTCATTATTTACCTTTGAAAGTAGCGGTCTACCTATTTCTGATAATAAAACAAAGACGGGTGTTTGTGACACTGATTTTTTATCTCTTTTCATTAAGACATAAAGATCATTAAAAGATATATCATGTGCTACTTTCCATTGATAACCTAATGTTTCAATCCACTGAAGAAATTTTTTTATAGGAAATTCCAAATTTTTATATTGTATACTTATATACAATGAAAATACCATCCCTGACATAATCGCTTCTCCATGCGTCATTCTTCCGTATCCAGTATACGCTTCTAAAGCATGACCGAGCGTATGTCCAAAATTTAAATAAGCGCGTATCCCTTCTTCTTTTTCATCTTTACTAACAATATCTCTTTTTATTTCCATCCCTTTTTTCAAAATGTAGGATATTTTTTTACTATCTAGTGCTTCAAGGGAATGGATATGTTCCATTAAATACGTTAGAAAATCTTTATCAGCAATAAGCGCGTGCTTAATTACTTCAGCAAAACCCGACCGAATTTCGCGCTGCGGTAATGTTTTTAAGAAGTCCGTATCGTAAATAACTGCTTCTGGTTGATAAAAGGATCCGACCATATTTTTACCAAGAGGATGATTGATAGCAACTTTTCCACCTACTGCACTATCGTGTGCTAAAATGGTTGTCGGTATTTGTATAAAGCGGATACCGCGCATATAGCTGGCTGCTACAAATCCTGCTAAGTCACCAACTACTCCTCCTCCAAATGCCAAAATAGCTGATTTTCGATCAAGCCCATTTTCCAATGCAAACGTAATGCAATCTTTGAAAACGTGAAATGTTTTCGCTTCTTCTCCGATGGGGTAATAAATGTAATCACTTCTGTGTCTGATTGTACATATTTTTGCAGTGTATCGATATGATAATCGTGCACAGTCTGATCGGTCACGATCATTATTTTTGTACAATCTGGCATGAGTTTAGCGAGCAATCGATTGATATCTTTCACTATCCCAGCGCCGATGAAAGCATGATAATTCTTCGTTGGGGTAGAAATGAGGAGCTTTTCCATGTCTAAAAGTTCCTCGCATATTCACGTTGTTCGTTAATGTTTCGTTTTAATGTGTCAAATCGATCGCTATAAAATTGGCCAACAAGAGTGGATGCTAACTCCCATGCTACAGCAGCTTCAGCAACTACACTCGCAGCAGGTACTGCACAACTATCTGATCTTTCTATACTAGCAGTAAACGGTTCTTTTGAATCTATATCAACACTCTGCAATGGTTTGTATAACGTAGGGATTGGCTTCATGACACCGCGAACGATGATTGGCATACCAGTTGTCATTCCACCTTCAAAACCTCCTAAACGGTTTGTTTTTCTTTCATAGCCTTTTTCTTTACTCCAAATAATTTCGTCATGTACTTCACTGCCTGGCTTTCTAGCCATTTCAAAGCCTAAACCGAATTCTACGCCTTTAAAGGCATTGATACTGACAATTGCTCTGGCTAATTTTGCATCAATTTTTTTATCATAATGAACATAACTTCCTACACCAGCGGGCATGCCCTCAACAATTACTTCTACTACTCCTCCGATAGATATCCCCGTTTTTCTTTGCTAAGTCGATTGCTTCCATCATTTTCTTCGCAGCAACCTCATCATAACAACGAACAGGTGACTCTTCAGTCACATCTTTTAATGTTTGAATGGATGGATATTGTTTGATATTCGCTTTTATTCCACCTATTTCAATAACATGGCCAGCAACTTCTATCCCTAATAAATGTAATAGCTTTTTTGCTACTGCTCCCGCAGCTACTCGCACTGTCGTTTCGCGAGCGGAAGAGCGTTCTAATACATTTCGCATATCACGGTGACCATATTTTATCCCACCTATTAAGTCAGCATGACCTGGTCGTGGGCGTGTTACTTTTCGTCTTATTTCTTCTTTTGCATCTTCCGAAATTGGTTCAATCCCCATTATATCTGTCCAATGTTTCCAATCGTTATTAATAACAGAGAGTGCTACAGGTGAGCCAAGAGTCTCCCCATGACGAACACCACTCGTAATCTCTATTGTATCTTTTTCGATTTGCATTCTTCTGCCACGGCCATACCCTTTTTGCCTGCGGGCAAGCTCTTTATTTATATCTTCTGCTATCAATGGCATGCCTGCTGGCAGTCCTTCGATAATGGTTGTTAATTGTGGCCCATGAGATTCTCCAGCTGTTAAGTACCTCATTCACTTCTTCTCCCTTCAACACGTTAAAGCTTTTATGTATCACTATACCATAAATGTTATGAATGAAGATAGCTAAAAAGATAAAAATTCTTTTCAGCAATGCATAAAAAAGAAAGCTCTTCATCTATAATAGAAAATGCCTTTTTATTAGTATAACGAAAGAACCGAGCGTTGGCATCATCTTTTGATAATAATGATTAGAAAATAAAAAAAGAGGCTGGGACAAAACCCACCTAAATAAGAAAAAGGAGTTCAGTTGATGATAAAACTGGACTCCTTTCATTTTTTATTGAGTTATTTATGTTGACTTTCACTTCAGACAGCTGCTTTCCGCGGGCACGGCCTCAGCTTCTGTAGCTCCTCGTCCAAGTCGCTACAGGGATCTTCGGACTCGTGCTGTTCCCGCAGGAGTCAACTGTCTTTCGTTCCAGTCAACATATCGTTATTTCGATGATTTTTAAGTAAACAAAAATAAATTAGGATTTGCGTTAAGGGCAGTAAACTGAAGGAAATACATTGCCATTAACAATGAACAAAATTTGATGATTCAATCCTTTTTTATTATTTGAAGCTATTATGTCCCAGCCTCTTTTTTTATCTTAATAAATCCATTGATCCATTAATTTCGTGTAATCAACTAGCTCTTCTTTTTTAAAGAACAAGCCGATTTCTCTTTCAGCGCTTTCTGGAGAATCTGAACCGTGTATAACATTTTTTCCTACCGTTAAGCCGAAATCACCACGAATGGTACCTGATGCTGCTTCAGCTGGGTTTGTAGCTCCCATCATTTGACGAGCCGTACTTATGACATTTTCCCCTTGCCAAACCATTGCAAAAACCGGGCCTGAAGTGATGAAGTCAACTAATTCACCAAAGAATGGGCGTTCTTTATGTTCACCGTAATGTTCTTCAGCAAGTTCTTTAGATATGTTCATTAACTTAGCGCCTACTAATTGAAATCCCTTTTTTTCAAAGCGAGAGATAATTTCACCGACTAAATTTCGTTGTACCCCATCTGGTTTCACCATTAGAAATGTTTTCTCCATTTGTACACACTCCTGTATTATGTATCTTTTTTCTATCGTTTTTTATGTTATTACTACCCTCGAAATATTAACATTTATTTTCAGCTTTGACAATATACCATTTGTCTATACCAGCTAATACTTCCGCTTACCAATTCGTTTTGCAATATTCATAAAATATTTCTTTGCCTGGTTAGACGTAGAGTTGCTAGGATGTCTAATGCTTTTTGAAGGTAGCGTTGACTTATTGCATAAGATTCTTCAATTGCTCCCGTACGCTTAATAAGGCGAATGATTTCGTTCATCTCTGCTTTTGTCGTATGTCTATTCACTTTCTCTATCTCTGCTTTCACTTCTGGTTCTCTCATTGCAATTAACGCTGGTAATGTAACATTACCTTGCAGTAAATCATCTCCAACAGGTTTACCAAGTTCCTTTTCGGTTGAAGTGAAATCAAGAATATCATCTGTAATTTGAAAAGACATGCCTACAAAATAGCCAAACATATAAAGCTTTTTATGTATTTTTTCATCAACACCAGTTGCAATTGCACCAAGCTGACAACTGACGGCAATCAAGAGAGCTGTTTTTCTTTTGATCCGACGTAAGTAGTCTCTCAAGTTTTGATCAAATTGATATTGATCTTTAATTTGTTGAATTTCCCCAACACAAACTTCAACAATCGTCTTTGCTAAAATTTGATGTGCCACAGGGTTTTCAATTTTAGTCATATAATCTAAAGATCTGGCAAATATATAATCTCCAGTATACATAGCAATTCGATTATCCCATTTTGCCTTAATTGTCGGTTTGCCTCGGCGAAGTTCTGCGTCATCTATTACATCGTCATGTACTAAGGAAGCCATATGAATAAGCTCTAAAGCAACCGCAACATTTTTAACAACGTGAATATCATAACGTCCATACTTTGCGGCTAAAAGTACAAAAATCGGGCGTATCCGTTTTCCACCCGCTTGGAGTAAATGAAGGGAAGTTTCCTCCAATAAATCAGCATCTGATTTAATTGCATATTCAAGTTCTTTTTCAATTAGTTGAATATCCGTTTTCAAAAACGAATACATCCGTTGTAGTCTCATATGTTATCCACCTAGTTTTATTGTTCCATTTTCCGCCCAAAATGAGAAGCTGCTGCTCCTCCACTATATGACTTATACGTCACATTTGTAAAGCCTGCTTCTTCAAACAGTTTTGCTAATTCTTTCATACCCGGAAAGTCACGAGCGGATTCTTGAAGCCAGGAATATTCTTGATAACTTTTCGCAAAAACCTTACCAAATAGCGGCATAATATAACGAAAATAAAACCGAAAGAGTTGACGGTAACCGGGTAAAGTTGGTTGTGAGGTTTCTAAGCAAACTGCGATGCCACCTGGTTTTAATACTCGATGCATTTCTTTTAATACATGTGCTGCATCTGGTACATTTCGAAGACCGAAACCGATTGTTACATAGTCAAAAGAATTATCAGCAAATGGCATATCCATTGCATTCCCATGAACAAGTTCAATATTTTTCATTCCGAGCTTATTGATCTTTTGCTGTCCGACCTCCAACATATTTGCACTGAAATCTAAACCAATGACACTGCCCTCTTCTCCAACAGCTTCTGCCATAGAAACAGACCAATCGGCAGTACCACAGCAAACATCGAGCGCTTTTTTTCCTCTCTGAACCTTCATTCGGTTCATCGTATCATTACGCCATTTCGTATGCTGTTGAAAGCTAATAACAGCGTTCATTTTATCATACTCTGATGAAATATTTTCAAATACTTTATGCACACGTTCTTCCTTCGATTGCATGTTCATCCCTCTTCTGCAAAAAGTTTCGTTTCAGTTGGAGCTTGCTTCATTAGATCGCCGATGCGTCTTTCAAGTAATGGAGGCATGCATTGTACTGATTCCAATGTTGTTGCTAAGGCATCTTTTGCTTGATAAATATATTGATCACATATACGAACCATTCGATTTCTCTGTTCTACTGATAGCTGGTGTAAAGGGACTTTTAACTTTGGTAATAAAAATTTTTTGATTGCCTGAAACAAGATTGATTTTTTTTCCTGTATAAAAGCTTGTTTTTCTAATAATAATCGTTTCAGTAATAAGAATTCACTAGCAAATACATGTACTTGTTGGACGTTAAAATGAAGACTAAATTTATTAATAATCGCTGCTTCAATTTCCTTTAGGCTCGATAAAAAAGTGTCCATATTGTCGCAATCAAGTTGGTACACTAAAATTTTATGTTCATTTACAGACTGGATTCCACCTGCTAATGAACGTATTAAGGATACATCTTGAAATGTTGATAACATCTTATAATAAAGCCCGCTATAGTAATCCCCAGCTAATACAGTAAGCTGCCGCTCTTTATGTAATTGTTGTTGATCATTCACATTTTCATGAGTATCAAGTGCAAGTTGGACAAGCATTGCGGTAGTCACATACTTTTCTACGTCACTCTCTGTCATTCCTGCCCCATCCAAACTGCTCATAAGCAACAATATATAATCCTCATCAATAGATGGTTTTCCGATAAATTGGTGTAAATAATGATGGGTTGTTTTTTGTTCGATCATTTCTCTGATTGAGGTAATTTGTTGCTTTTCTTCTTGCCAACTCATGATTCTATATCCCCATTTCTTCGCTTTTTTTTAACATTATTTCATCATTCTCGACGATTTGAACGTAAAGCCTATTATATCATAAACTACTTTATAATTGCGAATGGAAGCTTTGGAGCATGCAACAGGTTATTTTTTCTTTGCTTCGCTATGTACTGCTCCAACATTAGTGATTACTTGTGCATTTCCCCGAACTTTAATAGCTGACGTATGTTCAGTAAACTGAGCGATCATTACTTCTCCCTTATCAAGCTTTTCCGTATGGTGAAATTTCGTGTCCGAACCTCTCGTTAATCCAGCTACATTTACTCCATCACCAAGTGCTTTTATCATAATAAAATCTGTTTGACTATTCGATTGCTTCATTACTCTTACCTCCAGCTAAACATCTTTTCTAAAAAAATCGGTTCAATCTCTCATTGACAAAGTTTCACCGAAATGAAACAGGTTCCTCTCTTGATTTAGATTTTTGTTCAAAATGATATTAGCCTTTTATTAACGCCATCACTTCTGATCTGGCTGAAGAATCTTGTACAAAGCACCCTCTCGTAGCTGTTGTCACCGTTGTCGCACCCGGTTTCTTCACTCCTCTCATTGTCATACACATGTGCTCCGCTTCAACAATAACCATCACTCCATGTGGATCAAGCTTTCCATGATTGTATCTGCAACGGTAGAAGTGATTCTTTCTTGAAGTTGCGGTCTGCGTGAAACCGCTTCGACTGCGCGCGCTAACTTACTTAGACCTGTCACCTTTCCATTTCTAGGAATATAGGCAACATGTGCTTTTCCAAAGAAAGGAACGAGATGGTGTTCACACATCGAATAAAAAGGAATATCTTTTACAAGAACAAGTTCTTCATGCTCTTCCCCAAATATCGTATCAAAATATTCACTAGGATCCTGCTTTATTCCTGAGAAAACTTCCTCATACATACTCGCAACTCTTTTAGGAGTGTCTATTAATCCTTCTCTATCAGGATCTTCTCCTATCGCTTCTAATATTATACGCACCGCTTGCTCTATCTGGATGCGATCCACTTCAGCCATTTTTGTCTCCTCCTAATAAGCAAAACATCAATAATACCTCTTCATATTAGCACAAGCTGTAACAATCCGGCAAAAAAAAAGAGAACCATCCGCACTGGACAGTTCCTTCTTACGTACGCTTATAGATCTATGTATTTATTTAACAGCTTCTTTAAGCGCTTTACCTGGTTTAAATGCAGGTACTTTGCTAGCTGGGATATCGATTTCTTCTCCAGTTTGTGGGTTACGGCCTTTACGAGCAGCACGTTCGCGCACTTCGAAGTTTCCGAAGCCAATTAATTGGACTTTCTCCTCTTTCGCTAAGTGTTTTGAATTGTATTGAAAACAGCATCAACTGCTTTTGTCGCATCTTTTTTAGATAGTTCACTCATTTCAGCAACACTATTAATTAATTCAGTTTTGTTCATGCCACTCACCTCCTCCCAAAACGATTCATAATAAGCATATTTCCTTTATTAACATTTGTAAACATCTTTTGTGATTTCTATACATGTAATATAGACCTCTTGAGATGTTGCGTAAACTTTACTTAACAACATTCTTTTAAAAGATTATCATATAAAAATATGCTTAGCAAGAAATTTTAGCTATTTTACTCAATTTCTTAAAAATAAAAAAAGCCAAGCATGACAACGCTTGGCATCTCTTTAAAGAATGATTGCAATTAAACCTCCTGAACCTTCATTGATAATCCTCTCTAATGTTTCTTTTAACTTATATCTTGCATTCTCAGGCATTAAAGCTAATTTGGCTTGTATTCCTTCTCTCACGATGGAACTTAAACTTCTACCAAAAATATCCGAATTCCAGATGGAAAGTGGATCTTCTTCAAAATCTTGCATTAAATATCGAACTAACTCTTCACTCTGTTGTTCCGTACCGATGATCGGTGCAAATTCTGATTCTACATCCACTTTAATCATATGAATAGACGGTGCAACAGCTCTTAACCTAACACCGAAACGAGCTCCTTGACGGATAATTTCCGGTTCATCCAAGCTCATATCCTCTAGACTTGGTGCAGCAATACCATAACCAGTCTGCTTTACCATTCTAATTGCTCCGGATACATGATCATATTCTTTCTTTGCATGAGCAAATTCTTGCATCAACTCGAGTAAATGATCTTTCCCGCGAATTTCTACGCCAACAATTTCCTTTAATACGTCATCATAAAGCTCATCAGGTGCATGTAAATCAATTTCAGCAACCCCTTGCCCCATATCAATTCCAGCAAGTCCAGCCTCTTCAATAAAATCATATTCATTGAAATAGTCTACAACTCTATCAACATCCCGCAACCGTTTAATATCTTTCACTGTCTCTTTTACAGCATGTTGATAATTTTCACGCAACCAATGGTCTTCTTTTAACACCATCACCCAGCTCGGTAAATTAACATTTACTTCAACAACAGGAAATTCATATAAAGCTTCCCTCAACACATTGAGGACATCATGTTCTCGCATACTTTCAACGGAAATAGCAAGAACAGGAATATCATATTTCTCTGCCAGTTCTACCCGTAATGCTTCCGTATCTGGATGATGTGGCTTTGTCGAGTTAATGATCATGATAAAAGGCTTTCCTACATCTTTGAGTTCCTCAACGACCCTTTCCTCGGCTTCTACATAATCACTTCTCGGAATTTCTCCAATCGTACCATCCGTCGTTACGACAACACCGAGAATAGAGTGTTCTTGAATCACTTTTCTCGTTCCTATTTCAGCAGCCTCGTGAAATGAGATAGGCTCTTCGTACCAAGGCGTATGAATCATACGTGGACCGTTCTCATCCTCATATCCTTTTGCTCCTGGTACGGTATAACCAACACAATCTACCAACCTGACATTTACATCAAGACCCTCATCTACCTGTACTGAAACTGCTTGGTTAGGAACAAACTTAGGTTCCGTCGTCATGATCGTTTTTCCCGCAGCACTTTGCGGTAATTCATCTTGTGCTCTTGCCCGATCACCTTCATTCGTTATATTCGGTAAAACAACTAATTCCATAAATTTTTTAATAAAAGTTGACTTTCCGGTACGAACTGCACCTACTACTCCTAGATAGATATCGCCCCCCGTTCTTTCAGCGATATCTTTGAAAATATCGACCTTTTCCACCGTATTCCCTCCCATCGTTAAATTCCTGGGACACTGTATCCGTCTATTGATTGGACAGTATAGTCTATGATGTTGTCCTATTGCCTTATGCCTAAAAATTTTATGTCAATGTAAAATCATCTAATCATCCTAGCTATCGTTCTAAAAAGTTTACAGATAAGCATCCCCGTCTTCCGATTGGATACTTATCAAAACCATCATAAAAGTCATATTTTTTGCGATATCTCTCCTCTTTGATTACTGATCATATTCTGTACTCTTATTACGTATAGAAATAAGAAAAAAACTTCCTCTACAAATATATATTTTGTAGAGAAAGTTTTAGACCTATTTTGCCATAAATGCTGGCTCATTATTTTCTGTTGTCGTATATGGTAAAGAATATGCAGGCACAAAATGCGAATCTTTCGTTAAAATCGGACGAATATCTTCACCTTTTTGAAAAGAATGATCATGCTTTTTCATTGCTTCATATAAATCACTGCTATAGTCAACATAGATATTCCCATCACCTGAAATAATTAAGGGCAAATTATTGTTTGTATATGGTGATACGATTTGCGGATCTTTTTTATAACCAATTTTCTCGAAATCAAGTGTATAAACGTTTGGTGCTATTTGTTCTTTAAAAGGCGGATATCCATCCTTTGAATGAAGTCGCAATTGAATGCCCCGTATTTCTTCAGCAATTCTCAAATCAAACATTTTGACAGTAGGATTTTTTTCTACATCAATTAGCACATATTGGAATATTCCACCATTTTCAAAAGCATTTCCAGGTGGTTCTGATAAATATTCAGGTATTAGTTTTTTAAATTCAATTGGGTATTTTATATATAAATCGGTATCTTTTTCTTTTGTTTTAATCGGTAATAACCCATCATTATCTTTTTGGTACTGATCTACGGCAGATTGAACCATTTGAATTTGTTGCTCAGTAGGCACTTGGTTTTGTACCTTTTTTTCTTGAGGGTAAAAACACCCGCTCAACAACACCATTAAGGTCATTATGATCACAATATTGCTAAACCGCTTCAAACATGTTTCACCCTTTCATTGGAACATTTATTATAAATCTTTATGTACGAGGTATCACATCATTAACTTGTCGGTCCACCAAGAACGATATAGACCATTAAAATGCTACCTACGATGAGGAATACATAGGCTAAAAAAGTAGCTATCACTTTTAAAAAGCCTTTTTTTAATTTATATCTACTAAAGTAAATGGTTACAAAGGCTAAAAATAATAAAGCCATTGAGCCGATCGAAACCCACATATTAAACATGGATTTAGACATATTTGTTTCCTCCTTTGATGAATGATCAAAAATAAATGATTATTGATCGTGAGTATTATAACATATTGTCGCATAAAGTGATACGACACTATTTTGTCGTACTTACATTGAACGGAAGTCTACCTATTTTAAAAAGGAAGCCACGAAATAAAAAAGCTGAAGTACGGATTCCAATTCCGCACTTCAGTATAAAGACAACAAAATACCCAACCAATCGATTAAAAGCCGTTTTCACAATAGCTTATGTTAGTTGGATAAGGTTGGCAACCTCTAAATACCTAACTAATGTTAACATTACGCCGCATTTATCCTTACATCTCACCATCATTTTGCAAACTCATTAAGTCCTCTAATTCATGTGTCCTTCCCCGTGCCATTAATTGATCTACACCATCTTTTGGGTCAATACCCTCCGAAGAGTATCCGATATAATACTTCAGTAATCGGCATCTTCACGTCTAATTTTTTACTTTGTTGATAAACAGCTTTTGTCGTTCGAACACCCTCAACGACCATTCCCATATTTTCTATACTTCATCAAGCTTTTTACCTTTCCCAATCATATTACCTGTACGCCAATTACGGGAATGGATACTCGTACACGTCGCAATTAAATCGCCATTCCAAGCTAAGCCTAAGAAAGTGATTGGTTTTGCTCCTAATTTTCCTCCCAGCCTAGCGATCTCAGCTAAACCTCGCCGAGTAATGAGGGCAGCTTTTGCATTATCACCATATCCTAAGCCATCAGAAATACCGGCTGCAAGGGCAATGATGTTTTTTAAAGCCCCACCAATCTCGACACCGATGAGATCTGGGTTCGTATATACACGAAAATGTTTATTTTATAAAAAGATCTTGTGCCTTTTCAGCTGCTTGAATATTTTTTGAAGATACCGTTACGGTCGTAGGATGTCTTAAAACGACTTCTTCCGCATGACTAGGCCCTGATAGAGCAACAATATCTTTTAATAAATGTGCAGGAACTTCTTCCTCGAACCATTTCTGAAATGCGCAAATGTGTGTTAGGTTCAATTCCTTTACTTACATGAATAATCATCAATGGTTCCTTACGAAAGCGCACAATTTTTTGCAATACTTCGCGAATCGCCTTCGTCGGTACAGCGAGTACAATTATATCTATATTTTTAAGCGCTGCTTCTAACGAATCATATCCAATGATTAATTCAGGTAAAACTGTATTTGGTAAATACTTTTTATTTGTATGGTACGTATTTATTTCCTCTATTTGTTTCGGTTTATGCCCCCAAAGTCTTACTTCATGACCATTATCAGCTAATACGATCGCAAGTGCTGTTCCCCAACTTCCGGCTCCAACTACCGCAAGTGTACGTTTATTCCTTTCCACCTAAATCACCTACAATTATGTTCTTTTTCTAGCAAATATTCTAATCGGAGTTCCCTCAAAGTGAAAAGCATCTCTTATACGATTTTCTAAAAACCGTTCATAAGAAAAATGCATTAGCTCCGGATCATTAACAAATACAATAAAGGTTGGCGGTTTAACTGAAACTTGAGTCATATAAAAAACCTTTAAGCGTTTTCCTCTATCAGTTGGAGGAGGGCTCATTGCAATGGCATCAACAATGACTTCATTTAAGACACTGGATTGGACTCGTAATGCATGATTATTACTCACCGTGTCAATCAGTGGCATTAAAGTGTGTATACGTTTTTTTGTTTTTGCGGATAGAAAAACAATTGGTGCATAGTGTAAAAATTGAAAGTGATAGCGAATATCTTTTTTAAATTGATTCATCGTTTTATCCGTTTTCGTCACCGTGTCCCATTTATTAACGACGAATATAATGGCGCGGCCAGCCTCATGGGCATACACCTAACCCGCAATACGTTTGTCCTGTTCGCGAATACCTTCCTCCGCATTTAAGACTACGAGGACAACATCCGAGCGTTCAATTGCCCGGAAGTGCACGCAAAACACTATACTTTCCGTATTCTCATATACTTTTCCTTTTTTTCTCATCCCAGCTGTATCAATAATAATATATTCTTGACCATCATATGTATATTTTGAGTCGACTGCATCTCTTGTCGTACCGGCAGCTCACTAACAATAACACGGTCTTCACCTAAAATAGCGTTTACTAGTGAGGACTTTCCAACATTCGGACGTCCAATTGAGCTAAACTTAATGACATCTTTATCATCTTCTGCTACTTCTTCAACTGGGAAATGTTTGACCACTTCATCTAATAAATCGCCAATACCGAGTCCATGGGAACCTGAAATTGGAAAAGGTTCTCCAAACCCTAAAGAGTAAAACTCGTATATTTCAGTGCGCATTTCTGGATTATCTACTTTATTCACAGCTAAAACAACTGGCTTTTTCGATCTATATAAGATTTTGGCAACGTGTTCATCCGCAGATGTGACACCTTCACGTCCATTTGTAATAAATACAATAACATTTGCTTCTTCAATCGCAATTTGAGCTTGCTGGCGAACTTGTTCTAATAATGACCATCACCGATATCTATACCGCCAGTATCTATCATATAAAACTCATGTGAAAGCCATTCTGCTTTACTGTATATCCGATCCCTTGTCACTCCGGTGAATCTTCAACAATTGACACCCTTTCACCGACAATCCGATTAAAGATGGTCGATTTACCAACATTTGGTCGACCAACAATTGCTACAACTGGTTTTGTCATTAAATCACCCATTTCATCGTCTAGCATCATCTAGCGAACAATCATTAATGGTATAGCCCTCTCCTTTAAAGATGAGGCTAGCTTTCTTATTTTAGCAATAATATCGCAGACAAGCAATGTCAAGAAAATGAATTTTAATTCCTCCTCAATTTCTTTAACATTTTCGCTTCTTTTTATCCTCACTTATACAATCCGTCTATTGCTTTTTACTAGTGACTGTTTAGAGGTGATGACGTAAGCAACAAGTTTATAAATGAAGCGGATAAAAAAGACAATGATTATACAATAGGAGATCAGATCTAAATAACCTCCAGTCCCAACTATATAAGTAATATTCCATTTCAAAAGAATGGTTGAGAAAAGTATTTCACCGTGAAATGTTCCAATAATGATGCAAGTTATCAATGACAAATATGAATTAGGATATAAACAAAATGCGAGTATAATGAGTAGAATGGTTAACAACACACGTCTATCGATTAAGATCCAAGCGGGATCAACCATTTCGACGAGTAAAAATCCTGTATAACCAGTCATGACGATAAAGATAGACATAAAAGAGTATATTTTTTGTAACCGAGATTGCTTTGCAATATATATATAACAGAAAAGTGTTAAAATCAATGCGGTTAGCTGAATTTGCAACGTGAAAAAAGATATTGAAAAGGGGAATACTATTACTAGTAATAATGCACTACATGCAATTGGTAATCGCAGTGAATTATTTTTGTTCAATATAAAAGTTGATATCGTCCAAATGCTCCATAGCATCCAAAGGTAAATATATCCTGCCATCAATCATAGTCTCCTTTGTTCGTTGTTACATCATTATAGGAATATTTTCAATTTTTTAATCATGCTTTTTATTATGGAGACTTAAACTCAAAAAAAACTGAGATCATTAGGAATGCCTAATGATCTCAGTCCTTGTCATTTTACGATTATAATCTTTTAGCTTATCACCGATCATTTCGCTTAACTGAAATCCTGTAGATTCTTCCGGTAAATCGATGTCTTGCTGATTATTCGTTTTTTCTTCTAGTTCTTTCATACTTAGTGATAGACGTTTTTCTTCTTCATTTGCGTCTAATACTTTCACTTTAACTTCCTGTCCTTCTTCTAGCACTTCATGTGGTGTGCCAATATGTTTATGGGAAATTTGTGAAATGTGAACAAGTCCCTCAACACCTGGAAAAACTTCGAACAAATGCTCCAAGATAAGAAACAATCCTCATCACTTTTCCAGTTAGAACAGTCCCTTTTGGTGCTTTTTCTTCAATACCTTCCCATGGCCCTGGAACTGTTTCTTTAATAGAAAGAGAAATTCGTTCATTATCACGATCAACAGAAAGGACTTTTACTTTTACTTCCTCGCCCTCTTCAACAACATCACTTGGTTTTTCTACGTGTTGTTGCGCTAATTGGGAGATATGAACAAGTCCATCTACACCACCGATATCAACGAATGCACCGAAATCAGTCAGACGCTGTACTGTTCCTTCTAAAATGTCACCATCTTCAATGCTTTCCAATATTTCTTTTCTTTTTTCCGCTTTTTCTTCTTTTACTACTGCTCGGTGAGAAAGAATTAAGTCTGATTTTGAGTCCTTATCAATTTCAATGATTTTAAATGTAAGTGTTTTTCCTTTATAATCCGTAAAGTCTTCTACATAGTAATCCTCTACTAGAGAGGCTGGTACGAATCCTCTCACACCTAAATCAACGACTAAACCACCCTTCACGACATCACTTACTTCTGCTTCAAATATTTCGCGTTTTCAAAGCGTTTATCCATTTCATCCCAAGCTTTATCAGCGTCTACTTTTCGCTTCGAAAGAACGAGCAACTCTTCTTCCACTTTTGTTACAATTAACTCGAGCTCATCACCTTCACTAACAACATCGGATGCTTTTTCAACATGTATGCTTGACAATTCACTGATCGGAATAATCCCATCCATTTTACTGTCCTTAATGTCAACAAGCACTTGTTTTTCTTCCACTTTTGTCACAGTTCCAGTTACTTTGTCACCTTCAGCGAAGTTTTTCGCTTCTACTTCATTCATCTCCTCAGACATATGTAACCCTCCTTCATTCAAACGTAAAACCTTCTCACTCCATTTATTGATCATCATGTAATAAAGCGAAAGATTTTACCCAACTCTCATTCTGTTCAAATTGTGTTATTTCTACTAACTTCTAACAAAAAAAACCTTTTGTCAAGTAAAGAATCCTATTATCGATATTTTTCTAATAAATTTTGAATAGCATCCATTATTACTTCCGTCACTTCTGCAGCAGAAGCCTTGTTTTCGCGAAGTTCTGTCATATCGATCGGATTACCATAAACTACCTTTAACTTTTTAAAAGGTCTGTATGGTCCAATTATAGCACATGGAACGACAGATGCATCCGTCTTTAGTGCAAAAAATCCCGCACCTGATAATCCTTTTCCTAATTCTCCTGTTTTACTTCTTGTCCCTTCTGGAAATAATCCTAATACTTGACCATTTTTTAATATTTTTATCCCTTGTCGTAATGCGCTTCTATCAGCCAAGCCTCTTTTAACAGGAAAGGCATGTAAATTTCTTATCGCATGCTTTAGGATCGGAATATGAAATAATTCCTTTTTCGCCATAAAGGAAACAGGTCTAGGAGCAGTAATTCCCACTGTGGGAGGATCTAAGTTATTGATATGATTCGCACATAGCAATACGCCACCTTCTTTAGGAAAATGTTCTAGCCCGATGACTTCCATCCTAAATAGGGGCTTTAATATTGCTCCGACAACCCCTTTTGCTAGAGTATAAAAACTCATCGATCGTCGATCCTTTCTAACGATAAGGTCATAATCCGATCAACAACCTCATCAATCGATAATGTAGAAGTATCGATTTCGATTGCATCTTCTGCCTTTTTTAGCGGTGCAACTTTCCGTTCCGAATCTGATTTGTCCCGTGCTTCAATTTCAGCTTTAATTGTTTCCAGATCAGAAGGGTATCCTTTCGCTATATTTTCTTCATGTCGACGTATTGCTCTTTCTTCTACACTTGCAACTAAAAATATTTTTAATTCTGCTTCAGGTATTACTTCGGTTCCAATATCACGGCCATCCATGACAACACTACCATTTTTAGCTAATTGTTGTTGTCTTTTCACCATTTCCTCGCGAACCAATCGATGTGCGGCAACTTGGGAAACAGCATTTGTTACGTCATGATCACGAATCTTTTTCGTTACATCTTCCCCGTCCACGTATACAAGCTGTTCGTTACCAGCAACTTTCAATTCAATTTTTATATTTTTTAACAATTCTGCTAATGCACTTCCATTTGTTAAATCAACTTGATTTTCAAGTGCTTTGTATGTTAGTGATCTATACATTGCACCTGTATCAATATAAATATATGATAGTTTTTTTGCGATCATTTTCGCTGTTGTGCTTTTTCCTGCAGCAGCAGGTCCATCAATAGCAATTCGTATTCCTTTTGACATTTTACACACCCATTCTCTCATAAATAGCTTAGACAGTTAATCGTCATTATTTTAACATAAAAAAGAGTAGAATAAAGGAATTTCAGATTCTACTCTTATTTTTGGGTGGTCGTTTTTATCATTCCCTCGTGATCTGCTTTGTCTATACCTTCATACATCGTGATTTTAAGTAATTGAGGGGGAAGGACTTGCAATTGAAAAAATAGAATTTGTGTCATTATGAGCATGATAAATTGAATGACAATTATCTTTACTATCCAGCGCTCCACTATTTTCATGATGTTTCCTCTCTCCATTTCCAACCAATTTATCATTATTAGTATTGGAAAAGAAATGCAATTTTAAACAATTTATTTATTTTCTTAAACAAAGGAAACATGATGAGGTGGCAGACACACTCAAAAGCCCTCACTTAAAAATTTTTGCCTTTATCATTATATAGAAGTTAAATTTTTAAAGAGAGACCGCAGATAGCATCTACCTTGCAACAGATATTTTCCTAAACGGCATAAAAAGGGCCGGCCCCTCTCATTTTCATGAGTTATTGGACAGCCTTTTTTTAAGTATTTATAAAATATCATCATAAATTGGTTCCGCTTCTTGAAGTCTTTCTACCTTTTCTTCCATTCCATTTTCTGCATTGATAAATATGCGGTAAGATTCGTCATCTAACACTCCCAAAAATTCATAGCAAAGGATATCTTCTTTTAATTCGTTCGTAATCACTGCTAAACGATCTTCCATTACCTTTACATTAGGATTGATTTTTTTCTTTGCTTCCGCTTTTGAAATGGTTGGTTTAGCGAGCTTTCTCTTTTTATTGCTTTGCAAATAATCATCAGCAGCTAGACCAACTATTTCACCATTATCTAGAGCAACTTTTAGTTTAACTGATTCAGGATAAATTAACACATTATCTTGAGAAGTAACAAACGTAAATAAACCAACATTATCGTATTGCGTACTTTCCGCTAAGATCATGTCTTTGAAATTATTTTCTTTTAAATATGCCTTTGCTTTTTCAGAAGCATCATTTAAACTTATGTTCGACTCATTCCCAATTTCGCGGTGATTGATAAACCAAATCGGATAACCACCTTTTTTCGTAATATCCATTGTGGCTTCATGACCATTTTCATCTACGAAGGAAACGGAATAAAAACCAAAATTAGAACCATCTCCATTAGATGTAACCTTCGTATCTTTTGGCTGTTTAATATTGGCATATTTTTTGGCTACTTGGACCGCTTTATCCTTAGATATTTTCTTTCCTTTTACATTAGCGAAGTTTTTATCTCTTTCATTAAAATCTGCTAATGTCGGATCACTCATATTCGTTTCATCATAACTCTCTACCGTTTTCTCTACTGTTTTAAAGCCATCTATAATGGTATTATCGGATGCCTCTTTACCTGAAGCTAAGGCCATCTCTACGTCCATCCAACGCAAATTATTTTTTAGCACTAAATGTTGAACACGCCGAAGTTCCTGCTGAATATTTGCACTTTGTTTATGCAAATTTTTTAATGTCTTATATTCCTCTTTTGTTAACGGTTCATTGTCTAAATCTCTTACGGCTGTCCGGTAGCTAAAATCACCAATTTTTGTTAAAAATTCCTCCGTTTTATTAAAAGGAAGCAATGCTAGTGGCAATTGACCAACACCATTGTGTGCTTCTGATGTAATACGCCAAACTTCCGCAAGTGCCGGTGACAATGACTTCTTTGAATTCATTGCTAATGTAGTCCCAATTTTGTCGTGTAATATGTCCATTTGATATGTTAGATCATGAAATGCTCGTTGATAATTATTTTCCGCATTCATTAAAATAGCGTTTTTATCCCGATGTTCTTGATAACCCCAAACACCAGTTCCGATCAATCCGAGCGTCAAGACGGTAATAAGTATACCTCTGATCATTTACATCACCTCATTATTTACAGAATATATGTTTACCAATCGTTTTAATTTGGGGTCTCGTCCAAATCCAATCACTTGTTGCTGTCTCAGGGTTAAAGTAATATAAAGCATTTCCTGTTGGATCCCATCCATTAATCGCATCCAATACTGCTTTTCTTGCCGTGTCATTTGGTGTTAACCATATTTGTCCATCCGCAACAGCTGTAAAAGCTCTAGGCTCAAAAATAACCCCTGACACTGTGTTAGGAAATGTAGAGCTATTTAACCTATTTAAAATAACTGCCGCAACTGCTACCTGTCCTTCGTATGGCTCTCCCCTTGCCTCTCCATATACTGCATTAGCCATTATTTGAATATCATTTTGTGAAAAGCCATGTGGCGTGTTAGCAGCAATTGGTTTGGCTGTACTTGTCTGCTGCTTATTTTTTGTTTTTCCGTAATACTTAAACTTTTTGTCTTTATACATCTCTCTTTTCACATGTTGCTTATCATACTTAGAAGCCTTTACTAACTTCGCTTTCGTTTTGGAACCAGCCAGGCCATCTATCGGTAGGCCAAATTCATACTGGAAATTTCTTAAAGCCCAATAAGTACTCCAGCCGAATACGCCATCAATTCTTTTATTATAAAAGCCTAAATATTGCAATCTTGCTTGTAGCTCGATAACATCTTCACCAACGGCCCCCTTCTGGATCACTTGGTTTGAAAAAGCATTTACCTCAGTAGTTTTTGGTGAAATCATTAAAGGTGTCAAACAGAAAAATATGATCAAAACTTTCGCAATTAGTTTTCTACTTTTCATCTTGCTTTTCCTCCAAACAGTTTATTCATTCCACTCCATATAAAATTTTTCTTTTTCGTGTTTTATTGGAGTTTTCCTGTCTCATTAACAGATAGTTTTCGTAACCTCGAGATATTTATACAAAAAAAGCTCTTCTTTCCACACTTAGAAAGAAGAGCTTTTTTTAAGGTATCTATCATAATGCTTATCCGTAAGCACATGTGCATCTTTTACTTTTTTTAAACCGAGCCACCATAAAAACAACATGAAGGGAATGATATAATATATCCATTTTTTTTCAGCTAATAAAATATAATCATATAAACTATGCAGAAGGAAGGGAACGAAAAAAGACATGAATATCCATCTTCTTTTCTTTTTTTGCCCAGTTGAAAACTTCGCTTTCCCATAATAATAGCCCATAATAACTCCAAATAAAGCGTGGCTTGATACAGGTAGAAGTGCTCGTCCGATTGCAAACTCAATACCGTTTGCTACTAAATACAAAATATTTTCAACAGTGGCAAAACCAAGCGAAACACTTGCTCCGTAAACAATACCATCGTACGGCTCATCAAATTCAGCATACTGATATACAGTAAAATAGATAACAAACCATTTGAAAAATTCTTCTAATAAAGCAGTAGCAATAAAGGCATTGGCAAAATCTCCTTGCAATATATCCTCAACAATATAAACATGTTGAATAAACATAATCGGAAATGTAAGGATCGCTCCGTGTAAAAATGCTTTAAATACTGCTAAGATCGGTTCAGAATCATATTGGTCTTTTAAATAAAAGTAACTTAACAATGCTAAGCCAGGTGCAATCCCCGCTGATAATATTACCAGCATAGGCAGTCCTCATTTCTTTCCATTGTCTTCTTTTTTGATCAAAAGCAACATTGTCATTTTATGTACAAGCTTCATTTTTATCACACATATGGTAGTGAGTAAAGTTTATTTACATTTATCATACCGCAAAACCCCCTCATTTTGTTCACTACCGCGTAGAAATATTGTTAAGAATAAGAAAGGACCACCAAAAAAGACTGCAAATGCTGCAGGTACACATTTATTCTCTTTCTTTTTGCTGAATAGCTAACGCAATTTTCCCTCCATGAAAACGTCCATTTTCAATAAATATTTCGTTTGCATTATTACCTGCTGCAATGACACCACTTATAAAAACACCTTCCATATTTGTTTCCATCGTTTCATAGTTAAAATGGGGTTTTCCCGTCTCCTCATCCATCTTCACTCCAATTTTCGTTAAAAAGCTATGGTCAGGATGATATCCAGTCATTGCAAAGACAAATTGATTTGTAATTTGTTTTTTCTTTCCATTCACTTCATATCTAACATGATCTTCAGTAATTTCAACCACTTCTGCATTAAATTCCATTTTTATCTGTCCATTTCGAATGAGTGAGTCAAACTCAGGTAAAATCCAAGGTTTAATACTTGAAGAATATTCATTCCCACGATAAAGGACAGTAACATGTGCACCAGCTTTATTTAATTCAATAGCAGCATCGACTGCAGAGTTTTTCCCACCAATAACAGTGACCTCTGTATCAAAAAATGGGTGGCCCTCTTTAAAATAATGAAAGACTTTAGCTAAGTTTTCCCCAGGTACATTCATATAGTTTGGATGATCATAATAACCAGTAGCAATCACAACATACCGTGTTACATATTCCATTTTATCGCTTTTAATATGAAATAACCCGTCATTTTGTTTTTCTACACTTAACACTTTCTCAAACCGATTTACCCGCAAGTTTTTACGTTTGACGACTTCACGGTAATATGCCAATGCTTGATTGCGCTTAGGTTTATGTTGCTCAATAATAAATGGAATACCACCAATTTCAAGCTTTTCACTTGAACTAAAAAAGGTTTGATGTGTTGGGTAATGATAAATAGCATTTACGATGTTGCCTTTTTCAATAATTAAAGGCTTCTTATTTATTTCCTGTAAGGCTATTGCTGTTGCTAAACCACATGGTCCTCCACCTACAATAATACATTCTTCCAATTGCATCGTAACACTCCTCTTCCAATACAAAATAAGTTTCTGCAAATAATTACGATTGATTTTCAAACACGATAAAAGATATGTTTTCTATGGTCTTGGATGAGGAAAAAAAGAAACCTCATTTTATGTAAATGAATGGCTCGTTTAAAGCGTTAAGCTAACAATGATATCTCCTTTTTTTCTAACATTTCTTTAAAAAAACACAACTGAAATATGCATAATACGAGTGTATGTGAAAAAAGGAGGGAGTTCAACAAATGAACCCCTACCGTATTATTTGAGAAAAACAGTGGCTAACTTCCCGATTGTATTCTTTTCGAGGATGAGTTTACCGTACTCTTCTAATACATGATTTGATACTGTAGTTTTATTTCCAAATTCTTCACATAATAATAATACTCGTTCTAATTGCCTATTCAACACAAGCATATATTTTTCTTCATAAAAATATAATTTACAATCTAAATCCAGCTGTAAATGATGGAAACTTTGAACAAGCGCTAATAAATCTTCCAACGAATCAAAAGAAAAAACTATTTTCTCATCATTCATCTTTTTTACAAAAGCGCCGTAGTTATATAGTTTTTCCATCCACTCATTCTCATCGTCAACCGTTAAAATTAAATAAGTTCCTCTGTTGTAAAAGAATAAATTTCGATTGCCACTGAACCGGATGCATTTAAGTTAAAAATTTTATTTGCTTCCTCAAGCATTTCATCAAATAAATCATGCCATAAAAAAGAATCTTTCCAAAGCCCTTCCTGTAGAAAGCCTTTATCTGAAAGCTCATCTAGCGTAATAGAGTATTTTATTTTATTCGAAGAAAGTAGCTCTATTTTCACCCTGTTTGCCCCCTGATGTAACAATCTCATCATCATCATATGAAAAAGGCAACAGATCGTTCGCGAACAATACGCTATTGTCATATAACTAAGAATTGCTTCCTTTGATAGTAATTAAGTGGGTTTCAGGTTTAGCTCCTAACCGCAAAGGCAATAGAGTTGTTCCATATCCATTACTTATGAGCAGTGTCGTTGCATTTAAATAATGTATTTTCCCTTTTTGATATGGACCAAATCCAAAGAATCGTATTTGTCCCCCATGGGTGTGTCCACTCATCACAAATGTGATATGATCGTTTGGTGTTACGTACTTCACAACGGAAGGATGATGGCTAACGAGCAAGCGAAAGGAATTAGGTGGCGCACTCTTTAACGCTAAATCAAGCCGTGGCATACCCGTTATTAAATCGTCCACACCTAGTAAAAAAATGTCATGTTCACTTTGGATGTTTACAGCAGTATTATGTAAAATCGTTACACCGTAAGACAATAACATTTCCTCCACTTGTTGATCATCGATTTCACGATCATTATTCCCCCACACAAAATATATCGGACCGATTTTATTTAATTTTAAAAGATTTTCCCGCACTCTCTTTAAAGGGACACCTCTTTCTAATAAATCGCCACCAATCACGACAATATCGGCTTTTCCGTATACTTGTTCTAATAACCGTTGATGGATTTTGCGCCGATGAACATCCGAAATAAAAAAAATCCTCAATGGTGCTGCAGCTAATGGATAGTTTTTAAATGTGAACGTATGCTTCAACACCCTATTTGCAAAAGCAGTAAACAACATATATAGAAGCAAAGCGATACCGAATAAAACGATGATAGAGATCACGCTAAATTCTTTCATTTCATCCCTCACAAAATTACTTTTCTCAACATTAACATAAAAAAGCAACTTGATGTGAAAGAGGTAAATGATAATTGGAAAAACACTTCACTATTACACTTTATCGATTGCCAAAATGCGAAATCCGTTTCTTTCCAATTCAGTGATAAAGGGCTTCAAATTTTTCGTCTGCTCAATTTTCAAAACGATACGTCTCATTAATGTATCAGTCTCATCAAAAGTAACTAAAGAGATAACAGATTCATGAAATTTTTGAATAATAGCAGCTAACCTGGTAATGCGCCCTTCCACTTCCAAGGCAGTAAATGCGATTCTAATACCAGAACGGCGTGTGCCGAACACACTTTGAAACTCTTCCATGACATCAGAGCGAGTAACGATCCCAAGAAATTTTTTATTTTCATCCATTACAGCTAATAGTGGTAAATATTGAAAACGAATAAGCGTACGTTCAAAAACCTCATTTTCTTGTAAGACTGTTTCATGGCGGATAGCAACGTCTTTCGCTTTTTTTGTTTTTAAAAATAATTCTTTCGGCATATTTGTATAAAAATAACTCTCATAAATACAAAATCGGGTAATGACACCTATATAATTATTTCCATCAAGGACAGGGAATCCATCCACTTTTGCTTGATCTAACCTTTCAAGTACACTTGTCAGCGAATCTTTTCCAGTTACTACATGACAACGGTCTTTCGGTATCATCATATTCCTAACGAACATGGAGTTCACCTCAATTTATTTTACTTTCCAACAATTAATATATTTCTAGCCACTGGAAAAAGTCCTTTCTTTTCGCACATTTTTTAAAAGGTAAGCGTATATGAAGAGAATAAGCAGTGGTCATTTTGAAGAGGAAAACAACTTTTTCATGCGATCAAAAATGCAAGCCATATTAGTACTATTGGTATTAAAGTCATTGAAACTACAACGATTTTTTCAATGACTCATCAGAATTTATCTCCACTCATATTTTTTTATAATTCTGTAAAGGTTAAAAATTTCTGCGAAATGGATTACAATTTAAGTAGAATTTTTGAAATAATATCATAAATATATAAATCTTATAATAGCCATCAACCAGTTGAAATTTTTACATGATGGTAAGTTACATGTAATTCATTAAAAAATGTAGTGGTTGTTCACCAAACGGGCCATATTGCAGCATAAATAATGGATAAAGTTAAAAGTAAATTCAGGTGATCTAACTATTCTGTTTTGTATCAGGTTAGCCAAGAGAGCGTTGGATTTCTTCTAACAGCAAACATAGGGGGAGTATTGTTATGGAAATAAAGTTACTGACTTTACAAACAAATAAGTTGGAAATGATGAAAGATTTTTATACACGCACTTAGGTTTTTCAATTTGTGGTGAGAACCCGACTGGATTTCAAGTCCCTGTGGGAACGAGTATTTTAGAATTTACTAATGATGAAGTAAAAGGCAAAGCCCTATTATCATTTTGCATTTAATATTCCTTCCAATAGATTTCGGGAAGCAAAGGAATGGTTGGAAGGGAAAACAGCACTTTTATTGGAAGATGGAGAAGATGAGGCAGATTTTTCATTTTGGCCTGCACATGCTTGCTATTTTGAAGACCCAGCAGGAAATATAGTCGAACTAATTGCTCGATATAACGAGAATCCAAAAAGTGAATCGCCATTTTCAGTGAATAGCATTATAAACATTAGTGAGATTGGTTTAATTGTAAAAGATGCACCACAGGTTGCTAAGCAGCTAAAGAAATTGACATTTTCGACAGTGATAATGACCAGGTTACCAAGTCCTCTTTAAACTTCATGCAAGACAGCAATAATGGCGTTTTTATTATTTTAACAAGCATAGGTAGAAGATGGTTGTTTTGGAAAAGAAGTCTAAGATTTTTCCCTCTCAGAATTACACTTGATAAACAATTAGTTTTAGGTGTAGACAAGGAAGGTGAATTTTTCATTAAAAAGGTTCATGATGAGGCTAGTGTTAACGGGTTTTTTTAAGTAACTGGTGTCGTAGTTAAGAAAAAAGGTAATTGTTTTTGAATTTCAGTGAATTATCCATTAAAGGGCACGATTGTTGAAGAAGTAAAATTAAGAGTGGCTGCCAAAAGGGCAACGGTCATTTTTAATTTCTACTACTGCTTGTAATTCGTCAGGGAAAGGCTTGGCATTAGTCAACGGTAAATGTCTGACTGACCAACAAGAAGCAGATTTAAGGAGTTGACTGATTACGCAGAACCCAAACCTCTTGGCATTGCAAAAACTTTTGTTTTTAAAGGTGGAATTAACTCTATGGTTTATCATTCAAAAGCAGATATTTTTTCTATAACATTTATATTCTTATTGGTTTGGATAATGGGGGCTATATCATTGTTTCCTTTTATAGCAACATTATTAACAGTAATTATTTTTTTTTCGCTCTTATTATTTCAGCCGTTTTTATATGGTGGTACATTCTTATTAAGTATGTTTTTTGTGAAGATCATTTTAATTGGAAAAAGAGGGGGCCATTATAAAAGAGAAAATTATATAGCAAAGTATAACAAGGGTTTTTCCCAACGACAGACAAGACTTTAACTGGTTATAGAATTCATTCATCTGATAAGGGACTTGAATTATTTTATAAACCAAAAAATCATGGTAGTATAAAAACTTTACCAAAAGATAGAATGAGATTGTATATATCGAGGATAAAAAAACGATGTCCTCATGCACAAATCACGCAGTTCAAAAATCACATAATTGTTCTCTTGG
>CAVVKR010000004.1:0-29228 GCA_963748745.1 uncultured Bacillaceae bacterium | reverse complement strand
TATTCAAATGGATCCTATATGATTGATGAGAAGGAAAGTGGTCATGTAAGAGAAATTTGGAAAGAACCAGTAAAAAATACAAACAGAAAGAAAAAAGACGAAATTTAAGAAAATCAGGACGATTTGCTGATCTAGCAAACGTCCTGATTTTCATTGTCCTGAATGGGGACCGTCGGAAAAGGCGGTTTTACAACGTTCCCATTTTCAAGACGTTTACCCCAATTTTAACAACACTAAGATCGATCTAATGAAACCATTTTTTCAGAGAGTCAGCTTATCGAAAAAATGATTGAGGATGATGAGGAAAGAGGGGACAAGTAATGACAAAGGAAATCAAAAAAAAATGAAAGATAAAAAAGAAAGATTAATATTCCAGAGTTTTTACACTAAGAACATATTAATACCTTCCCACCCCTTGTCTGATGCTACCCTAATTTTATGGACACATCTTAGTTAAGTCATTACAATTAAATTTAGGGGGATGTGTCCAATGAAACATAAGAAAAATGGAAAGCGGTATAATGATGACTTTCGTAAAATGGACTGAGCCTACCTTTACTAATCCTAACAGTAAAACGTTAATTGAAAAATACGTTGAAGCTATTCACAAAGTCGTGAAGTATTCTGAGGAAATTAATTTTAAATTTATTAAAAATGAGGTATTACTGTGAACAGTATAATAGAAAACACGGCGCTTTGGGTAAAGAAACAGCTAGAAAATGAAGGAACAGGTCATGATTGGTATCACATTTATCGTGTTACTAAAATGGCAAAAAATATAGCAATTGAAGAAAATGCTGATATTTTTATAGTTTTAATGGCTGCTTTACTTCATGATCTAGCAGATGATAAAATTGTTAAAAATGAAAAAGAAGGAATAAAGAACATTATAAGTTATTTGGAGAACCAAGGAATTGAACAAGAGAAAATATCACATATTGTAAATATAATACAAACTATCTCTTTTAAGGGGGAAAGGGCGAGGAGCTACACTCATTAGAAGCAAGAGTTGTTCAAGATGCTGATCGACTTGATGCTATAGGAGCAATCGGGATTGCAAGAACTTTTCAATATGGTGGTGCTCGTAATAGGCCTATCTACGATCATCGTTTACCCGTGAGACAGGATATGTCTTTAGAAGAATATAGGAACGGAAAATCCTCCTCAATACATCATTTTTTTGAGAAACTTTTATTATTAAAGGATATGATGAATACTAATACAGCTAAAAACAATCGCTAAAAGAAGACATGAAATAATGGTGCATTATTTAAATGAATTTTTTGATGAGTGGGGAGTACCGGATGAAGAAATATAAAATCAAATGAACAAAACGATGCAGTTAATTCGAAGTGAATACTACTTTGTAACTTTTACTCTAAAGGAATATCGAATAGTATTTAAGTATCTTCATCAATTAGCTTTGGAAAATGGCGATGCCATTCATCTACTACATGAATGCATAGATTTTCTAAGAAAAAACAAAATCATACTGCCTGCTATCACTCTATCACTACACTTGAAATAATGGTGTGGGAAGCAAGGGCAATGGCTGAAAAGAAGCTATTTAACACGATTAGTCAGTCCCTATGACAGAGAAGAACCAGCAAGCAGTGTCTGGGGAATACTCTACATTTGACCAAAGCAGTTGAATATCAAAAAAGTTTAGGTAGTTTTAATGAAGACTTATTGCATCATATGTCACCTTACGTGTACATGGAAAAAAAGTAAATTAATGCTACATTTAATAACTAGTAAACTTTAACATTCTAGCACTTAAGTCAGCGAAAACATCCGAAGATCCTCTAATTTCATAGCACTCTTCAAACATATCTTATTCAGGATGATACTCGTCATCAGTTCTTTATTTTAGTTCACTTTTGTGTCCGTCATTTCTATGCCACCATTCGACTTTACTGAGACCAGGAATGGAATCGGCATAAAATATTGGGTTTTTTCCATTTTGACGTTGTTTTTGATAATCTTTCAGAGCGTGAATGGCAACTTTATAAAGCAGGGTGATTGCGATTAAGTTGATGATGGCCATAAAAGCCATAAATATATCTGCCAATAACCAAACAAAGTCTAGTGAAGCAGTTGAACCAATAATAACCATTGCAATGACAGCAACACGATAAAGAAATAAAGATAATCGATTGTTATGAATAAATTCGATATTTGTTTCACCATAGTAATAGTTTCCGATAATGGAACTGAAGGCAAACATAAAAATCGCTATAGCAACAAAGGTACCAGCCGATTCTCCTATATGGGTACTTAAGGCCGCCTGTGTAATCTGGATTCCTTCTAAATTTGGGTTGTGGAAATCTCCTGACAGCATAATGATAAATGCTGTCGCACTACAAATTAATACGGTATCAGTAAATACACCTAAAGTTTGAATGAGTCCTTGTTTGACAGGATGTGAAACTGCTGCTGTTGCAGCTGCATTTGGGCGCTTCCCATTCCAGCTTCGTTTGAAAATAACCCCCGTTTTATGCCCATCATAATAGCAGCACCGAACGCGCCACCAGCAACTTGGCGAATACCGAATGCATTTGTAAATATTGTAATAAACAAAGCAGGAATTGCTGTGAATTTTGGATGATTACAAATATAGCAAATAGCAAGATAAATACCGCCATAATCGGTACAAGGACTTGTGTAATCCGTTTGCAATTCGGTTTACGCCGCCAAAAATAATCACAGCGGTGAAAACAGCCAAGAACCAATCCTACCGTTAACGGTCTATATCCAAATGCATCCTTTGAAATGCGACTGCAATTGTATTCGATTGAACAGAATTGAAAACGAGACCGAAGCAAAATGTAATAATAACGGCAAATAGTATCCCCATCCAACGCTTCCTTAAGCCCTTGTTCCATATAGTAAGCTGGCCCGCCGCGAAATCCATCTCTATCGTCTTTTACTTTATATATTTGTGCAAGTGTGCTCTCGATAAAACTAGATGCACCACCTAAAAAGGCGATGAGCCACATCCAAAAGATAGCTCCAGGTCCTCCGGCAGCAATGGCAGTGGCAACCCCAGCTAAATTCCCTGTTCCTACACGAGAAGCTGTACTTATAGTAAAAGCTTGGAATGAAGAAATCCCTTTTTTCCCGTCGCTGAAATGGTTGGTTTATCAGTTAAAACCCGAAACATTTCTTTTAAATATGTAAATTGCACAAATTTCATTTTTATCGAAAAAAATACGCCCTAAGCCGATTAAAATCACAATCAATATGTAAGCCCATAAAAAGTCATTAACATAGTGAAGGCTAGCATAGAGAATATCTAAAAAGCCTTTTTCTCCATAAACATCTCTCCTTTTTTCATCTTTATCATTATAGTAAACTAAAAACCTTCTAAATTGTTGTACATTTCAATGTGAATGACGGTATTAAATATTCCACTTTTCACTAGATAATGCATTCGTCATGAAGATCATAGCCATTCATTTTTTTTCTTTAGCGAGTAGGAAATAAATAAAATAATGAGTAAATTTATAAATATACCCTTGCATTTATTTTTATACATATTATAATAAACGATAAACAAAAAAATGAACAAAGCAACAGAATAAAACGATAATAAAGAATATTATAATATGTTTATTTAATCATTTAAAAGAGGTGTTTTTTTTGAAAGTAGGAATTATTGGTGCAACAGGTTATGGCGGTGCAGATCTTATCCGGATACTCACAAACACATCCAGCTGTAAAAGCAATATCACTTTATACTTCTTCTAAGGAGGGCCGATTAATAAGTGAAACATACCCTCACTTAACTGAAATTGCTCCTTTTCCGCTCGAAAAAATTGACCCAGTAGCAATTGCAAATAAAGATGATCTTGTGTTTTTAGCTATCCTCTCGGGTGTATCTAGTAAACTAGCACCAGAGTTATTAAATGCAGGTAGTACGGTTATTGATTTATCAGGTGATTTTCGCTTGAAAAATCCCGCTCAATATGAAAAGTGGTATAACAAAGCTCCTGGTCCTGATCAATGGCTTGAAAAAGCGATATACGGTTTGACAGAAGCTAACAGAGAAAAAGTGAAAGAAGCAAAATTACTTTCTAACCCTGGTTGCTACCCAACTGCAACATTGCTCGGGCTACTTCCATTAGTAAAAGAAGAAATGTTACAACCCAATTCAATCATTGTCGATGCGAAGTCAGGTGTATCAGGAGCAGGGCGCTCACCAGCACTCGGTTCATTATATAGTGAATTGAATGATAACTTAAAATTTATAAAGTGACGAATATTAACACATCCCTAGATTGAACAAATATTAAAGAGTTGGGGATATCATTCACCTATTACGTCTCACACTCGATCTCGTCCCGATGATGAGGGGAATTATGGCGACAATATATGGTACGGTAAAAAATGAAACAACAGTTGAGGCACTGTTAGAACTTTATAAAGAATATTATGATCAAGAGACGTTTATAAGAGTAAGAGAAAAAAGGATCTTTCCCGAAAACAAAAGAGGTAAGTGGCTCAAATTATTGCGATATCGGGATCGCATATGATGAACGTACTCAACGAGTAACCATTGTTTCAGTAATAGATAACGTAATGAAGGGAGCAGCTGGTCAAGCGGTTCAAAACGCTAATATTATGTTCGGTATCGAAGAAACAACCGGGTTAAATTTTATTCCACTATATCCATAAAGGAGAGGTTTTATGCAAGCGGTGAAACAGATGTTAAAAAAAATAGAAAATGGCACGATTGTTACACCACAAGGATTTCAAGCAGCCGGACTTCATACAAAAGTAAAAAGAAAACGGAATGATCTAGGTGCTATCGTTAGCGAGGTGCCAGCCAATGCAGCGGCTGTTTATACATTAAGTAAGGTAGTTGCTGCACCAATAAGCGTAACGAAAGACAGCCTAGCGCAAGCCGGAAAACTGCAAGCAGTAGTCGTAAATAGTGGCAACGCGAATGCATGTACAGGCAAAAAAGGGTTGGAAGATGCATATACAATGAGAAACACGTTTGCGGAACAATTATCAGTAGCACCACATTTCGTTGCTGTCGCTTCCACTGGTGTCATTGGCGAAGAAATGCCGATGGAAAAGATTACATCAGGTATCAAATCATTAAAACCGACAGCAACTGTGGAAGGTGCTAAGGCTTTTAATGAAGCAATCTTAACAACAGATACATGCATGAAAACAGCCTGTTATGAAACATTGATCGACGGGAAAAAAGTGACTTTGGCAGGTACAGCGAAAGGATCAGGAATGTTAGCTCCGAATATGGGGACGATGCTCGCTTTCATTACAACTGATGCGAATGTCGATCAACAATCTCTTCAACTAGCATTAAATGAAGTGATAGATGAAACATTTAATCTCGTAACAATAGATGGGGATACATCTACAAATGATACGGTCGTTACAATGGCAAACGGTCTTGCTAATAATGAACCATTAACACCCACACATAAAGAATGGAATGTCTTCCTCCAACTATTGAAACAAGTGTGTGAAGATCTTGCCATCTTGATTGCACGTGATGGAGAGGGAGCAACAAAACTGATCGAAGTAGAAGTAAAGGGCGCTCTCAATAAGGAGGAAGCAAATAAAATTGCTAAAACAGTTGTTGGTTCAAACCTCGTAAAAACGATGGTTTATGGAGCCGATCCCAACTGGGGAAGAATCATGATGGCAATTGGTAAGAGTGGCATGACGATTGATTCAGAAAATGTTGATATTGCGATTGGATCATTTCCTATCCTAAAGAGAAGCCAGCCTATTGCTTATTCAGAAGAAGGTTTAGAAAAATATTTAAATGAATCGTCGATTAAAATCGTGATTGATGTCCATGTCGGAAATAGTACTGGAAAAGCATGGGGATGCGACTTAACATACGATTATGTCAAAATAAATGCGAGTTATCGAACGTAAAAAAGACGGTTTTAAAAGGAGATATTTTTAAAAAATGGATGATATTGTCGTTATCAAGTGTGGCGGAAGTACAATTGCATCATTGACAGATGACTTTTTTGCAAGTGTAAATGATTTAAGAAAGCAAGGAAAAAAGCCGATTATCGTTCATGGAGGTGGCCCAAGTATCAAACATTTGCTCGATGCCCTTCAGATAGAATCGGAATTTGTCGACAGTTTACGCAATACGACCGATGAAGTGATGAATGTCGTCGAGATGGTACTTTGCGGTAAACTCTCCAATTTACTCGTTCGCGGTTTACAAAGGAGCGGTGTTACAGCCATTGGTCTTACGGGTTGTGATGGTGAACTGCTACAAGCGAAAGCAAAAGATAAAGCAAAATTTGGATTAGTCGGTGAGATCACTGATGTGAATGAAGAGTTATTATTCCGCATGTTAGAGATGGATATCGTACCTGTCATTGCTCCTGTCGCTATTGGTTTAGATGGTGAAGAACGATATAACGTAAATGCAGACACTGCTGCTGGTGCAGTTGCTGCTGCTGTCTCAGCGAAACAATTGCTATTTGTCACCGATGTACCTGGCGTCTTAAATGGCGAACAATTAATTAAGCATGCAACTACGACAGAGATCTTAAGTCTGATTGATAGTGGCGTGATTACCGGCGGTATGATACCAAAAGTAAAAGCGGCAATTGATAGCTTAAAAGGAGACCTGACTGAAGTAGTCATCGTAAGTGGTCAGGAACGTTTAATGAACGATAGTCAAATCGTCGGGACAACAATAAAAAAACCATTGGAGGCAGTGAAATAAAATGAGTTATTTATTTCCTACGTATAAGCGTTGGGATGTCAATATTGAAAAAGCAAATGGTGCAAAAGTGATGGATACTGAAGGCAAGGAATATATCGATTTTACCTCTGGAATTGGTGTCTGTAATTTAGGACATTGTCATCCAGAAGTAGTGAATGCCGTAAATAAACAAACAAAAAAAGTATGGCATGTTTCTAATTTATTCAAAATCCCCTTACAAGAACAAGTAGCAACAAAGCTTGTTCAAGAGACAAGTGGGGATGCTGTATTTTTTTGTAACAGTGGTGCCGAAGCAAATGAAGCGGCAATCAAACTAGCCCGCAAGTTTACCGGAAAATCAAAAATCATTACATTTGAACAATCCTTTCACGGCCGTACGTTAGGAACAATGGCTGCAACAGGACAAGAGAAAGTCAAAGTAGGTTTTGGTAAAATGCTTGAAACTTTCATTCACGTTCCCTATAACGACATAGACGTATTGAAGGAAACAATCGACAGTGAAACTGCTGCTGTCATGTTAGAAGTGATCCAGGGAGAAGGTGGTGTCCATCCAGCCGATGAGCTCTTTTTAAAAGAAGTGGAGAGGCTTTGTCAATCCCTTGATGTGCTATTGATTGTAGATGAAATTCAAACTGGGATTGGTAGAACAGGAAAAAGCTTTGCCTATCAGCATTACGGTATACAGCCGGACATTATTACGGTTGCAAAAGGACTAGGAAATGGATTTCCAGTAGGTGCAATGATCGGTAAAAAGGAGCTAATTCCTGCGTTTACGGCTGGGAGTCATGGTTCAACATTTGGTGGTAATCCGCTGGCGATGGCGGCTGCAAATGCAACGCTAAACATTGTTTTTGATCAATCGTTTCTAAAGGAAGTAGAAAAGAAAGGGAACATACTTGTACAGCAATTAAATGAATTTTTACCACAAGTGAAGAGCTATAAAAAAATAAAACATAAAGGGCTAATGATTGGAATTGAATTTCAACAGGAAACGACAGAATTATTATCAGAGTTAAGGGAAAATGGTTTACTTGCTTTAAATGCCGGTCCAAATGTTATGCGCCTACTACCTCCATTAACAATAACGATGACAGAGATCCACGAGGCGACTGCAATTATGCGTAAAGTATTACAAAAACAAATAGCGGATACAGCACAATAATTTTTTTGCTGTGAATGTATAAAAAACCTAAAATATTAATAATTATACTTCCGAAGGGGAGGAAACGAAGTGACTGGGTATTTGAAGTTAGCAAATGGTGAAACATTTTCAGGGACATGGTATGGAGAGCAAAAAAATGTGGTAGGCGATCTTATATTTTACACAGGGATGAATAGATTTCAAGAGATTATTACGGATCCTACCCTAAAAGGAAAGATCGTTGTCTTCACACAACCGCAAATCAGAAATAATGGCATTCAAAAAGATCGTTTAGAAAGTGAGCAAGTACAAGTTTCCGCTGTGATAGTTAATGACATTAGTCAAAAATCTTACCAGCAGCATTCGACGATCAGCTTTTTACAATTATTGAAGAAACATCAAGTACCACTTTTAACAAATATTGATACACGTGCATTAATGAAGCGGATTAGAACACTTGGTGAAATGGAAGTTGCCATAAAGACAAAGAAAAAGACTACGTATTTTCCGATAGAAGAAAAGCCATTAAAACAACAGATGTGCTTGGAAAAAACGCAAATTTCTACAGGTGAAAAGCATCTTGTTGTCATTGATTTTGGTACGAAAAAATCATTGTTACAATCGCTTTCTCACTTTGGGCATCAAATAACAACCATACCATTTTACACGAAATTATCGGAAATGAAGGCGCTCAAACCAGATGGGATCGTTTTTTCTGGTGGACCGGGAAATCCATATGATTATAAAGAATATTTTCCAATCTTTAAAAGTGTGGCAAGAAACTATCCTACAATTGCTTTCGGTCTTGGTCACCAAGTACTGTCAGCTTCATTTGGAGCACAAGTGAAAAAACGAGCAATTGGTCATCGGGGCTTTCAAGAACCTGTTATAAATAAGGAGACACAGCAAGTCTTTTTATCAAACCAAAACCATGAATATGAAGTGAATGAATCAAGTTTAAAGGATAGCGGTTTTCAAGTGACTTATCAACATGTGAATGATCAAGGAATAGAAGGCTTGAAACATATTCACTATCCTATCTCGACTTTTCAATTTCACCCGAATAGAGAAAACGATGGCATCAATCAGTCGATATATGAATCTTTTTTCAACGATGTGAAAGCAAATAAAGGAGAAGTTATATATGCCTAAGCGAAAAGACATAGAAAAAGTACTAGTCATCGGATCGGGTCCAATCGTTATTGGGCAAGCGGCAGAATTTGATTATGCGGGGACACAAGCATGTATGGCATTAAAAGCGGAAGGAATTCATGTTGTCCTCGTAAACAATAATCCGGCAACGATGATGACAGATGAACAATTTGCCGATACTGTCTATTTTGAACCACTCACAGTTGCTAGTTTGACAGCTATTATTGAAAAAGAACGTCCGGATGGCATTCTTGGAACGTTAGGTGGGCAAACAGGGCTTAATTTGACCGTTGAACTATATAAAAATAAGATTCTCCAAAAATATAATGTTGAGATGCTTGGCACAAGTGCTGAATCAATAATAAAAGGAGAGGATCGCGAAGCTTTTCGATCGTTAATGGAGGAGCTCCACGAACCCGTTGCTGAAAGTGAAATCGTCACAACGGTTGAAGAAGCGATCCAATTTGCAAATGAAGTCGGATATCCAGTGATTATTAGACCTGCATATACATTAGGTGGCGCTGGTGGAGGCATTGTTGATGATGAGGATCAACTAAAGACTGTCATACAGAGAGGATTAGATGCAAGTCCGATCTCTCAATGTTTAATTGAAAAAAGCATTGCTGGATTCAAGGAAATGGAGTTTGAAATGATGCGGGATGAAAATGACACATGTATTTCGATCTGTAGTATGGAAAACTTTGATCCGGTCGGTGTCCATACTGGTGATTCCATCGTAATTGCTCCGCAGCAAACATTAGCAGATGATGAGTTTGAAATGCTTTATCATTCATGCGGTAAAAATCATTCGAGCTCTCGGGATCGTAGGTGGATGCAATATTCAATATGCTCTTCATCCAAATAAGAAACAATATTACGTAATCGAAGTGAATCCGCGGGTGAGTAGGTCATCAGCACTTGCTTCGAAAGCTACCGGTTATCCTATTGCCAAAATCGCTACAAAATTAAGTCTCGGTTATCACTTACATGAAATAGTGAACCCAGTAACAGGTCATACATTTGCAAGCTTTGAACCAGTTTTAGATTATATCGTCGTTAAATTCCCACGCTGGCCATTCGATAAATTTACTGATGCTGATAAAACATTAGGAACACAAATGAAAGCAACAGGGGAAGTAATGGCAATGGATCGAACTTTAACAGGAGCCTTTCAAAAAGCAGTCCGCTCATTGGAACTAAAAACGAATGGTTTAGGCTTAACAAAACTCAACGATGTTTCTAAAGAAAATCTGTTGCATTCAATCAAGACCGCAAATGATGAGCGTTTTTTTGCCATCATTGAGTTATACCGACGAGGAATGACACCCGAAGAAATTCACGGATATACGAACATTTCTTTATATTTCCTCGACAGCTTATTTTCGCTCATTCAACTTGAGGAAAAAGTGAAGGAGACGTCGATTGATTCCGTATCTGACGAATTGTTACAAACGCTTAAAGAACATCAATTTGCTGATGAATGGCTCGCATCAGTTTGGAAGACAAGTTTCACTCAAGTTCGTCAACACTATAAAAAACGCAATATAAAACCACATTATTACATGGTCGATACGTGTGCAGGGCAGTTTCCAGCTAAAACGCCGTATTTTTATTCATCATGGTATGGAGAAGGCGAGCTACCTACATTAAAAAAGCAACATAAAAAAATTGTCGTCATTGGTTCTGGGCCAATCCGCATCGGTCAAGGAATTGAGTTTGATTACTGTTCCGTACACAGTGTTTTAGCATTAAAAAAAGCCGGTTACGAAACGATTTTAATTAATAATAATCCCGAAACAGTTAGCACTGATTTTGAAATTGCTGACCGTCTTTATTTTGAACCGCTAACGCTTGAAGATGTGTTAAATGTTATCGAACATGAACAACCTGATGGTGTCATCATTCAATATGGTGGTCAAACAGCTATTAATCTTGCAAAAGGGTTGGAAGAACATGGGGTTCCACTACTTGGTACGAGTCAAGAAATCGTTGATCTATTCGAAGACCGTGAACGGTTCTATCAATTTTTACAAAAGTTAGATATCCCTCACATTCCAGGAGAGACAGCACTGAATAAAGAGGACTTACAACAAAAATGTCAGCAAATTGGCTTCCCAGTATTAATTAGACCTTCATACGTGATTGGCGGCCAAGGAATGTTCATCAGCGAACATGAACACGATTTAATGAAACGCATAGAAAAGATTCAATATCCAGTGCTAATAGATGCTTATTATCGCGGGAAAGAAGTAGAAGTGGATGCAATTTCTGATGGCAAGCAAGTTGTTATTCCAGCAATGTTTGAACATGTTGAAAAAGCAGGTGTCCATTCTGGTGATAGTATGGCTATTACACCACCAATTACCCTATCCAATGATATAAAGGAAAAAGTAAAGCAATATACAGAAAAAATTGCTCAAGCTATTTCATTTAAGGGCATATTTAATATACAATTTGTTATTTATGAAGGTGTCGTATATGTATTAGAAGTAAATCCAAGGGCATCTCGCACGATACCAATCGCAAGTAAAATTTCTGGAATCGACATGATTGAAGAAAGTACATTAGCATTATTAGGGAATGACCTTACTTGCAAACAAAATGATGAGCCATCTTTTTTCACTTTAAAAAGTCCGATTTTCTCCGGGGGGAAGCTACCGAATGTGGACCCAAAACTGTCACCAGAAATGAAATCAACAGGTGAGATTATTGCTATTGGTAGCACGATAGAGGAAATAGGTAGAAAAGTAATCGTTTGGGATGACAAACATAAAGAAAAACTAGCAAACAATCATATCGAAATCTACGTTGATTCATGTGAAGAACAACAGGAAGTAATTACACGAATAGAACAAGAAGGATTCATCCCAATCACCGACTTATCGGATGATGAGTTAGATGAATGGTTCAAGAAAAAAGAAGCAACAATGTTTATTAGTTTTGCTAATACAAATCAAGCGATAAGAAGACGAAAAGAGGCACTTAAGCGTCAGCTTTACGTCATATCAGATATAGATACATTACGAATGTTTTTCATCGGGATGACAGATCAAACTAGTCATCTCTTATCTATTCAAGAATGGAGAAAAAATGCAAAGGTGGAGTTGACAAAATGATGAAAGAACCGGCGCTATATTTAAAAGGAAAAAGCTTGCTTACATTAGCTGACTTTTCTCGGGAGGAAATCGAGTATATTATTCACTCAGCAAGTAAACTGAAGCAAATGCAAAAAGAAAATAAACCACATCAATATTTAAAAGGAAAAACATTAGCAATGATTTTCGAAAAATCATCGACACGGACAAGGGTTTCTTTCGAAGTAGGGATGTATCAACTTGGTGGCCAGTCGATATATTTAAGTAAAAAGGATATTCAAATGGCGCGTGGAGAAACGGTTGCTGATACAGCGAAAGTATTATCAGGATATGTTGATGCGATCATGATTCGAACAGATTTACATGAAACAGTTGAACAACTAGCACAATATGCATCTATCCCTGTTATTAATGGTTTGACTGATTATTATCATCCATGCCAAGTACTTGCTGATTTATTAACAATTTACGAACATCGCGGTTATCTTGAAGGAAATAAACTCGTATATGTTGGAGACGGAAATAATATGGCACATTCTTTAATGATAGGCTGTGCGAAGGTTGGAATCGACTGTGTTATTGCTTCACCAAAAGGATATGAACCGATACCAACAATCGTTGCGAAAGCTAAAGAGATTGCAACAGAAACAAATACGTTGATTGAAATTACAAATGATCCTGAAGAAGCATGTGTAAATGCCGATTTTGTTTATACAGACGTTTGGGCAAGCATGGGATGGGAAGATGAGCATGAAAAACGGCTACAGGCATTTAAAGGTTATCAAGTGAATAGTAAGCTTATGTCCTATGCAAAAAAGGACGCTGCTTTTCTCCATTGTCTGCCCGCGCATCGCGGGGAAGAAATTAGTACGGAAGTCATAGATGGGCCACAATCGCTTGTGTTTGAAGAAGCTGAAAATAGATTACATGCACAGAAAGCATTATTAATCGCGCTGCTTTCTTAAAAAATATATTTAGATTCATGTACAGAATGTAAGTAAGAGTGAATAATTTACTAAGAACAGCAGTGCACAATATTAATAAGCTAAGTAAGAAGCACCAAGTAAAAGGTGCTTCTTACTATGATGGAGGTTAGAATATAAAGATAGGCTGTGAATTAGTAAATATAAGAAACTCCTACAATGATTAAAAGTATGAAAAGTACAACGATTAAAGCAAAGCTGCTTCCATAGCCACCATATCCAGACATAAAACTGTCACCTCCTTAAGTGGAGTTACTTTATTTTATGTTTTAAATGTGATTCTGATATGGACAATCAATGATTTGAAGTGAAAATGAGTAAAAAATGGAGAATAACATAAATTGATAAATAGAGAGAGGGGGGGGGGAAGATGAATCTTCACATACAAAAAAGAGATAAGAAAAAAGGAGATGAAGTAAAAAAATATATTGAAACATTGACGAAGCCACCGGGAAGTCTTGGTAGGTTAGAGGAATTAGCGGTCTCGCTAGCTGAAATGACTGGCCAATCCTTTCCTATTATCACACCTCCTGGCATTATCATATTTGCAGCTGATCACGGTATTGTTGCTGAAGGTGTTTCTGCATTTCCCCAGGAAGTAACAGCTCAAATGGTATATAATTTTTTAAATGAAGGTGCAGCAATAAATGTATTCAGTAAACAAATAGACGCAATATTTAAAATAATTGATATCGGAGTGAACAAACAAATCGAACATCAAAAGCTTATTAAACGAAAAATCCGACCGGGTACGAGAAATTTTCTTCAGGAAGATGCAATGACAAAGGAAGAAGTAAATCACGCTCTCCAAATTGGTTTTGCTGAGGCAAAAAAGATGATTAGAAACGGGATCAGATGCATTATCCCTGGTGAGATGGGTATCGGCAATACAACAGCTGCAAGTGCTATCGTTGCAGTTCTTTCAGGTAAAAGTGTTAATCGACTCGTTGGCCGCGGAACAGGTATTTCGACGGAAAAGCTTCAGCATAAAGAAAGCATTATTAAAAAAGCGTTAAAAAGAAGACAACCAGATCCAACTGATCCTTACGACATACTAGCAAAAGTAGGTGGCTTTGAAATTGCAGGAATGGCTGGTGCAATACTGGCTGGAGCTGCACACCGTATTCCGATTCTTCTCGATGGCTTTATATGTACGGCGGCAGCACTAATCGCCACCAAAATAAACAAAAATGTGGGAGATTATATAATTATTGGTCATCAATCGGCAGAACCTGGCCATGATATTGCTGTTCATCTGCTTGGGAAAAAACCTATTTTAGACCTAGAAATGCGTCTTGGCGAAGGGACTGGAGCTGCAGTTGCTTTTCCAATACTATTATCAGCAATAAAAATGCTTGAGATGGAAACATTTTCATCGGCTCATATCAAAATAACATGCTATGTAGTTTCATAGAAATACAAGTCATTATCATGTCATTAAAAAATTCATATTGATGAAAAATTTAATCAACTATATAATAGTCTTTATTATACTAATCACGTAAAGGAGAGATGGCATTTGCCAATTAATCTTCCAAAACAATTGCCTGCAAGAGAAATATTGGAAAAAGAAAAAATATTTGTGATGGATGAAGAACGTGCAAAAACACAAGATATTCGTCCTTTAAATATAATCATTCTCAATTTAATGCCAGAAAAAGAAAAGACAGAGGTACAGCTTTTACGGTTATTAGGAAATACACCACTTCAAGTGAATATTACTTTTCTACGAACAGCAACATATCAGTCAAAAAATGTAAGTAAATATCATCTGGATCAATTTTACACCACATTTGATCAAGTAAAACAGCGTCGCTTCGATGGAATGATTATTACCGGTGCACCAATTGAGCATTTACCATTTGAAGATGTAAATTATTGGGAAGAACTAAAAGAAATAATGGAATGGACGAAAGAAAATGTCACATCAGTCCTACATATTTGTTGGGGAGCGCAAGCGGCTTTGTATTATCACTATGGAATCGATAAATTTCCGCTACCAAAGAAATGTTCAGGGATATATAAGCATCGAATTACAGACCAAACGGTTAAACTTGTGCAAGGTTTTAGTGATGTATTTTTAGCACCGCACTCACGGTATACAGGCGTTCGGATGGATCAGATTCGCGATCATCAAGACCTAACATTGCTTTCATATTCAGATGAAGTAGGAGCATTTATTATTATTTCTAATGATCAAAAACATATTATGATAACTGGCCATCTCGAATATGATGCTACAACATTGGCGGAGGAATATGAACGAGATTGCAAAAAAGGACTAAATATTGATATCCCTGAAAATTATTTTCCGAATGATGATCCAAATGAGAAACCGCTTAATACATGGCGCTCACATACCCATTTGCTCTTCTCCAATTGGTTGAATTATTACGTGTATCAAGCGACACCTTATGAATGGAAATAAATCAAAGCAAAAAGGACATCAATTTTGATTATTGATGTCCTCAATTTGATGAGGGGGAGTCCGTTCCCCCCATTTCACATGATAAGGCTCTTAGGCTGTATGGTGAACCGCACAACGGTTTGGACCAATTTCTAATTCACTTTTACGCTCTTCATCTGCGGTTTGGAGTCCGCGGTTAATGGAAATAATCTCTTCAAAGTTAGGAGGCTTCACTGAACTGGCTGATTTCTCTACTTGAGAAATAAAGTCTTCTTTAGTTGTTTCAAACATTTCTTTATGTTGTTCACGAATATCTCCCAGTTTTTGTCCAATATAGCCTTCCTCATTTTTCTCCTCGTCATAATCCGCATAGTGTCCTGGTAATACGATGACATCATTTGCAATTTCTGCTACAGTTTCATAAATCGTATGGTAAAGGTCATCTGCCCACTCTTTTACTTTTCCACCTAGATCAGGGCGTCCGAGACCGCTGACAAAGATAGTATCTCCAGACATTAGTAGTTTGTCATTTACGAAGAATGATACGCTACCAGGGGTATGTCCAGGTGTTTTCAAAGCAAGCACTTGAATGACTGCTTTAGCAAAATGAATGCGATCGTGGTTTTCTAACGGTTCGATATCAAACACAGCACCTTCACTCTTCATAATATAATATGTTGCACCTGTTTTTTCAGCAAGCTCTTTTCCACCTGATAGGTGATCAGCATGCATATGTGAGTCAACGATATGGGTAATCTTTACACCATGACGTTCTGCAGCTTCCTCATATACATGGATAAAGCGAAGTGGATCGACAACCATCATTTCATTACCTGAAATAATGTAATATGATAGGCAGCCTTTACCAACGCGAATGAATTGATATACTTGTATATCGTCATCTCCATATACTTTTACTTCATGTAAATATTCGCTCCATGAACGCATGCCACCACTTAAAAATCCAGCTTTTAAGCCTTGTTCATTTAGTTGTTCGGCAACAAACTTAGATGATCCTTCCTTTGCACATACGACAAGAATAGCCTTGTTTTTTGGAAGTTTATCAAGATGTGCTTCTGGTCCATCTAAGAAATCAAAATAAGGAATGTTTATAATTTCTACTGATTCACCTTCAATTTTCCAATCAGAAAAGTCATCCTCATTTCTCACGTCTAAAATAAAGAGATCTTCCTTTGCATTTACCTTTTCAAATACATCTTTTGCTGACCAAGTAGTAATAGACATATAAATTCCTCCTAGCAATTTTATTTAATTAATACCTCTTGGGGTATATAATATACCCATGTAGGTATTATGTCAAGTCGCTAATAGGTGAGAAGAAAGGGAGAAAAGCATTTTATTCAAAAATGACATAAAATAGACATAATCTTAAATGAAAAAGAGGGAATAGCTACAATTAACCATAATACCGTTATGTAAACTTATTAGTAACAAGTTTTAAATAAAATGATGAAGAGAAGAGCAAAATTTATAATCCAAAGATATTTTACTTTTTTCATTAATAAAAGATAGAAAAAAAATGATAACATATTTAATTACTATTAAAATAATGAAATTTCATCAAACAAAAAACAAAATATCTCAATATTATAAGTATACTTTTGATATGAGATAAAAGAATAAAAATAATATTAACTTCCTATAATATATATTATGTAAACTAAAAATAAAAAAAGCTATTAAGATCAGATTCAGCTCCTGCGCTCTTGCTCGGATCTTATCAAGAGTAAATAATATAATTGCTGAATTTGTTAGGCCTCAAAGTTAATTTCATTAAGGGGTAATTGCTCTCTGTTCCATAAACTTATATAGTAACTTTAAATGATAACAGTATGTTCTAATAGTATTTGGTGATTTGCCAGTATTATCTAAGGTATTTTATATACCTCTATTATCTTTTGAACCTTCACATCTTTCCCCCTCTTTCCCCCTCTTTCAATACTACAACTACTATAAATTATAATTATTGTTAATAAGTAAAACTTATCCTTATAATCTTCTCCTAAACTACTTTAACTACTACTATTTAGTATACTATAAATAACTTATTCTAATAATGCTCAGGACAACGTTTTGTAAACATGATAGATACTCATCTCTATAACTCTCAGTTTCAGAAGAAAATATTGAATGGTTGTTTCATATGTGCTTCGGATGATTGAAATGTCCTTACTTTCATGTTCTTCTTCACCTATCATACGTATAGAAAGATTTATTCATGGTAGTAAATGGATTATATTTTAAGAATGTAAACATTCCTTTTCATCTGCATTACATTTTTGAAATTTTTACTCTTTAAGCATCTTCTATTCCTTTATTTTTGTTACCATGTATATAATTATAAGTAGGAAGTCTATTAGGTGGTGATGTAGTTTGTATAGAAGGATATGGTTTTCCATTATTTTATTACTAGCCGGTTTTATTATCGGTGCAATTACACAACATCATATCGTTAATGGCAATGGTGAAGCAGATAGAAATCCTCCGAATAATTATGGAGTGAGTGCTACTCATCCTCTTGCCGTTGAAGTTGGTATGGAAGTACTTAAAAATGGTGGAAATGCTGCTGATGCGGCTGTTGCTGTTTCATATACATTATCTGTTGTGGAACCGTATGGATCGGGAATTGGTGGCGGTGGGCAAATGCTTCTTCTACCAGCAGGAAAAACAGAACCCGTTGTTTATGATTACCGAGAAACGGCACCATCAAGTAAAAAGAGAGGGTATAAAGTAACAGGTGTACCTGGTTTCGTTAAAGGAATGGAAACGATCCATCAAGATCATGGTTCAGAGCCATTTGAAAAACTGATTACACCTGCAATCGAGATTGCAGAAGAAGGTTTTGAAGTCGATCAGATGTTTGCGGAACGTCTTGCAGCATCATCTTATCGTCTACCAGTAGATGATTTGCCACAGTTTTTTTCTACAAATGGTGATGCAATCCAACCTGGAAATATTTTAAAACAACCGGAATTAGCTAATACGTTAACGAAAATAAAGGAAAAAGGATCCAGTGCTTTTTATGAAGGTGAATTAGCTGAAAGTCTTACAGAAGCTGTCCCTTACTTAGATGAAGAAGATTTAGAAGAATATGAAGTAGAGATAACAGAACCAGTAAAAGGGGAATTAAGTGAAGGAATGATTTATTCCGCTAGTCCTCCACTGGCAGGGTTACCTTTTGTTCAATCATTAAAGCTTGCTGAAGAACTGAATATTGAGGAAACGAAAGATAATGAGGATCAATTTGTTCATCTAATGACAGAGATTTCGAGAGTTACCAATAATGATCGAGTGAAAGAAGTTGGTGATCCAGCATTTAATGATATTGATGTCAATGAGCTCGTTAGTGATGAGCATATCGAGGAACTTGCTGACCGTATCTCCCCTTCAAAAGTGTCTAATAATGAAGTGGATGATGGAGAAGATGTAAACGATGACCATACAGATACAACACATTTTGTTATTGTTGATCAGGATGGAATGATGGTATCTGCAACAAATACATTGAGTAACTTTTTCGGTACTGGAAAATATACGGATGGTTACTTTATTAATAATTCTATCCAACATTTTAGTTCTAAAAGCAAATCTCCAAACAGTTATGAACCTGGCAAACGTTCAAGAAGCTTCACTGCTCCAAGTATATTTATGAATGAAGATAGAATAATCGGAATCGGGAGCCCTGGAGGAAAGCGAATTCCATCTATCATGTCAGAAGTATTAACGAGACACTTCCACTTGGATCAATCACTTGAAGAAGCGGTAAAAGCTACCCGCTTCTATGGAGAAGATGATTACTTATTTGTCGAAGAAAGTTTTTCTGAAAACGTTAGAGAACAAATGCAAGAGCGAGGATATAAAGTGGAAACAAAACATCAACCTATATATTTCGGTGGCATTCAAGCACTGGAAGTAAACAATGAAACTGGAACTATTTATGGAATTGGTGATGAGCGCAGAAACGGAACGTGGGATGCAAAAAAGAAAGATAAAAGCAATGAATAAACGTACAAAAAATCTCTTCATAAAGAAGAGATTTTTTGTATTGGTACTTTCCTCTACATTGGGCTCTTATTCACTCATATGTTCACAAATATATGCCGCTGTAAAATCTACAATTGCGGGTTGAAATATTAGTTTCGCTTCTGCCGAACCTACGTTACCGATTCTAATTTCATTTTGGGTTTCAAAAACTTCGCCAATTTTAGGGAAATTTCTTCATCATACTTTAATTCTTGATAGTCTTTCCATCTTTTTTGACCATTTTCGACTACTGGACTAGCTGTTGTCACTGTATTGATCATTCCCGAATGATGTTCACCTAGATGCATAGAAGTATTACTATTGTATCCAGTTCCGAGTAAAAGAACATATCCGCCCAGTTGATAAATCTTTCCTAATGGTGAATCTTTACCGAGTCCGTTTTCTAATGAATGATTACTTATTATCTCTGTTTGATGTTTTCCCCAAGCTGCAAAGGAGTATTTCGGATGATTGCTTCGTTTTACACTAGGAAATGTTCGAAACAATTCCGATATTTTCCCCATGAAAAATGTAGGCGTCAAAGCTGGATCAAATGCTGGCATTTCATTACGCACTGTTTGCCACCATGATCGAGGTATCGGGGGATTTTCCCATTCCTTTGGATCAGAAAGATTAGTGCTATGTGTTGGCATAATAATCGTACCATTCGCTGTAATCACGTCTTGAAGTGCTTGAATAACTGTAAGTGCTCCTCCACAAACCCAACCGAGTGAACTCATGGAGGAATGAACAATCACTGTCATCCCTTCTCTTAAACCTAAATGTCGAAAATCAGTCGCTAGTGAAGTCCGCGTTCGAGGTCCTTCCGAATGATGAATGATTTTATCTTCAGCCATAATGTATCTTCCATCCTATTTATATTATTAGCAAAATTATAAATAAGGATATATTAACTTTTATTTCTTTCTGTGTCAATGAAAAACACCTTGCAAACTTAACACCGTTTGCGTATACAAACGGTGTTAGCTATGTTAATGCATCTTAGTCCATTACATTATCATTCCGGAGAAATTAAAGAATGAGCGACATAAGCCAATCTTTTAAATCTAGGAAACGTTTACTTTTCGGTGTAGATTCCGTACCGGTTACAATCATTGGTACGAATGAATCATCTTTGTGCAGAGCTCCATGACTTGCTCCTCCTACATGAGTTGGTGAACCCTCACCAATGATTTCATATCCTGGTTTGGCTGAGATGACGACATATTCCCCTTCATGCGAAAAAAAAGAGCTATATAGTCTCGCTAAGCCATCTGGATAATCGCCATATATTATTTTTTTATTTTTAATCTCTAAGTCTAAAATATCTGTTGTTCCGTCAAGTGTCCATGTCTGTTTATACTGATCAAAGTATTCTCCTTCCGGCTGAAAGCTGAGCTTTCCTTCTTTTTCTCCAGAGATGACATGAATCTTTGCTCCCTCTTTCCAGCTAATTAAATCTATTCTATTGTCTTGTTGCAATTTTTCTGCAATTTGCTCTAAAGGCACATGCCCAACATCAAGCGAGTATATAAAGGCCATTCGTTCATTAACCCCTAAAACAATTTCATCATGTGTAGTCACCCCATCTTTTAATTTGACAATTTCATATGATTTTAATAGCTTTCTTAAATCAATAAGCGCTTCTTGACGATTTGGACCAACCCAAGATTGACCATTATCTCCAATCATAATCCACGTATATTCTTGTAGAGCATCTTCCCACGAATGAAAGCAATTATTTAGCATTTTTGCAAGCTGATTATTTACTTTTTTAATGCCTTTCATGTCCATTGGGCCATTTTTATGTACACTTTTGTCTCCGTAAGGAAAATAGACAATTGTTAAATCAGGCAGTTTCTTTTCTTTTATTAAATAACTTAATTCATTGATGGCAAAAGTATTATGAAAACCATACCTTCTCCAAAAGAAATGAGTACGGTTGGATGGATTTATTTTCGCCATTGCTCCGTATGAAAAGATAGCCGGTGCCTTCGTTTTTATTTCCCTTTCGACGCCGGTAAAAAGTGAAACTAATGCTGGGATACGTAATGATTGATTTGTATCCCCCCTATAAATGAGCGTATTAATTGAACATGAATTTTTTCCGTGAGCAGCTAGTTCTTCATGAATAGTACGAACATCTCTATTTAAGTGTTTATTGTTTAAGTGAAAAAGAATATCGGTCATCGCTTTGTTTAGTCCAAGTTTGAGTAATTCTCTTATATGACTTCCATAATTGATTAGACGTTGTTCGTCTTTTTGAAACCAAACTAGTCCAGGAACTTGATGTTTATCTGCATAGACGCCAGTTAACAACGTACTATCGACATTTACCGACATCGTTGGAAACGGACTTATCATATCTGGATAATATTGACCATGTTCTAGAAAAAATTGAAATGTATTTGCATCTCCATTGTTGATAGCTTTTTGTAAAGGCTTATGCATAAGGGAATCAAGCAATAACAAGATGACTTTTTTATTCGCTTTTTTCTTTTGCGTATTCGTTGCAGATTCCATAATAACTCCTTTCTATTCCATGTTTTATTTACTCCTTTTATTATGAGGATTTTCCCCGCTTAATATGTGGGAGATTATCCCCTAGCGGGAACTAGCATATTGTAGAAAAAATGATTTAAAAAACCTCAAAGAGATATACATCCCTTTGAGGCGAGACTGCAAGAATTAATAATCAATAATATTATTATGTAAACTAAACGATTAGAAAAAGCAATCAAGTTTAAACATCGGCTTTAAGAGCAGAAACAATTGTTGGTAGTTGTTTATAAATTGCTACGACATCATCCATCTTCATCCTAACTAAACCACTTGATGAAGGTGCTACAAAATCAAGGACACCAGCTATGATTGATTCTTTTTGCTTTCCCCATGGCACCTTCTTTCTCCCACTAAATTCTTGATACACTCCTTTCCCAACATAGCAGATCACTAACGGTCTATAATATTGGATTTTCTCTTTTAATACTTCTCTTCCTTTTTTATATTCCGCTTTTGTAATGTCTGCTGCCCCCTTCGTTGGTCGCGGACAATATTTGTTAAACCGTACCCGAGATCTAACAATCGCGCATCTTCACTTGATGTATATTTTCTTGGTGTGAGACCTGCGCGAAATAAAATATTCCAAAAGCGATTGTTTGGGTTTGCATAATGATGTCCTGTTTCACCTGAGCGAAGTCCTCGGATTAAAACCGACGAATAATATATCCAAGTTTTCTTTTAGATGGTCTGGAATCGGCTTCAATTTAATCATCTCCTTTAAAAGCCCATTTTCTAATGTGGCACATCCACCTCGAGATAGATAGGACAATGATCACTACCAAATACAGCTGAATGGATTTGGGAATCTTTTAAATGAGTAGCTAACCGAGTGGAGACAAGAAAATAGTCAATTCTCCAGCCGATGTTTCGTTCCCTTACCTTGTTCATATAAGACCACCATGTATAAGCACCATCCTTATTCGGATAAAAATATCTAAATGTATCGATAAAACCTGCTTGTAAGAGCTTCGTCAATTTACCACGCTCTTCTTCCGTAAATCCTGAGTTTCCTTTATTCGACTTAAAATTTCTAAGATCGATTTCTTCATGTGCTACATTTAGATCACCGCATAAAATAACCGGTTTAACAGCATCGAGTTTTTTCAGATAGCTGCGCATTCTATCTTCCCATTCTAAGCGATATGATAGTCTTGCCAAGTCTCTTTGTGCATTCGGTGTATATACATTGACCAAATAAAATGCTTAAATTCTAACGTAATAATTCTTCCTTCAGGCTCCTCGTTAGCTTGTCCTACCCCGTATCTCACAGCTAGAGGTTTCTTTTTTGTAAACACAGCTGTGCCGGAATAGCCTTTTTTAATCGCATCATTCCAAAATTGGTAATAACCTTCTAAATCAAGATTTATTTGCCCCGCTTGTAATTTCGTTTCCTGAACGCCAGAAAATATCTGCATCTACTTCATGAAAATATGCTAAAAATCCTTTCCGTACACAGGCTCTCAAACCATTCACATTCCAAGAAACAAGTTTCATAAAGTGAAGACCTTTCCCTTCTTGTATTTTTTAAAATCGCCATCTGATTTTCATCTTATCATATTAAAAAGATTTTCTGCCAAAAAGAGAAAGGCAACCAATCATTCTTGTACCACTACCATAAATACTTGTTTAGAACGCTAAGCATATGTGTTTACATAAACAGCCGTTTTATTGGCATTTGAAGGCTATTTATTCGTTTTCTTCGCTATTGTTAACGTTTTCCATTCATTAGATTTTAATTGTTTTGCGATATAGACGATTTGTCCAATCTGATATGAATAATGATACATTTGTCTTTCAATCGCTTCGATTAACATTGTCTGAGCTTCCCCTCTAATAAATACGATGCGTAAGAGATCGTCAGCCTTTAGCATATGTAAGGCTTTTAGGAAGAACATCCCATCCTTTATTCCAGACTTCATATAATTCATCACGACTTGAAATATGCTGCTCAAATTCACTATCACGGTCTCGATCTCGCTTTTCACCATCGGTTGTTAAAAAATCTGTCCAACGAGAAATCATATTGCCACTCATATGTTGTACGATGATAGCTATACTATTTGACTGCTCATTTGGGCACCAACATAATTCATTATCATGAAGCTGCTCAAATGTCTTTTCAGCTGTTCGTTTCATTTCCGCGAATTTTGCCTTTACTACATTAAATACTACCATTCCTATTTTCTTATGATGTAACATCATTTTCTCCTTTCCCCTCTATTTTTGAATGGCTCAGCCGCTTTTATTTAGCAGCCAAGCCGTTCATAATGACATGAATCATTCGATCTAATTCTCGTTCATCGTCCCATTCAAAATTAGAATCGACTAAAAACTTCATATATAAAAAGCCAAAAATTGAAGAAAACGTTATTTGTATGACGGTAGGAATGGGCAAGTGAGCAATTTTTGCCCCTTTTTCTGTTGAAAATGTTCAATTACCATTGTTAATCGCTCCCAAAGAGGTGTTGCAATATGCTTTTTATACTGTTCCTGAAGTTCTTGATGAAAAGCAAGCTCTTGAATAAAAATTTTTAATACTGGTAAATTCATTTCTATGAAATGGATTCTATTTTAATATTTTACGTAAAAAGTCTTCATAACTGTCAAATTGCTGATTTAATACTTTATCAAAGTCTTTCATCACTAAAGGTACATTAACCTTGTAATTGTTGGTGTGATAATTGACATTAAGAGGTCCTTTTTTGTTTTGTAATGACGATAAATTGTTCCCTCGGATACACCAGCTTTTTTTGCAATCTCACTCGTTGATGTGGCCGCAAATCCTTTTTGTGCAAAAGTATCGATAGTTGCTTCAATAACCTTAAGTTGTTTCTCTGTTGTGTGATCTTGATTTAATGCTAAAATACCATCTATTAGATTCTGTTGTTTTTCCATATTAGTTTCCCCTTCATTAACGATTATCTCTTTATGGTACATGAATACTCATTCATTACTGTTAATTATTTCGTTACTACTTTCATTATCCCTTCATCGTTTGCATATTTTTTATACTTAAAATGAAAGAATACAAAGCTAGCAAACATGGAGACAACAATAAAAATGGATAAAATCGTGATAGCTTGCCACATGAACAGATCATTACCGCTTGAAATCACCGATCTAAAACCAGAAATGGTGTAAGTCATTGGCATGAAAGTACTAATATGTTGTAATGAACGAGGAATTAACTCTATAGGAAAAGTGCCCACACTAGTTGCAATTTGTAAAATCAATATTAAAATGATTAAAAATCGTCCTTTTTCCCCGAATACTGTCACTAAAAACTGAACGAGTGTAGTAAAAACAAGTGCTGTGAAGATAGTAAATAAGATAAAATGAGATAGTTTTGTTACTTCTAATCCTAGCCCTTTTACCAAGACAACATTTGCTATTAAAGCTTGAATGATACCAACGAATGCCATGACGCCAAACTTGCCAATAAACCAATTGAATGCAGATTTTGGAGTATTTGCTGGGTGTCTTAGAGGATAAACAATTGAAAGCATGAATGCACCGAGAAATAATCCGAGCGATAATGAAAACGGTGTAAATCCAGTACCATAATTAGGAACTTCGGCATATTCTTCAGTCCTCACATTGACTGGATCAGCCATCATCTGAATATGATGATCACTTATGTCAGCACTTTGTTTTAACTTGTTTGCTAATTCACTTGCGCCACTTAGTGAACGTACAATTTGCATCATTTGAGCTTTTTGTTCTTTTTTCAAATGAGGGTGAGATTGCACAACTTGTCTTAATTGTTCACTGGAGGAAGTTAGTTCTTCATTTGCATTTTCTAATTCTATCGACACGCTCTTCCATTGAGTAACCATTGATTTTATATAGCTCTCCGTTAAATGAGTAGAAACATCCTTGGCAATTTTATCAATTGCGCCATCCCCGATAGTACCTGCTAAATAATTTAAAAATTTGTTTGATACATACCGAATAGCTAATTTTTTCGGTTTTTCATGTAAAATGGTCATTGCGTTTTCGGAAAAATCTTTCGGTATTTCAATCAGCAAATAATATTTTTGCTCTTCCATTCCTTTTTCAGCTATAGCTTTAGAGACAACATCCCAGTTTAACTCTTTATTATCTTTTATATTCTCTATCATATCTTTTCCGATGTTTAAAGGTTCACCTTGAAAATTTGCACCTTGATCTTCATTTACAATGGCGACAGGTAGTTGATCTAATTGATCATAAGGATCCCAAAATGCCCAAAGAAAGAGTCCACAATAAATGATTGGCATAAACAGGACAGCAATGATAGAGATAAAAAGCTTTTTTGTTTTTATGATGGATATCAGTTCCTCTTTTAAAAAATGAAACACTATTTCACTCCTCTCCTTCTAAGTAAGTAAACACTCACTTACCTAAATTATATGATAATTTTGTAAAATATCAACATTCAAAATGAAAAAGTCAATATTTTCCTTTACGACAAAAAACAAGGCTCCCCTAATGGTTAGCCTTGTTTTTTGTTTATTCCTTATTTATAAGTTTTAATGGTACATCCATTTTCTTTTTCACTTTCTTTCCTTGGAGTACATCCCTCGTAGTTTGAACAGCTAGTTTCCCAATTAACTCTGGTTGCTGTGCGATAGTCGCTGAGAGCTTCCCTTCTTGGATAGATTTGATTGCATCTTCATTACCATCAAAGCCGATCACTAAGATGTCTTTTCCCGAGCTGCTCACAGCCTGGAGGGCACCTAATGCCATTTCATCATTGTGAGCGAATACAGCTTGAATGTCATCATTTCCTTGAAGAATATTTTCCATCACATTTAATCCTTTTGTTCGATCAAAGTTAGCTGTTTGTTTGGCAACGATATCAAGCTGATTATCTGCGATTTTGTGAAATCCTTTTCCACGCTCTCGGGTGGCAGATGCGCCAGGCACTCCTTCAATTTCCACTACTTTAGCGCCTTTTCCAAGCTGTTTAACAATGTATTCTCCAGCCATTTCTCCCCCTTTTACATTATCAGAAGCTACGAGAGCTTCAATTTTCCCTTTTTCTGTCGAACGGTCAAGTGTTATAACAGGAATACCGATATTATTAGCAGATTGTACTGCTGTTGAAATAGCTGCTGAATCTGTTGGATTTATTAACAAGGCATCGACACCTTGTTGGAGAAGGTCTTCCACATCATTGACCTGTTTGGCAGAATCGTTTTGTGCATCAACAATGATGACTTCCATTCCGTTTTTCTTCGCTTCCTCCATAACACCGTCTTTTAATGAAACGAAAAACGGATTGTTTAAAGTAGAGACTGATAATCCGAGTTTGATATTCGTTAAATCGTTTTTTTCTTTTGGTTTTGCCCATTCAGGAGGTTCTAATGAACAAGCCGCAAGAAAAAAGATGGATATTGATAATATAATGACAAATAATTTTTTCATTGTGAACCCTCCTGAGCCTCTTTTGAGATCAATAAGAACCGCAATTAAAATAACGATCCCTTTTACGACCATTTGATAGAATGATGATACACCTAATAGATTCAGTCCGTTATTTAATGTTCCAATAATGAAAACCCCGATAAGGGTACCAAAGATACGGCCGCGTCCACCAGCTAAGCTTGTACCTCCTAGCACAACTGCCGCGATCGCATCAAGTTCATATGAAGTCCCTGCTGTAGGTCGTGCAGAATTTAAACGTGATGTAAGGATCGCTCCTGCTAAAGCCGATAGTAGTCCGGCTATACTGTAGATCATTATTTTCACACGATGAACTTTAATCCCAGAAATAATTGCTGCTTTTTCGTTTCCACCAATGGCATAAGTTTTACGTCCAAATGATGTACGATGAAGAAGCACCCAAAGAATAAGGAATGTCATCATCATCGTAATAGTCGGGACTGGAATACCTAAAAAATAACCTCGTCCGAACAACTGAAATAAATAGTTATCTCCGAGTCCTGTAATTGGATTACCGTTAGTATATACGAGTGTAAGCCCTCGAAAAATAGTCATTGTTGCTAAAGTGGCAATAAATGGTGCCATGTTTCCTTTTGTAATTAATACTCCATTAATCATCCCCATTATGCCACCTAAAAGTGTGCCAACAATCATTGCTAAAATGGGATCCATGCCAGATGTCATCATTCCTGCCATTAATGCGCTTGATAAGGCAAGGATCGCTCCAACCGATAGGTCGATGCCTCCTGTTAGGATAACGAATGTCATCCCAAACGCTATTAAAGCGTTAATTGCCACTTGCCGCAATAGATTTAATAGATTAAGTGGAGCTAAAAAGCTTGGGTTCATGAGAGAAACGATAATAACTAAAATAATGAATCCAAGTAAAGGACCCAGCTTTTGGGTCATATGATCTAAAAAGTTACTTTTACTATTCATTTTACTGACCGCTTTCATCTTATTGACCTCCTGTCGCAAGTGTCATTATTTTTTCTTGTGTTGCTTCTTGAATTGGTAGTTCACCGGTAATGGTTCCTTCATGGACTACAATAACGCGGTCACTCATTCCAAGTATTTCCGGTAGTTCGGAGGAAACCATGATAATTGCCACGCCTTTTTTTGTAAGTTCATTCATAAGTTCGTAAATCTCACGTTTCGCACCGATATCTACACCACGAGTAGGTTCATCTAAAATAAGTAACTTCAACCCGATGCCAATCCACTTCGCTATCACCACTTTTTGCTGATTTCCTCCAGATAAATGACTCACACTCGTTTCAGCAGATTCCGTTTTTGATTTTCAAACGTTCAACAAGTTTAAAAACAAATTCTTGCTCCGTTTTCTGATTGATATAACCTTTTTTAGAAAAATGGAACAGGTTTGGCAAAGCAATATTTTCCCGAACGGAAAAATCTAATACGAGTCCTTCATCTTTCCGGTCTTCTGTAATAAAACCAATTCCTAGTTCAACAGCCTTATGGGGATTTTTAATCATTTTTTTCTCCCCATGAATCAATATGTCACCACTGTCCGCCGCGTCTAAACCAAACAATGTACGCATGATTTCTGTTCGACCTGCACCCATTAAACCTGAAACACCAACTATTTCACCAGCCCTAACATTGAAATTGATATCATGGAAGACACCTTTTTTCGTTAAGTGACGCACTTCTAAAAAGCTATCGC
>CAVVKR010000003.1:0-24075 GCA_963748745.1 uncultured Bacillaceae bacterium | reverse complement strand
TGTCGGACATGGAGCGCTCGCTGCGTGAGGTCATCCTTCCGCTCGACGACGCGACGGTCGTACATACCGGACACGGCCCGTCCACCACGATTGCCCGCGAACGCGCGACCAACCCCTTCTCCAAGATCTGACATGACGACCTCCCTTTCCGGGTTCCCGGAACTGCTGCAGTCGCAGCGTTTCGTCGAACTCACCGTCATCGATCGGCTGCGCTTGAGTCTTCGAGCTGCACGGTTACGCACCGGTCGAAACGCGATCGGTCGAGCCGCTGGGATTCGCTGCTGCGCAAGGGCGAGACCGACAAGGAGGTCTACGTCCTGCGTCGCTGCTGCTGCTGTTTTTTTTTTTTTTTTTTTTTTTTTTTCTGATATATATATATATATATTTTTTTTTTTTTTTTTTTTTTTTTTTTTTTTTTTTTTTTTTTTTTTTTTTTTTTTGCACACCAGGAGGAGGGAGAAAAAGAAGATCGGCCTGCTCTATAACTGATTAGTACGTATTGCTAGCTACTTTTATATAGATTTGGGGCTATGTACACGCGCATGCAGATTTTGGCGCTGTAAAAACGGGATTGCCAAACGAACTTGATTGGCGAGAGCCTGAGCGAGTGGCAGAGTCTGTAGCCTTAATGAATCTAAAGCATGTCGTTGTCACTGCGGTTGCTCGTGATGATTTAAAAGATGGTGGAGCAGCCGTTTTTGCTGAGACGATAAAAGCGATTAGACAAAAAAACCCCTTTACGACAATTGAAGTACTACCTTCAGATATGGGCGGTGTATATGATAATTTAAAAATCCTCATGGATGCAAAACCGGACAGTATTAAATCATAATATTGAAACAGTTCGCCGATTAACGCCAAGAGTGAGGGCTCGTGCAAAGTATGATCGCTCTTTTTAACATTTTTTGAAACGGGCAAAAGCAATGCAACCAGACATACCGACAAAATCAAGTATTATGATTGGTTTAGGAGAGACGAAAGAAGAAATTATTGAAACGATGGATGATTTACGAGAAAATAACGTGGATATGATCACAATTGGTCAATATTTACAACCAACAAAAAAGCATTTAAAAGTAGTGAAATATTATCATCCCAGTGATTTAAAGAATTGCATGATATCGCAATGGCAAAAGGATTTAGTCATTGTGAAGCCAGGTCGATTTAGTTCGATCTTTCTTATCATGCCTGCCAGTCAACAAGTGAATGCAGCGGCAAAGAGAAGCAAGCGCTGGGAGAAACGGAATTAAAAGAAGCATAATGGAAATAGCCAGCACAAGAGTCGCTGGCTATTTAAACTTGCCCCTAGGAGTTATTACTATTCACTTTTTTTTCCTTGTGGAGATTTAGCTAACATTTGCTTTACTGTATCTCGGATTGCTCCTTCAACATTATCATCGTTTACATTCATCGCTGATATATTTTCGATATTTTTTCGAAGTGATGGATCATCTGTAAGGTATACATCATATGATTGGGGAACAATTGACATCACTGTTTTCCTTACTTGTTCAGCGGTTTGTATACGGCTATTCTCATCCACGTCGCCATTAGTTGTATAACCAATGAGAACTTCTTCATCAGTTACAAGCACTGAACTACTGTACGTCTACCTACGGTAAAGTTGTACTGATTTTACTAATGGAATACCAGCAATTTTCACGATCAGGTGTGTATATATCGTCCATGTCTGTCGCATCATTAGGCGAAGGACTTTTGATTTGTCGCACATAACCAAAGTCCCGAGATGAGTTGTTTTATTATATTGATCATTATTTTCTCTTACAGTAATTGTGTTCCATTTTTTTGATAAAATCCAGTATTTGATTTATCGTGATCTTGCGCATTATTATCGTTATTGGCACAACCTACATATAAAAGTACAGATGTAGATAATAAGCCACTCCAGCAAAATCTTTTTGTACAAATAAAACACCTCCTATTTTATAGATTGTGCACATATATACTTTTTTATCTTAGTAAAACATGGTCAAAATCCTATATAAAAAAATGGAGATTGTAAAAGGAGAGGGAAGTAAGTTGATTACCGTTCAAAATCGACATTATAAGCTGATAGATGAATTTAAAGATGCTTTTGATGATGAAGCCTTCAAAAACCGTTATAGCGATATATTGTATAAATATGATTATATTGTAGGAGATTGGGGATATGGCCAGCTACGGTTAAAAGGTTTTTTTGATGATCGTCATCCAAAAGCGACGTTTGATACAAAAATTAGTACGTTACATGAATATTTATACGAATACTGTAATTATGGTTGTGCATATTTTGTTCTTAAAAAAGTGCATAAATAAAGCTTGCTTTTATCGTCTTAAAAAAGAGTCAGAAGCATTTTACCACTTCTGACTCAATTGATTTGAAGTTAAGTGCTCTCTCCATAAGGAGCTTGATCATTTTGATCTGGATCGTCATGCGGTTGGTGAGCGCCGGGTATTTTCGCGGAATATTTTGGTGCAATGATTTGAACTCGTAATTAAAGTTACTATACTTCCGCTGTCCTTTTTTCCAAGGTGTTGATTTATTTTCAACTGGGGTATCTTTTCCACGTGGAGAACCATATGGCCCCTCTGGTAACGTTTCTTGAAAAAGGAAATTCCTTTGTGCTTCGACATTAGAAAAGTCGGAGTAATGTTTGTTTTCTTCCCAATTATGCTTATCTTTTTTCAAATACTCACTTCCTTTCTTACAATTATTATTCGATTGCTTTTCTTTTTTATTCTTTTTTAAAAACGAAAAAAGAGGCAATAGTTATACGAAGTTCTCTGGGGAACATGAATATGGTAAGATAATATTATAAAGCAAAATGGAAGGATGTTTGACAGTGTATTTTGTAGACCGACAAAAGATTGAACAGACATTAAAATATATCGAAACACAACTACAACTGTTTAAAGAAAATACGACAAATTGGGAGTCAGCGTATGAAAAATTAGCGCTCGAAAGAATTGCACATACGGTTATCGAGTCTATTTTAGATGTAGGAAATGCCATGATCGATGGCTTTATTATGAGGGATCCGGGAAGTTATGAGGATATTATCAATGTATTAGAAGATGAAAAAGTGATTACAGTTGAGATGGCAAAAGGTTTAAAAACGGTTATTCATTGCCGAAAAACACTTGTGCAAGATTATATTGAAGTCAATCATGACACGATTTTAACAACTTTACAAAAAAATGAAAAAAATTTAAACGATTTTCCGGTAAAAGTGAGAGATTATCTAGAAAATGAATTAGGACCAGTTTCTGCATTTCAGCGCTGATAAAAAGAAAGGAGACATATAAGTGAAGGAATATAAAGGTTATTTAATCGATCTCGATGGCACAATGTATCGTGGGAAAGAAAAAATTCCTGCTGCCGTTTCATTTGTCCAACGGTTAAATCATTTAGGCATTCCTTATTTATTTGTTACGAATAATTCTTCCCGAACACCTGAGCAAGTAGCAGAAAAGTTGCGATCATTCAATATACCAGCAACAATCGATCAAGTCTTTACGACTTCAATGGCTACAGCCAACTATATTTGGGAGCAAAAGGAGCATGCGTCTATTTACGTTATCGGAGAAGAAGGGATTCGCACAGCATTAAGACAAAAAGGTTTTTCATTTGTAGAAGATCATCCTGATGTCGTCGTTATTGGCATTGATCATGACATTAATTATGAAAAGCTTGCACTAGCTTGTCTTGCTGTTAGAAATGGCGCACAGTTTATTTCCACAAATGGAGATATAGTTATTCCAACGGAGCGTGGATTAGTTCCGGGTAACGGATCACTCACATCTGTCATCTCTGTTTCCACACAAACCGAACCTATTTTTATCGGAAAACCTGAACCGATTATTATGGAGCAAGCATTAAAAAAACTTGGAACAAAGAAATCAGAAACAATCATGATCGGTGACAATTATGATACAGATATAATGGCAGGAATAAATGTCGGTATCGATACATTATTAGTTCATACTGGTGTTACTAGTAAAGCAGCCTTAAAGGAGAAGGAGCAACAACCAACCTATGCGTTACATACGCTGGCAGATTGGAAAATATAGCAAAGAAAAAGCCGTATCACTGTATACAATGATATGGCTTTTTTTCTTATTTACTATATATATTAGGAATAATGATTACGCTTCCCCTATTTTACTGTGGGCGAGTCTACTTGAAGCTGAGGCTGCAATTGCACCTACAATATCGTCTAAAAAAGTGTGACATTTCCCATTTTGATGTTCATTTAATTTTTCTAATATACCAGGTTTCCTCTTGTCAATATATCCATAGTTTGTAAATCCGATTGATCCATACACATTTATAATTGAAAGGGCAAGGATTTCATCTACACCATATAGACTTTCATCATTATTAATGATTGATTGTAATGGTTCCTCCAGCTGTCCTTTTTCTGCCAAAATATCTAGTTGTATACCTGTAAGAATGGCGTTTTGCACTTCTCGCTTTGATACAACTTTTTCCACGTTTTCAATACAATCTTCTATTTTTAAATCGGGATGGTATTTTTTCTGCAAGTACATCACCAATTCGGCAATGTCGATAATTTCCACGCCTCTATCTTTCAACCATTGTCTTGCTGTTTTTTCTAATATTCCCATCTTTTTTTCTTTAGACATATGATCACCCTTTTCTTTACAAAACTTGCTTTTTTAACTTTACCATATATAGATGAAGTTATGAATAAGACGTATAAATTCATTTTTCGCCATCATACATATAGTCATATAAATATTTAGGAGGCGAGAGGATGCCAACAAAAATGTTGAAAAGATTTTATCGCTTGGAGCCACAATATATACAGCAAAATGATACGTATAAACAATTTTTTGCAAACGATACATTATATACGATTGTCCCCGTTACTCATCTCGACGAGGAAGTGCTTTTAGAGATATTTGAATTATCCAACCATATGATTCAACACGGAGATCGCTATGCTTCTGCATTTCATCCGTCAAGGAATGGAAAGTATTTAGTGACATTTGAGAATGTGGATTATGTTTTGTTAAAAAATAAGCCTATAAAAGGACCAATAAATAAACGCTTAGGAAGAAAATTAGCCAAGTTTCATACAAGAGGACGAATGTATCCAAAAAAAGTTGAAAAAGTGAATCGCAGTGGGCAATGGCGAAAGCTCTGGGAGAAAAGGCTTATGCAAATGGAAAAGGTATGGCTATCAACCGCGCAAAGTGAGCCAGACCTCATGTTTCATCGTTTATTTGTTGATACATTTCCATACTATATGGGATTAAGTGAAAATGCAATCCAATATTTAGTAGATACAGAAATGGATGAAAGCAGGGAGTTGATTGATCATGGGACCGTTTGTCATCAACGTTTTCATCATCATAAGTGGAAAAGCAATCCTCTCATTCGGAATCCATTTGATTGGGTTTTTGACCATGCTGGCAGGGATATTTCGGAATGGATTCGGTCTTATTATTTTCATTATCGTCAAACATATCAACCCGGTATTCAAACTTTTTTACAGGATTACGAAGCAATTACCCCATTATCGGCATTTTCATGGCGACTTATCTATGCGCGCTTATTATTTCCATTGCATTATTATGAATGTGTAGAGAACTATTTTACGTCTTCATCTGAAGAACAAAAGCATTCATTAGAAGAAACATTGCGTCTTTACATGAAGCATGCAAAGGAGTATGAGCAATTTTTAAGAAACTTTAAAATGTTTATTCCATCTCATTCCATTCGCCAACAAATTCCTGATTTACAATGGCTGTATACTAAGTCGTAAGAGCATGATAAAAAAACAGCGGCTGATAAGACCGCTGTAACCATCGAATTAGAATACTTGCTCTACTTCAACAACACCTGGTACTTCTTCAATTAGTGCTCGTTCTATTCCTGCTTTTAAAGTGATCGTAGAACTCGGGCATGTACCGCATGCACCTAGTAGACGAAGTTTTACAATACCATCGTCAACATCAACGAGTTCACAGTCCCCACCGTCGCGAAGTAGAAAAGGGCGTAATTTATCTAGCACCGTTTGTACTTCTTCGAACATTGTTTTGGTACTCATTTTGATCGACTCCTTTCCGTATCTTTATTATAATAAGTTTTAAATAAAAAATCTATTAAATCAAGCTGGATTTTATAAGGAGGAAAGTAAATGACCTTGAAGCAAGCGTCTATTTTCGTGTTTGGCGCAGAGCAGATTTGCTCTAGCTGTTTACATTCGCCTTCATCAAAAGATACATTTGAATGGCTTGAGGCAGCGTTAATGAGAAAGTTTCCAGCATCCTCTTTTCAAATAGAATATATAGATATTTTTCATCCACCAATAGATAAGGATAAGCAACAACTTGCTAAACGGATTATAGATGAAGAGATGATTTATCCAGTTGTTGTCATGGAAGGAAAAGTAATAGCTGAAGGGAATCCGCATTTACCAAGTATTTATAGGAAAATGGAGGCAGTTGGAATAAAACCTAATAGCTAATTCAATTGATTAGCCAACTACCAATCGGGGTCGTTAAGCCAAGGTAGTTGGCTTTTCCTGATAATATATCCTTTTTATTTGTTTTTATCCGTTATGATTACGATACATCCATAGGACACCGGATTTGAGTAATCTCGGTACTCTCCCTGTGATAGTTGTGTCTCCTAATAAGCCAAATCCATGTTTGCTACCAAGTGAACCGAGAATGCCTTTTAATTTGATTTGTGGTAAATCCTCTGGAAGTTCTTCATTATTCCATCTTTTCAATAGTACATGTACGATTTGTTCTGCTTGTCCTTCTGCCAATTGTGCGCTTGGAGCTGATGGTAAGCTTGCACAGTCTCCGACTACATATACATGTTCATTACCAGGTATATTATGATACTCTGTTAAAACAACTCGTCCTTGGGTATCTTTTTCAACATCCATTTCTCGAACAATAGCATTTGGTTGAATTCCTGCTGTCCACACGACAACATCAGTCGCAACTGGTTCATCATGATTGTAAAGTATGTTTTCTTCTACTTTCGTAATATTTGCACCATTAATGACTTCTACACCGTGGGTTTCAAACCAGTTTTGTACATATGTACTTAATCTTTCTGGAAACGCAGACAAAATATTTTTCCCACGGTCAAATAACTTTACTTGAAGGTCTGGCCTGCTTTCTCTCAGTTCACTAGCGAGTTCAACGCCACTTAAACCTCCTCCAACGATACTAACGACGGAATTCGGTGCTAAGTTGTTTAACACTTGGTAAGTTGCTCGCGCCTTTTCAATGTTTTGGATACTATAGGTAAAAGTATCCGCTCCAGGTACATTATGGTATTTGTCTTCACAACCAAGACCGATGACAAGATCATCGTATGAAAGAGGATCCTCACCTTTAAGGTGAACGAGATTGTTGTCTAAATCAATCTTTTCTACTTCTCCAAAACGAACTTCTAAGCGGGGATGTTCCGGGAAGGATACACGAACATACTTATCAGACTTAGTTCCTGCAGCTAGTGCATAGAACTCCGTTTTTAAACCGTGATAAGGAACCTTGTCAACCAGAGTAATAGAAACATCATCTGGTAATTGGTTAGGTAACAACTTTTGTAAAATCCGCATATTGCCGTAGCCGCCGCCTAATAAAACAAGTTTTTTCATTTTATATCTCCTTTAAATTACTTTAGAAGAATAATGCATCATAAATTGATTGAGTGTTCATAATTGCGATATTTGTACATTCATAAGAAGTATATCGGAATATCTTTGTATATACAATAGGCATAGTAGAAATGCCATTTTACGCAATATTTCTACTCTTTTATTTATGGTCTAAATAAAGTAAGCTATTGGTATAGCGTTAGTGAGGTGATGCTTTTGTTCCCAATTGTAGAATTTTGTATGAGTAATTTAGCGAGCGGCTCACAAGAAGCCCTTGAAATATTAGAGCAAGACCCAAATATGGATGTTGTCGAATATGGTTGTTTAGGCTATTGTGGCAAATGTGCGGAATCTCTGTATGCTCTAGTAAACGGGGAAGTAGTAACTGGTGAAACGCCAAAAGAGCTCGTTGATAATATATATAAACATTTGGAAGAAAACCCAATGTTTTAAGATCTGTTTCCCGTATCTTTCCATCGTTCCCCTTTTCTTTAGTGAATAGGGAGGTTGATGAAGGGACGCTAAGTAAAAATGGTTGAGGCGGATATGGTGAAAGTATATACTATATAATAAATATATATTAAAAAATAATTAGTGAATAAATATAAAGATATAAACAAATCGGAGGTGGATGAAATGAGTGATACTGTCCAAATTACAGAAAGTGCCGCATTTCAAATTAAAGACATGATGGTGCATAATGAAGAAGAGGGAGCATATTTGCGAGTATCCGTAAATGGTGGCGGATGCAGTGGCCTCTCATACGGGATGAGCTTTGACCATGAAAAAAAAGCTGATGATCTTTCGTTCGAACAACATGGAATAAACATCCTAGTTGCTAAAAATGATGCACCTATTTTGGAAGGTACAAAAATTGACTACAAAAAGTCACTCATGGGCGGTGGCTTTACAATTGATAATCCAAATGCAATCGCATCATGTGGATGTGGTTCTTCTTTCCGAACTGCGAAAAATATTGGCACACCAGAAAATTGTTAAAATAAAGAGAGGGCTTTCTTTCACAAAGAAAGCCCTCTCTTTATGTGTCTAAGAGTAAATCATACGACTGAAACAATACCCTCATTCATGTTGTGCTGGAAGGTTTTTTAACGCTTCTTCTATTGGTTCGTCACCATCTAATATTTCAAATGTATGTTCATATGTCTCTTTGATTGTAAGGGATTCAACTAATACTTTTGCAACATTTTCCCTAGAAATAGTTCCGTCTACTTTATGATGGGAGTTTAATACTTGAATTTTACCAGAACCATTTTCATCTGTTAATCTTCCGGGGCGTACAATCGTATAATTAAGTCCACTGTTTTGCAAGTAAAGATCTGCTTCTTTTTTAGCTTCTAAATAATGGCGAATAGAAGCTGGACCATTCTCAGGTTGATCTGCTCCTATTGAACTGAGCATAATAAAACGTTCTATTTTTTGTTCTTTAGCAATATCAACCGCTTTTTTAGCACCTTCTAGATCAACAGCTATTGTTTTTTCAGGACCGGTTTTTGAACCAGATCCAGCTGCGAAGATGATGGCGTTTACGTCTTCTACTGCATAATCGAAGTTTTGTTCTAAGTCAGCGATAATCGGTTTTGCCCCTAGCTCCTCCATCTTCTTTTGCAGTTTTGTTTTTCTGATCATTGCTCGTACAAGATGTTGATTGCTTTCTGCTAACAGACGGACGATCTTACAGCCGGTTTTACCGCTAGCACCAATTACTAGTACATTCACGTTCATCATCCTTTCGCTATTATTTTACCCACTAGCTGAAAATAATACTCGAAAAGATAGTCATTGTTGTGCGTTTAGGAGAAGATGGATGTACTATGCATTGGCTGAACACGTGCTTTTGGATCCATGTAAGCTTTTGCGTTATTGACCGCTGTAGGTGCCTCACCAAATCCAGTTGCAATAAGCTTTACTTTCCCATCATAAGTGGTAATATCTCCAGCAGCATAAACGCCAGGAATATTTGTTTCCATTTTCGAGTTGACGACAATGGAATTTTTCTCTATTTCTAAGCCCCAATCTTTAATAGGTCCTAATGATGAAACGAAACCATAATTTACGATAAAATCGTCTACTTCAATGGTCTCTTTTTTATCTCCTCGAACCTCTTCTAATGTTACTTTTTGAATTCTGTCTTCCCCAAGCAATTCACTAGGAACGAAAGGTGTTTTGATGTCAACTGTTGATTCACGAAGCTTTTCGACACTATGCTCATGTGCACGGAACTTATCGCGGCGGTGAATAATAGAAACCTTTTTAGCAATTGGTTCAAGCATCAGTGCCCAGTCAACTGCTGAGTCTCCACCACCACAAATTGCGACATTTTTTCCAGCGAACTTTTGCATATCATCGACATAATAGTGTAAATTGACACCTTCATATTTTTTGGCGTTCTCAACTTTCAAGCGACGTGGCTGGAATGCTCCGTTTCCAGCTGTAATGATCACCGTTCTTGAATAATGAACTTCTTTATCGGTAGTCAATTTTAGCACGTCATTTTCTACACGGTCTAATGAAATGACAGCTTGTTCTAGACAAATAGTCGGTGAAAACATATTCATTTGCTCGGTTAAATTGTCGACAAGCTCTTGTGCTCTTATTTTTGGAAAACCCGCAACGTCATAAATATATTTTTCAGGATAGAGAGCAGTAAGTTGACCACCTAAATGAGGTAAGCTTTCAATAATTTTAACACTCGCTTTACGCATACCACCATAAAAAGCAGTGAATAAACCAGTTGGCCCTCCTCCGATAATTGTTATATCGTAAATTTTTTGATCCTCTTTCAAAGAGATCCCTCCTCAATGATTTCACAGACAATAATTACATAATATCATATTTTTTTGTGAAAGATAATGTAGAATGCTTGTATTAGTCATGCTTGTTTTATGTCAAAACAGTGCGGTTTTCTGAATGTTCCAAAGTTTTATTTCTTCCATATATGCCTTGAAAAAGGTTGATAAAAAGCCTAAGATGTTAATGAAGGTATTTGTTAAGATTTTATGACAATTTACTTATACTTTGTCATACTTAGTGAAATATATAACATAGTTTTTAACAGGTGTGACCCATGCGCATGACAGCAAAAATTTAGAGATGGAAGTGATACAGGTGAGAAATCCAAAAGTTGTTGTACTTGGGGCTGGTTATGGGGGATTAATGACAGTAAAGCAGCTTCAAAAGCAAGGTGTAGGAAATGCGGAAATCATATTAGTGAATAAAAACGATTATCATTATGAAACTACATGGCTTCATGAAGCATCAGCTGGCACACTCCCTGCCAACCGTGTTCGCTACGATATCGAAGGAATCATTGATAGACAAAAGGTGCAGTTCATTCAAGCGGTTGCCCTTGAAGTGAAGCCTGAAGAGAATAAAGTGATCCTTGATCAGGGTGAGCTTGAATATGACTACCTCGTAATTGCACTTGGCGCAGAGCCTGAAACATTCGGTATCAAAGGCTTACATGAGCATGCATTAACAATTACAAACGTTAACACAGCTAGGAAAATTCGTGAACATATTGAGTATCAATTCGCTTTATACAATTCAGAGAAGGAAAAGCGTGAGGAACGTTTAACCATTGTTGTAGGTGGAGCAGGATTTACTGGGATTGAATTCCTAGGTGAAATATCTAATCGCATTCCGGAATTATGTAAGGAATATGATATAGACCGTGATAAAGTTCGAATTATATGTGTAGAAGCTTCTCCAACTGTTTTACCTGGCTTTGATCCAGAGCTTGTTGAATATGCAATCGCTTCACTAGAAAAAAGAGGAGTCGAATTCCTCATTGGAAGTCCTATAAAAGAAGCCACTCCAGAAGGTGTTATTATTAGTAAAGGTGAAGACGAGCAGGAAGAGATTAAAGCTGGTACAGTTGTTTGGGCTGCTGGTGTACGTGGCAATTCTATCATCGAAAAATCTGGTTTTGAAAACATGCGGGGACGTGTGAAAGTAGACTTAGATCTACGTGCACCTGGTCATGACAATGTGTTTATTATCGGTGACTGTGCCCTAATTATAAATGAAGAAATAAACCGTCCATATCCTCCAACAGCTCAAATTGCAATGCAACACGGGGAAGTATGTGCAAATAATATCGCAACACTCTTATCTGGAAGAACAGATTTGCAACAATTTACATTTGATAATAAAGGTACTGTCTGTTCATTAGGTGATGATGATGCGATCGGAGTCGTTTTTGGAAAGAAATTAACAGGGACAAAGGCATCCTTTATGAAAAAAATGGTGGACAACCGTGCCCTTTACATGCTCGGTGGAATGTCATTAGTATTTAAAAAAGGAAAATTTGATCTATTAAAATAATCAAAAAATGATCGCTTGCAATTTATTTATTATTATTATAGTTGATGAATGGGAATTCTTTTATTATTAAAATAATCGATATATGATTAAATAAAACTCGCCATTGATTGGCGGGTTTTATTCACTTCATTTATTGCGAAAGGTGGCAAAGATGGATTCAAAGCGGGGAAAAGTGTGGCTCGGTATTTGTGCGTTCATTATTGATGCAGCAGGTCGGTTGCTCGTTGTGAAAAAAAGATATGGTGGTTTAAAAGGACAATGGTCATTACCTGCTGGATTTGTGGAGCCCGGGGAAACGGTAGATGAAGCGGTAAAAAGAGAAGTTATGGAGGAAACAGGGATTGCTTGTGAAGTGAATGGATTAATCGGAGTGCGAACTGGTGTTATTAGGAATGATATTAGTGACAATATGCTCATATTCACTTGTAAACCGTTAATGGAGAAAATCAAAGTACAAAAAGAAGAGCTATTTGATGTTCAATGGCTGAGTGTAAAAGCATTATTAAAAGATAAAGATACATCACTCCTCATTCGTCAATTAATTGAATTAAATGATACAGAAGTAAAAGCTGAAATGAACGATTTACATCCTGGCGACCAGTTTGGCTATACCTCTTATAAAGTGTTTTTATAAATCATTTAAACTACCTTATACCTTGATAATTGACGAGTATGAAAACTTACAGTAAACTTGACGGTAGTTATTGAGGAGGAATCATTATGCAGATGACCATTCCGATTCTGATTATTTCAATGCTTTTATTTTTTGTGTTGTTTTTTGGAATCGGCTTTCTATTAAATATGCTTTTACGAATGACATGGATTATGGCATTTATTTACCCTATTATTGCCATTTTAATCATTGATGATGTTCGTTTTGTTCAGTATTTTACTAGTACGAGAGCAGCATTTTCTAGTTTAGGAGCAAAACTCTCATCACTAGTGACTGCTGATATTTTAGTATTATCGAGTGGCTTTGTCGGCGCTATTCTCTCCGGATTTACAATGAGGATTTTACGAAAAAAAGGATATCGAATGTTTTAAGAAGAATTTCGCGTTTATTCGTGAAATTCTTTTTTCAATTATATGATGTTCATGATATAAAATGATTAAATAAGGTGAAGAGTAACATACTGGAAATTGAATATTTCCACTCCTATTTGGAAACTAATATTTCAAGAGGAGTGAAATATTCATGCGGAAACTTTGGAAAAGATTGCCAATGACTATTTTGTTTTGTATTGCAATTTTTTCAACATATCAATCATTTTCTGGTGTAGAGGCGCGAATGCTCTTAGCGGCTCTCATGAACGGAAAGGTAATAAAAGGGGAAGAAAGTTTAGAAAGTCAAAAACAGATGACGAAAAAAGTAAAAGAAATAGCTGCTCCTGCAAAGGTAGGTGGGAAACTCCACCAGTCACTATCAAAGAAACCACTGACTTTGGAAGAAGCAATCGATTGGACTCAATATCCAGCGAAAAAGGTGATAGCGACAGGATATACTGCTGGTTATGAATCGACCGGAAAAGGTCCGGATCATCCCCTTTATGGTGTTACATATTCAGGAGTAAGGGTGAAAAGGGATCTCTATTCTACGATAGCTGCTGATTTAAATATATTTCCAATCGGTACGATCTTATTTATCCCAGGTTATGGATATGGTGTAGTAGCGGATAAAGGAGGTGCAATTAAAGGAAATAAATTGGATCTTTATTATGAAACAGTAGAAGATGTTTACAATCAATGGGGAAAGAAGACGATAGATGTTTATGTAATAAAGATGGGGAATGGTAAGCTAACGGAAGAGGAACTGCTTGCATTAAATGAAGATGAATCCATGCAAGTATTAGACAATATTATCATACTAAGGAATAACAAGGGTGCTCTTATGTAGTTACCCTTTTTTTATATTTAAAGGCGAAGGCTATAATATAGTCGATCGTCTGAGCACCTAGCTGTAAATCATTGTATGACAGGGGTTGGATCACTCTCTAGCTCTGTAGGAAAAAGGAATGCAATAATATCGTTAAAAAAATACCAGTTAATCCACCGAAGAAAACTTCAATTGGTTTATGACCTAAAAGCTCCTTTAATTCTTTTCTTTTTTCTTGGCTTGGTTTATCAGGCCATTCTTTCGCTTCCTCCACTAATTTTTGAAAATCAGCTATTAATTGGTTTAATACTGTAGCTTGCTCGCCAGCTTCACGACGAACCCCTGTAGCATCAAACATCACGATAATAGCAAAAACAGTAGAAAGGGCAAAAACGGAAGATTGCATCCCCTCTTCAAATGCAATACCAGTTGATAATGCTGTTACAGCTGCAGAATGTGAGCTCGGCATGCCTCCCGTAGAAGTTAATAGCTCCCAAGACCATTTTTTTGTAGCTATAAATTGAATAGGTACTTTAATAAATTGAGCAAAAAATATAGAGATTAATGCTGCCCAAAGAGGAAAGTTTGTAAATAACTCCATAAAAAGTTTCATCCTCCTTTTAGTATGTTTGGCTTACATTCGTAAGAAGTGACTTTTAGTTTAACATATTATAGGTGAAATCACTATTTTAAGGATCAATCTGTTGGCATCTTATGACATCAGATACTTTATTGTAATGGTGTTTGTAATTTTATTACTATGCACCTCATTGCTCTTATGTTTCAGCATACTAATGGCTATGATGACTTATTACTGTTACTCTCTTCCTAGACGAATGAAGTATTCAAACATATATTTGTTATAATTACAATGGAGGTGTATATATGTTTGAAATTATTTCTCAGCAACCTTATGAATATAAGCAAGAATGCCTTATTGTCGGTTTGTATCATAGTTCACATACATTTGCCGGCAAACTTCAGCAACTCGACCATTTATTTAACGAAAAATTAACCGAGCTTATAAAAAGTGGAGATATATCCGCAAAATGGAAATCAGTATTTACGCTACATACACTTGGACAAATCAAAACAAAACGACTGATTTTCATCGGTCTTGGCAAAGAAAAGGAATTAACAAGCGAAAAGTTAAAAGAAGCATTAGGTCGCACGTTTAAAGAGACGAAAAAGTTAAAATTAACCTCTTTTTCGATAGCGCTTGACACTTTTGTAACAGATCAAATCAAGCATAGAGAAGTAGCTGCAACGATTAGTGAAGCATTCGCACTCTCTACATATCAATTTGCTAGTTATGAGCAAAAATCGAATATACCTGAAGTACATGTAAAAAAGCTTCATGTTTTTACAGAAGGGGACAAAAAAGAAGTCAATGCTGGACTTATTTTCGGAGATGCACTTGGAAAAGCAACTAATTTTGCAAGATCATTAGTAAACGTGCCCGGAAATATGTTAACCGCTACAGATTTAGCAAATGAAGCATTAAAATTGGCTGAAAAATACGGATTTGAAGTAGAAATTTTAGAAAAAGATGAAATGGAAAAACTCGGAATGGGCGCACTGTTAGCTGTAAACAAAGGTTCAGTAGAGCCCCCCAAAAATGATCGTGTTAAACCGTATGGGAACATCTGAATGGGAAGATGTCATTGGTCTCGTTGGTAAAGGAGTTACATTTGATACAGGTGGGGTACTCCTTAAAACCTAAAAGTGGAATTGTCGATATGAAAACAGATATGGGAGGAGCGGCTACAGTATTAGGGGTCATGCAAGCAATCGGTGCACTACGCCCATCACAAAATGTTCTTGCTGTCATACCAGCTACCGATAATATGATTAGTGGAGGTGCATTAAAGCCAGATGATGTTATCACTTCTTAGTGGAAAAACGATAGAGGTGTTAAATACCGATGCAAGAGGGGCGTTTAGTATTAGCAGACGGGATGACATTATGCCAAGCAGCATGGTGCTGATTATTTAATTGATGTAGCGACTTTAACAGGTGGTGTTATCGTAGCTCTTGGGACAGACAAAACAGGCGCATTATCAAATAATGATGCATTGTTCAAACAGGTAATGGAAGCATCACAGCAATCAGGAGAATTTATTTGGCGTTTACCATATACGGATAAGGATAAAGAGCGAATTCGCAGCAGTAAAATTGCTGATTTAAATAACTCTCCTGGTCGTGAAGGGCATGCTATTATGGGAGGCGGATTTGTCGGAGAATTCGCTGAAGATACCCCATGGGTGCATTTAGATATTGCTGGTACCGCGACAACTGATGTGAATAATGACTTAGGTCCTAAAGGAGCGACAGGCGTTATGGTTCGTACATTAGTACGTTTTATTCATACATTCAAATCTCTTTGATAAAAATTGAGAGTGTTGTCTTAACAACATTCTCGATTTTTATGTTGATCATTTTCTGAAACTTTTCCTAAGGCCAAGAAGAATAAAGATTTTACAGGTAAATATATACATTCCCCTTATCACATCATTATTGTATCGTATCTCCGCCCTTTTATGGTTGCATAAATCGTTAGGGTACAAAATGTTTTTCTCTAAGTTTCACTTTTTCTTTTCCTCATTGACAACGGATCTTATTTTCATGGTAAATTAATGTCTTGTGATACTTTATTTCTCTACCGATTTATCAAACTAAAGTATCGACGAAAAGTTTAGAGGAGGGAGAGAAGAAGCTGAATGCTGTTTTGATAGCAGTACTTGTTATGCTTGTCCTTAGCTTACTGCGAGTAAATGTGGTCGTTGCGCTCATCATCGGTGCACTTGCTGGTGGTTTAACAGGTGGTCTTGATATGGAGGCTACAATTACTGCATTTACAGAAGGGTTAGGTGGCGGTGCAAATGTAGCATTAAGCTATGCCTTACTTGGAGGCTTTGCAGTTGCAATTGCGCGTACAGGCTTGACAGATTGGCTTGTAGATCTCGTCTTTAAAAAAGTGAGTAAAGACTAGGTGAAGTGTCAAGAAAAAAAAGCATTTTCTAAAGCACTTATTATTTTTTCTATCCTTTTGATTGCCTGTATGTCACAAAATGTGATACCGATCCATATTGCTTTTATTCCACTCTTAATCCCACCGTTGCTAAAAATAATGAATGAGTTAGAGATAGATAGACGTTTGATCGCCTCTGTTCTAACATTTGGTTTAACGGCACCTTACATTCTCTTACCGTCGGACTTTTGGATATATATTTCAAGATATATTGAAAACAAATATCGTTGAAAATGGTTTGGATATTCAAATGGGTGACATCTTTTATGCGATGTTACTTCCAGTCGCAGGCTTAGTCGTTGGATTGGTGATTGCTATCTTTATATCTTATCGAAAACCGCGCATATACGAATCTTTTAACAATGAGGAAGGTCAAAAAGAAGCTTCCTATCATGTTTATGGCGTTGTGATAGCAATGATCGCCATTATTGTTGCACTAATTATCCAAGTGACGTATGAATCGATGGTGTATGGAGCCTTAACGGGTATTGTTGTGCTTTATCTGAGCGGTGCTATTAAGTGGCGGGAAGGAGAATAGAATTGTTAACAAAAGGGATGCAAATGATGGCTTTTATCGGCTTTGTCATGATTTCTGCGTAGGATTTGCTAATGTCTTAAAAGAAGGTCATGTGGAACAGCTTGTAGCAAATGCAGCGCATTTTATTGGAGATAACAAGCCGCTTGGAGCACTCCTAATGTTATTCGTTGGGTTATTAGTAACGATGGGAATTGGTTCCTCTTTTTCAACGATTCCAATTATCGCTACGATATTCGTCCCATTATCATTAGAGTTAGGTTTCAGTCCAATGGCTACTATTGCCTTAGTCGGAACAGCCGCTGCTTTAGGAGATGCTGGTTCTCCGGCCTCTGATAGTACACTAGGGCCAACAGCAGGATTAAATGTCGATGGACAGCATAATCATATCTGGGATACGTGCGTTCCAACCTTTGTTCATTCAATATTCCACTCATCATTTTTGAGCGTTTTGGCGGCTACTTATTTTATAATAATAAAATTAAATAGTACGTTCGCCCATCCGAAGTACCTTCTTCTCGCATAGATAAGTAGTGAGGTATTTTTAAAAAGAAGGAGGTAATCCCATTGCATTTTTACCGCCAAGCACCACCTTATCCAACGAGGCAATTCCCATTTTTTTTCGGAGCACCTTTTATCGGAGGTTTGTTTGGAGGCTTACTAGGAAGTGCGATTTTACGGCCGCGACCATATCCTTATCCACCATACTTCGGAGGTCCATTTTATCCTCCATATTGGTAAGATAAACGAACAAGCTCTCCAATTAAATAAATATAACAAAAAAGCTCTTCTAAGCGAAGAGCTTTTCAACATTTATTGCCATCTCATTTGCATTTCTACATAACAACATTGCAGTTCAGTTGTATCTGTAAAAGTTAAAGTGAGTCCAGTTGGAGTAAAAGTAATGCGTGGATGTGTATGAAGGAATTGATTGACCATTACTGTAACTGTGTTTGTTTTTGATTGTTGAGCAGCAGACATGAGATTTTTGCGAATATCTCTGATTGAGAAATATGGTGCACTAATGTTTGAGCGTCTCTTAAATAAGCTTCTAGCTTTTTAGCTGATTGCATAAACATGTGCGGATTAACAAGAGGAAATGGACGGATGTTAGAAGATAAGCATGATATGTTGCTATGTATGGATTTATAGCATTTGAATAATTTCTCATTTGTTTTACTCCTTTCCAATAGATAAAATGAAGGACAAAAATTAAAAAGGAAGGTATTGCAGGATTATGATGTAATAGCATTGAATATTCGTATTATATACATACATAAGTAGGAGTGTTGAAAGATGAAATTTAAAAATACATTCATGGAAACATTGGGGATTGACTTTAAAGAAATAGGTGAACGGACAATCGCGACGATGACTGTTAAGAAGGAAGTTCTCCAGCCATTCGGGTATTTCATTGGTGGGGCATCTGTTGCATTAGCGGAATCTGTAGCAAGTGTAGGAGCAGCTGCCATCATCGATCGAGAGAAGGAGACTTGTTTTGGACTAGAAATCAATGCGAACCATATTAAAGCGAAAAGAGATGGCATTGTCACTGCCGTTGCGGATGTTGTTCATCGTGGAAAGAGTACGATGGTATGGACGATCAATATAACGGATGAAGAAGATAAACTTATCTGCATATCGCGTTGTACGATGGCAATTGTAGCGCTCAAGGCTGAATAACCTTTTCAGTATGTGGAAAATAAAAGAACAAGCCCTAACGATTCTCTAGATCCTCGGAATGTTAGGGCTTGTTTGGTTGTTATTTCTTCCCTTTCACTTTCGCTAAATCATCTCGAACGCTTTTATCCCAAAGTTTCACATGGGAGTGATAAGCAGCACGACTAATTAAATGTCCTCCGACTGGGGCGGTAATAAAGATGAAAATAATCCCTAAGATGAGCCTTGAATTAAAAATGCCATCTTTCATGTAGTAAAATATAAGCGCTCCAAGTAGGATAGAAAGAACACCTAATGTTGTTGCTTTGGAAGCCGCATGATTCCTCGTATATACATCAGGGAGTCGGATGACACCGAGTGCAGATAGTAAACTGAGAAATGCACCAATAAGAATAAAGATAGCGATGACAATTTCAATTATCCCGTTCATGCTGTATGACCTCCCCTTTCTCCAAAAACTTTGAAAAGGAAACTGTGCCAATAAAGGATAAAATACCGGTTAATAAAATAACATCAAGGAAAGCACTCGTATTTAACAGCATAGAGACGAGTGCAACGATAGCTACTAAATTAATTCCAATTGCATCGAGAGCAATTACTCTATCAGGTACGGAAGGCCCCTTTATGATCCGATACAGTAATGCGATAATCGATATGGTGAAAATAGTTAATGCAATGATAAAAATAGTTTTTAACATTATAAGTTCACCTCCATAATCGCCTTTTCAAAAGAATTTCGAATGCTCTCTATCGCCTCATCAACATCTTGAATATCCATTGCATGAATATATAAAACTTTATTATCAGGTGAGATATCGACAACGAGCGTGCCTGGTGTCAATGTAATCAGACTTGATAGTAATGTTACTTCCCAGTCATTTTTCAACTTTGTTTCAAGGGCAAATATCCCAGGCTGTATATCCAATGTTGGATTTAATACTACTTTTGTGACAGCAATGTTAGATAAAATCAATTCCCTTAAGAAGATCAAAGTTAGTTTGATCCAAGCATAGACACGATGAAGATAAAACTTACTTCTGAAAAAGCGACGCATCGCAAAAATAACAATTAAACCGAGAATATATCCGGTAATGAATCCTGAGGCACTAAATTTTCCTTCAATAAACATCCATAAAAAAGCTAAAAAGAAATTTAATAATATTTGAAAGGCCATTTTACATTACTCCTTTAACACGGCATCGATGTAAATGGACGGATCGATTAAAACTTCGGCTGCTTGCGTGATGAATAAGTTGATCCATTCCGCGCCTACCCCATAAACGACAGCAATGCTAATTAAGATAACTGTAGGGATAAGCAAAAAATTTACCGGTGCAGCTTGATTGATATTGCCTTTAGATTCTCCCCAAAATCCATTAATGAAGATTTTCATTAAGGAGTATAAAACAAACAGACTTGATAATAAAACGATTAACGCTCCTACAAACTCATTCTCCATAAAGCCGCCTTTAGCAATGAGTAATTTACCTACAAATCCACTAAGTGGAGGGATGCCTGCTAATGCTAGCGTAGCAATGAAAAACATCCAGCCAAGGAAAGGATAGTGATTCATTAAACCGCTAAATCTCCGTAAGTCGGATGTGCCTGTAATGGCAATAATAATACCGATTAATAAAAATAATGCTGCTTTAATAATCATGTCATGGAGCAAATAAAAGACAGAACCTGTTAATCCTTCAGGCGACATGACTGAAATGCCGTATGTAATCACACCGATTGCAATGATAATGTTGTAGATAATAATCTTTTTTATATCTGAATAAGCGATTGCCCCGATGACACCAACGACGATTGTAATAATTGATAGAACTCCAAGTATTTGATGCGTATAGCCAATATCATGATAGAAAAAGAGCGTATATGTTCTTAATATTGAATATACCCCTACTTTTGTAAGCAATGCTCCGAAAAGGGCCATAATAGCTGGAGGTGGTGCATAGTATGAACCTGGGAGCCAAAAATAGAGTGGAAAAATTGCCCCTTTTAGCCCAAAGACAACTAAAAACATGATCGCAATAACCGTAACGATGCCTGGCTGATTAATTTCATTTATTCTGACTGAAATATGCGCCATATTCAGCGTACCAACGACTGAATATAAATAACCAATAGCGATAACAAATAAAGAGGATGATATGACATTAACTAATAAATACTTCAAAGTTTCTCGCAATTGAATTTTGGTTCCACCAATGACTAATAATACGTAAGAAGACATGAGCATCACTTCAAAAAACACAAACATATTGAAAATATCGCCTGTTGTAAAAGCCCCATTCACGCCTACAACAAGAAATTGGACGATAGGGTAATAATAGAAGCGCTCACGTTCGATACCAATTGTTTTAAATGAGAATAAAATGACGCAAAATAAAATGATATTCGTTGTTGTAACGAGCAAAGCAGATAGCATATCCGATACTAAGGTGATTCCAAAAGGTGCTGGCCAACTGCCGAGATTAATCGTTTGAATACCGTCATGATAAACTTTATTGATCAAAATAAAAGACGCGATGATTGATCCGAAAGAGGATATCAATGATATACCTCGTTGCAATGCGACTTTCTTGGGCATAAAGATGAGAAGCACTGCAGTTAATAACGGTATTAAAATTGGTAATATTAACAAGTTAGTCATTTCCTTCTGTTCCTCGCATTTCCTCTATGTTATCCGTTCCTAATGCTTGATATGCCCTGTAAGCAAGCACTAAAAAGAACGCTGTTACACCGAAGCTAATAACAATAGCTGTAAGAATCAAAGCTTGTGGGATTGGATCAGTATATGCTTGTGCCTGCTCGCCAAGTAAGGGCACAGTACCTGTCTTCACTCCAGCCATTGTAATTAGCAATAAGTGAGCTCCATGACTTAATAATCCGCTTCCAAGAATAATACGAATTAAACTCTTCGAAAGCATTAAATAAATAGCAGAAGCAAATAAAACTCCGATTACAATTGACATTAATATTTCCATTATTCGCTCTCTCCTAACGTTTGAATAATGGTCATCGTCGAACCAACGACAACAAGATATACACCGACATCAAAGAGAACAGCTGTATGGAGTGCTGTTTCCCCTAATATTGGAATGTAGAAATCTCCAAACACATGTGTTAAAAAAGGAACATTAAATAATAATGAGCCTGTTGCGGTGCCGACTGCAAATAATAAGCCGATACCGATTAACACTTTAAAATCAATTGGTAAAATATTCCCAACTGTTTTTAGATCGTATGCTAATAGGAGTAAGACGATAGCTGCTGATGTCATTAAGCCACCAATAAATCCTCCCCCTGGATTATTGTGTCCAGCAAAGAAAAGATGGAGGGAGAATAATATAATGATGAAGGTGACAACCTTAGTCGTTGTTTGTAAGATGATATCATTGGTCTTCATCTGTATTCCCTCCCTGTTTTGAAAGTCGTAATTTTATCATGCCATAAATTCCTAAAGCAGCTATTGCAAGTACGGCAATTTCAAACATCGTATCAAAACCACGAAAATCAACAAGAATGACATTCACCATATTCTTTCCAGCTGCTTTTTCTAATGTATTTTCAATATAGTATTGCGAAATAGAATCAAAATGCTTGCTACTAAATGCTGAAATAGCAAGAATTGTAACCACTAGACCGACTCCGATAGATATGATGGCGTTAGTCAATTTAAAACGAGCGTGCTCCACACGTCGATTGATTTGTGGCAAATGTTGAAATGCTAATAAAAATAAAGCGACAGTTACTGTTTCAATGACTAGCTGTGTGAGAGCCAAATCCGGTGCTCTAAATAAAATATAAAATAACGACACGGCATAACCAACAGCCCCGAGAAGAATGATCGAAGTAATTCTCGTTTTAGCAAATAAAATGGTGATTGATCCAATGATGACAATGAGAGCAAGCACAGCTTCATGGACACCAATGCTGGCTAAGTTTGTTGTCTCCACCTTCCATGCTGCACCTGGCAGATGGCCGATCCCGACAAGTGCAAGGCGGAGCAAGGCTGCGTCTGGCCGGCGACCGAGCACGGCATCTTCGTCGATCACAACGGCTTCGTCTATCTCGGCGGCAACAGCGCGAACGCGAATCCCAACGGCTCCGCCTGGGCGTCGAACAACGGCGCCGACGGCATGATCCTGAAGTTCACCAAGGACGGGAAGTTCGTGACGATGATTCGGCGGCCCGGGCGCGCAAGGGGCCGGACAGCAACGACAAGAACGGCGGCCGCAACGGCACGCCGCAGTTCTATCTGCCGGCCGACATCACCGTCGATCCGACCAACAACCGCATGTACGTCTCCGACGGCTACGGCAATCGGCGCGTGGTCATCGCTCGACGCCGCGACCGGCAAGTACATCGGCCATTTCGGCGCCTACGGCAACAACCCGATCGACGACAAGGCCGCGGCCGCCGCCGGCATCTGGATGAACGATTTCACCAAGGGCAACATGAAGCCGGCCTTCTTCCGCAACGCCGGTGCATTGCGTGAAGATCAGCAAGGACGGCCTGATCTACGTCTGCGACCGCGGCAACAACCGCGTGCAGGTCTTCAACGGCCGCGATCCCACCTAGGCAAGCCCTGCGCGAACCCGAGCGGCGAGGCGGGCAAGTGCGGCTTCGTCAAGGAGCAGTTCGTCGCGGTGAAGACCAACGGCCTGCCGGGCACGGCGGTGTCGATGAACTTCTCGACCGACGCGGCGCAGTCGTGCCTCTATCGTCGGCGACAACTCCAACATGACGATCTACGTGCTGAAGCGCGACACGCTGGAGGAGCTCGGCCGCCTCGGGCGCAGCGGTCGCGAAGCCGGCGAGTTCCACTGGCTGCACCAAGTCAGCCTCGATTCTCGCGGCAACATCTACACGGCCGAGGTCGACACGGGCAAGCGCATTCAGAAGTTCATCCGCTTCGGCGCGGAGGGCTGCAGCGGCACCGGAGCAATACATC
>CAVVKR010000002.1:0-15821 GCA_963748745.1 uncultured Bacillaceae bacterium | reverse complement strand
TCATTACTTTAGTTCAAATGGCTGATCCAACTTATCCATATGTATTATCATCTTTTGTCGGAGCACTAGGTTTATCTATATTCGCTATATTTTTCCATCGATATATGGAGAGAAAAGTTTTAGCTGATAAAATTGAACAAGGGCGAACAACCTCTATGCAGGAAAGTTATCGTATGGATATGGAATTTGCAGAAGAAAACTTTCCGAGAAAAGATCCAAAAGAGGAAGAATAAAACTCGACTACTAATTATGAAATGAAATAAATGAACAAGGTGTATTGATATAACATCGCTTTTGAAAGTTAGGAATGATTTTATTTAATAAGAAAAAAGTGAGATAAGATAGTATTATTTTCTTGCTTTTTTCTTTTCAATGAGGTATATTAAAGTGAAGTTTCAATTAAAGAACCTGGGTTATTCCTACATTCACATGTTATAAAGAGTGTCTACACCTTTTTAATTGTGGATATTCTTTATAATATGTGAATTTTTATTTACGTAGTAAATATAAGTAACATATTAAAAAATTTTTGGAGGTTTGTCATATGCAAACAGGTACTGTCAAATGGTTTAACAGTGAAAAAGGATTCGGTTTTATTGAAATCGAAGAAGGAAATGATGTTTTTGTTCATTTCAGCGCAATTGCTGAAGATGGATTCAAAACATTGGAAGAAGGCCAAAAAGTAGAATTTAACATTGTTGAAGGCCAACGTGGTCCACAAGCTGACAATGTTGTAAAACTGTAAGGCTGGATGCAAGCTGCTCGAAAAAAAGAGCAGCTTTTTTTTTATTCATCCTGGTTGTGACACCTATATTGAAATTCAGGTTCAGTTTGCATATAATAACCATTCCTTACATGTGAAACCCAATTTGCAAACATTTCTCTAAATGCGATACTTTGAAAAAATGTATCGACTGACTGTTCATCAGAATCCCATTCTAAAATAAAAAATGGTGAAATACCTTTTTCCCAAATTCCTCTGTTAGTGTCTGTCCCAGATTCTCTAATCATTAGCATTGGAAGACCGTGCTGATGTGCCATTGCAGGCTCAATTTGAGAAAAAGGAGTACCTTCCCAAAAAGGGTCATTTGACATGCAAGCACCAACATTTGTTCGAATACAGCGGACGAGGATTCTGCGAAAGTTAACGGCAATGAGACCATAACTAGATAAAACTAGGCGTCGAATACTCGTAAATGTTGTTTCTGGATATAGTTCACTTTTAGGTAATGTCCGTGGGAATAAAAGTGCTCTTCTTAACTCAAGAATAAGCCGATCGAGAAATTGCCTTTGTAAATTGTTTAATGTATTTGCAGTACTTAAAAATACTGGTATTCTAAATGCACTATCAATACAGTCCTTTAAATAAAGGGATTCAACTTGATCATTATTCACTTGCTGCTGATTATCGACGATTATTTTCTCCTCATTCAATTCCAGTCCCTCCTTTTATTTATTAAAATATGAAATAAGTTTGAAAGTGACTGGACAAACCGTTATACGTATACCTATTTTCATGTTTAAAACAAGATAGGTAACCAAGTGTTTTATTTGCTATGATGCAAACGAATGTAGTACAGTTTTACTTATTAAAAGGAAAGTTGGCGATGAAAAATGATCAAAATTCACCATTTAGATGAATTGAAATCAAGTTTAAATGAAAAACAAATCTCTCTCGTTTATATATCTAGACAAAATTGTTCCGTTTGTCACGGACTTTTACCACAAGTAGAACAATTATTAAAAGATTATCCGTCTATTACATCATTTCATGTTGATGCTGATGAAATACCTGAAATTGCCGGCGAATATTCCATTTTTACCGTTCCAGTCGTGCTTGTGTTCGTGGATGGAAAAGAAATGATAAGAAAAGGAAGGTTTATTCCGATCGATGAGTTAAATGCGGAACTGTCCAGGCTTGTTAACCTCATCAATGATTAATAGATAAACTCGTCTTAGAAGCCCTACAGTTTGATGTATCATTAACTATGAATAGCCCTTTTCCTTACACTAGGGTATGAGGTTGTTTTGGACACCACGTATATCTTTCAAACGACAGGACAATGGTCCTAAAGAACAAAAAGACCTACCTGCTGTAGCGAAAATAGGAGTCATAGGTGGAAGATAGCTCTTCCACCTTTTTAAAAGATTGCGTTCAATGATGAGGCTGGGATAAAACCTAGTAAATGAAAAATGAAACGAATTGTGGTGCTTTTTCCAGCTCCACTCGGACCTAAAAATCCTTAAATCGATCCTGCGCTTTTACGTATAGATTGACGTTTTTACCGCGTATTGCTTCCCGTATTTCCTCGTCAACTGACTTGTTTTAATGACATCCATCACGCTGTTCCTCTTTATTACATGGAAATTTTTTACTTCATGGCTACTACATTTATCATTAAAAACGAAACATATTCAATTGAGCAGATTTATATGGTAATTAGCGATTTTATTCTTCATAAATAGTTGTCATCCAGTCGATGATCCCGAGGTTTTGTTCTTCTCGTAGTTGCTCTACATTATGGTGACCGATGATTGTTCCGTCTTTGATTGCAATCACTTCATCTAAGATGTTTTCTATTTCTCGGATCTCATGAGTAGCGATAAGAACGAGCTGTTTTCTAAATCGATAAAGGTTAGCAACCCTTTAACGATTGATTGACGCACCATCGGGTCAAGGCCTGAGAGTGGTTCATCCATTAGGATTATAGGAGCATTGCGCGCAAAAAGACAGAATGATTTTTAACCGTCCACGGTTCCCTTTTGAGAGTTCTTTTAGCTTGCTTTTCGGATCAAGCTTTATAAAGGTTAAAATTTCATAGGCTTTTTCAAGGTTAAAATCGGAAAATTGACTAGCATAAAACTCAATGATCTGTTCCACGTTATAAAATCGGTAGTACTCATCAAGTTCCGATAAATAAGAGACAGTGGAGGCTGCTCGGCGATTTACTTTTTTACCATTAATAAGTACCTCTCCTTTCGTTAGATAGGTGAGGCCGGCGATTAGCTTCAGCATCGTAGACTTCCCGCTCCCGTTTTCACCAACCAATCCGATAATTTTCCCCTTTGTTAGCTTCAAGTTCACTTCATCTAATGCAACCTTTTGTCGATATTTTTTCGTTACTTGTTGACATGAAATCATTGCTCAGATGCTCCCTTCTCAGCTAAATAAGATTTGAGTCCTGCTTGAATTTCGTCGTTAGCGTAACCCATTTCCCGCATTCCTTGCACAAAATGAGAGATTTTTGTTTCTTTCATTTGTTCTCTAATTGTTTGAAGAATGTATTCATCATCTGTGACAAATGTTCCTATCCCTCGCTTGGATTTCACAATTTTCAACTCTTCTAATTCTCGGTATGTTCGCTGTACCGTATTTGGATTCACATTTACCTTCAGTCCCATATCACGTACGGACGGAAGCTTTTCTCCAAGGTGTAACTCACCACGGATGATTTGCCGTTTAATACGTTCAGCTAACTGTAAATAAATCGGCTCTGCAGAATGGAATAGATCAGACATAAATTACGCCTCAACTTTACGGTCAAGAATCCAACTACTTCCAGCAAAAAGGAGGGTAGCCAATACGAGATTCCACACAAAATGACCAATGTAAAATATGGTTGATGTTATTTCAAAATGATGATATTCGTTTGAAATGTTTAACTCAAACCCTGAAAGCACACTGCTGCCGTTAATCATCCCCCAATCGGTTAAGGAAGATAAATCATCAATCACATTGAGGAGTGAAGCAGCGCCGAGAAAGAAAATGAATGTTAACACAAAACTGAAAAAATCATTATAAATTCTGCTTAATGCCATAAAGATCGTCCAGAAAAACAAATAAGTACATCCCAGTAATAACGTAATTAATAGTAAGGTGATGATCGATAATATAACGGTAGTTAGCCACTCGCTCAAGTTGATAGACACTATACTTTTTCCATAAGCGATCGATAGTACAATTGTTGTAGTGATGAAGGTAATGAGCATATAGACTAGACCGGAAACGAGCTTCGCCAATAGAATTGACCCGGTCGGCAGCGGATTATGAAGCCATAAGTGCATTCGTTTGCGCTCTCTATCCAAGCTATAAAGCAGGTAGTAAGCTAAATAAAAAACATGAAGAGCAACTGCTGCAAACGCTCCAATTGTTAACATTTCCCACATGAAATCAGTTGAAAGGCCAAATATTATACTAAATCCGAAGATTCCGATCAAGACAATCAACGAGAAGATAAAAGCTGGAAGTCCAAGACGGAATTCTTTTTTCGTTAAATCAAGCCAAGCAGTCATGATCATTCCTCCTATTGTTGGTGTATTAGTGTACTAATCGAATAGTACACTAATACAGAAGTACAGTAAATAGATTTTTAACAAGTAAGAGGAAATTGTGCGTAAGCCTATACATTTCATAAAAATAAATGTCTCTTGGACTAGTAAAGTGTCTTAATGAACAAGCTTAGGGAGAAAGGAGAAGAATAGTAGATACAAACAGGGCGCGGTGAATAACGAACATTAACATTCCATTAATCAGATATGATATCGGTCACTCTTGAGAGCTTTAGTAACTGATAAACAAAAAAGGATTTAAACGGTAATGAATACATGAATGATAAAGATAACTAGCGGTGGAATGAAAAGTAATGCAGGAGATTCAAAATTTTAATTTTTTAATTCCTAGGTTGTTTAGTCCTGAGCTAATACGATATAACTAATCCATTGCCTTTTTCTAAGAAAAAAGCTAATGCAGAACAGAGTATATTTTATTGGTTGGATCACCAAAAACATATTCGATTGCCTGAACTGAAAATTGATTTTATTTTCAATCACATTTTTTACGTAAAATTTACCATTCATTTATCAATATATATTATAATAAGAGTCAGAATATTTTTATATATCAGTCAGAGGAGCATGATGAAAAATGAAAAGAAATGTTCTTTTTTTCTCCATCCCCATTATTTCTTGGGCCTTTTATGATTTAGCTAATACGATATTTTCAATGAATGTTGTCTCCCGTTATTTAGCATTATGGATAACAGAAGATATGAACCAGCCTGAGATCGTTTTTAGTGTTCTTCTTGCTTCCACTCAAATTGTCGTACTGCTGTTCTCACCGGTTCTAGGTTCAATGATGGATATTCAGCACCGTCGCAAACCATATGTTCTCTTGTTTACCATACTCTGTATTACGATGACATCCTTTATCGGTTTTGTAGGAAATAATCCATCTTATCTATGGATAGGAATCATATTATTTTTCTTTGCTAACACATTTTATCAGCTCGCATTGGTTAGTTATAATGCTATTTTGCCCCACCTCGGAACAAAAGAGCAAATGGGTAGGATATCTGGTTTCGGTGCTGCTGTCGGATACATCGGTACTATTATTGGTTTAATTGTCGTTCAGCCCTTTGTAACTGGATTTTCGAACCCAACATTGAACCAATTGTTTGGATGGCTTTCCTTGCATGACATACCTGTTGGAAATGAAACTGGACTTAATGCAAATGCTTTTTTACCTACATCACTGTTATTCCTTCTCTTTTCCTTACCGCTTTTTTTCTTCGTGAAAGACAAAAAGGATTTGCAATCAGTGATTGTAACAAGCAATCATGTTTCTCCTTCACCACGACTTTTTTCACTTTTCAAGAAAGGTATTATCAGTACGAAAAATACACTGAAACAAGCGAAGCAATATCCAGGGCTACTTCCGTTTTTACTTGCTTACTTTTTCTATAATGATGCGATAAGTACGGTTGTTGCCTTTATGTCTGTTTATGCGACGAAAGTAATCGGCTTAACTGCTTCCGAACTAACTTTTTTTCTCATTGGAACGACTTCTTTTGCTATCATTGGTTCTTTCATATTTGGCTACATCACTGATTGGCTCGGCTCCCAAAATACATTATATATTGTGATGGTTATTTGGCTGATTGCACTGAGCATAGCGGTGATCAGTTCGAGTGTCCATCTCTTTTGGGTCACGGGTATTTTAGCTGGGATCGGCTTAGGGTCAGCTGGTCTAACAAGTAGAACGATGATGATTGAATTGGCACCTAAGGAGAAACAAGGAGCATTTTTTGGATTAATGTCTGTTGCTGGAAAGTTTTCAGCCATTTTCGGACCGCTCATTTGGGGAATCATTACCTTCGCTTTTAAAGATTATGGAGTGCTCGGAAATAGGATAGCGGTTGCATCATTGGTGCTCTTTATTCTCCTCGGTATTTTTTTCTTATCACGAATTCCAAGGCAAAAAACACCGAGCAGTCCCATTCAGATCGGAGGTGCCCAATAATTTTCATGTATCTCTCATATTAAATGCGGTGGGGGTATCCGATTTAAAAAACAAATAGATTCCAAGTCCACTTTGAATGTTGTACTTACAGCAAATATTTTAATAGAGAAGTAAAATCCCATTTTTGGAGAAGGAGATGAAAAGATTGAGAAGAGCTTTAGGGAGTTTACTAGTATGTGTTCTCATTTTGCAAACACTTTTTATAACAAACGAAACAGCCAAACAAGTAGTTCAAGCTGAAAAGATACAGGAAAATGTCCTTGGAAAGATTGTGGATGAATGGACAAGAAAGATCGCGCCTGGTGTAGAAGAAACAACACTAACGATGGATGGAAAAATAGGCAGGCAGAGTGCTTTTATTATGGATGTTGCTGCTGAAAATAGTGATGTAGTGTTAAAAGCAGGCTTGCCAAATGGGAACGAATTTGGATTACAAACGGTAAGAGAGCAAGCCTCTCATCTCTCTAAGCAAGGTCACATCGTCGTAGGAGGAGTCAATGCAGATTTCTTTGATATGTCGAATGGTATTCCGGAAGGTACTGTCATTCAAGATAGGAAAGTATTGAAGGCAGGAAAAAGAGAATCTCTAGGGATAAAAGAAAATGGGGAAGCAATAATCGGTTATCCGAATCCTTCTTTTTCCATCATCACTAATGGAAACGAAAAGAAACTTGATAGCATCAATTTTCCCCGTGGAGAGAATCAGCTTGTCGCTTATACACCTGAGGTAAAAACAACAGGGACGAGCCCGTTAGGAACAGAGGTTATTTTAAGTGGGATCGACGAAGACATACGCATGGTTGGTACTGTAAGTGGTAAAGTAGAAAAAGTATTAAATAACGAAGGAAGCACGCCGGTTCAAGAAGGTCAAGTTGTCCTTTCAGGTCATGGTAATGCTGCACTGTTTCTGCAATCACTTACGGTCGGGCAGAAGGTGCAACTAAGCACAAGGGTGGAAGAAGGTTGGCAAGATGTTAAACAAGCGCTGAGCGGAAGAATCATTCTTATCAAAAATGGTGAAAAAGTAGATTTCCAGGAAGATAGTTTTACGACTGCGAAAGCACCGCGAACAGCTGTTGGTATTCGGGAAGATGGCAGCATGTTTTTTGTTGTCATTGATGGCAGACAGCCTGGTTATGCTGAGGGGATAACGGTTTTTGAATTACGAGATTTCATGTATGAATTGGGTGCAAAAGAAGCACTTAATCTAGATGGAGGAGGTTCATCTACTTTTGTAACCCGTGAACTAGGTGAGCATGACCTTACAGTGGTAAACAGCCCGTCTGATGGAAAAGAAAGGCCAGTAGCTAATTCATTTTTCATTGTATCAACAACCGAACAGACAGAACTAAGTCAACTTGCAGTCAAACCAGATCATTTGCTCATGCTTTCAGGTAGTCAAACGACATTTACAGCGCAAGGAATGGACAAGTCTTACAACCCTGTAGAAATAAGTGGAAAGCCATCTTGGTCAGCATCTGATGAAAGGCTTGGAAAGGTCAATCAAAATGGCCATTTTACTGCAGGAGAAACTGCCATGACTGGAGAGGTAAAGGCGGATTTTAATGGCGTAAAAGGAAGTGCAGAAATTACAGTTACGAATGAGTTAACAACATTAAGATTTCCACAAAAGGAGATGACGGTAAAACGTGGGGAAGAAGTGGAACTGAAAGTAGAGGCACTGTTGCAGGGGAAAGCAGTGTATGCGAATCCTGAAAACTTTGAGTGGATCGTAGAAGGAGATATTGGAACGGTTGACAAACAAGGGATCTTTAAAGCAGCAGATAAGACTGGCAATGGAACGATTACTGTGAAACATGGTGAAGTGACCGATACCATTAATATTCAAGTCGGAAAAATGCCTATTATATTAGAAGATTTTGAAAATGGAATCGATCATTGGACGACAAGTGGAGCACGTTACAATTCCGTTTCTATTCGACAGACAACCTATCCTGAGCCTGTCCGTTTTGACAATCATGCTTTGCAATTAGATTATGACTTTATTGGAACGATCGGTACTTCCGGTGCGTATGCTTATCCAAAGGAGAACATTACAATTGATGGTTATCCTGACACAATCGGTATGTGGGTCTATGGCGACCGCTCCGGACATTGGTTAAGAGCACAATTACGAGATGGAAAGAATAATGCATTTCCTATTGACTTTACTCATCAAATCGATTGGGAAGGTTGGAAATATGTAGAAGCACCTGTGCCAAAAGGAAAAGAAACACCATTACACCTTGATTTACCAATTAGACTTATGGAAACAGATAATGATAATAAAAATGCGGGAACGATTTATGTTGATCAAATTCGTGCAGTATATGGAGAAACAGACGATGATTTAATTAATCCGGAGATTACGCAAGAAATACCTGCTGACAATGAAGTAGTAGGGACAAATAAAGTGAAAATAAGTGCCATTGCCAAAGATAATGAAGGTGGATCAGGTATTCATCCAGAACGCATTTTAATGTATGTAGATGGGAAAGAAGTACAGGCAACTTTTAATGAGAAAACGGGTGAAATATCTTATATTGCTGAGGAGGCACTCTTAGACGGTTATCACCGTGTAAAAGTAATTGTTCAGGATCGATTTGGCAATCAGACGGAGAAAACGTGGCAGTTTGAAGTGAACAGTGGAAACGTTGGAATCAAGCCTGTATATAGTGAAAGTGCATATGTTGGCAATAATTATTCCGTTAAGCTAGCTGGAAAAACGCTGGAAAAAGTGCAATCGCTTAAACTTCATTTCAAATATGATCCTAAAAAGTTAACAAAAAATCAAAACAGCGTGCAGCTACATGAAGCGATCACAGATCACCATATTGTTAAAAATGAGATGGATGATAGCGGAAATATTTATTTAGAATTAAAAGATCTTCAGACGATAAAAGACATTGAAAAAATAAATGAAATGGGACGGATACCATTTAGTGTACCGCTTAGTGCCAAAAATGATTTTTCCATTGAATTTATTAGTGGAGAACTAACCTTAATAGAAAAAGAGAATCCGATTAACTTATACATGCCGACCATTCATGCTCAAGTAAATGCACATCTATCTTTAGAAATAGATCGAGCATCAGTAGGATTTCCAGCCAAGCTCCGTCTTCGTGATGAAAAAGGAAAAGCGGTCAAAGATGCTGAAGTGAAAGTTAATTCTCCTGAAAATGAATTAGCCATTGTGCGTACGAAAACAGCAAAAGTATTCGAGCAGCCGGACGCATCAGGTGAAGTGATTGCTAAGCTAACAAAACATGATCATGCAGTGATCATAGCGAAAAAGCAAGACTGGCTCCATATTCAATGGGGAGATCTAGAAGGTTGGTTAAAAACTAAGGAAGTAGATCAACAACCTTGGGTGTTAGGTAAGACGGATGCTCAAGGAGAACTTAAAACAAATAAGCTGTCTCTTATTCCAGGAGAAATAAATATCCAAGCAAATAAAAAAGAAAAATATAGTTACGAATTGAAAATAAATGTACTACATCACCTTGGAACAAATAAACCAAAACATAATAATATTACATTTAATAAAAATGATAAAGCACTGAATATTACATGGACTACTTCCCCGAAAATAACCGAATCAATCGTTGAAGTTGTTCCAACAGCTGACTTCAAGAAAGAAGGATTCCGCGGAAAAACAGTTCGCCGTATGAAAGGAAAAAGTGAACCACATCCATTTGATGAAGGTGAATTACAAATGCACTATGCAACCATTGACAACCTCACTGAAAATAAAATGTATACGTATCGTGTTGGGGATGGAAATAGTGATAGTTGGAGTAAGCCCGCTACATTCAAAGCAAAGACTGGAAAAAATGAGCCATTTAACTTTATTTTAATGGGGGATACCCAGGCACCGCCAAATCAATCAGAAAATGGCTTCGGTATTTTTACCGAACTATTCAAAAAGGCGAAAAAACAATATCCAGACGCAGCGTTTATGATTCACGTTGGAGATATGGTAGATGACGGAAATATGTATTCGCATTGGAATGCGTTTTTACAATCGATGAAAGATCAAGAACTTGCACCTTCCACACCGATTGTACCAACAGTCGGAAACCATGAAAATATCGGGAATGGGCTAGAAACATTTAAGCAAATTTTTCGGATACCACTAAACGGTCCGAAGGATTTTAGAGGAACTGTCTATTCATTTGATTATGGGAATGCACATTTTGCTATTTTAAATACGGAAACGAGCAAGGAAGGTTTAATTGAACAAGGAAAATGGTTAAAGCAAGATATGGCTAAGTCAAAAAAGAAATGGAAAATCGCTGTGTTCCATCGCCCGCCATACTATTCCAATCCGCCTGGGGGTAGTGATACCGTATTGGAAGTGTTTCCAAAATTTTTTGATGACGCAAACATTGACCTGGCTATTTCTGGTCATGACCATGCATATGTTAGAACTTTTCCTTTTAAAAGTGAAGAAAAAGCAGTGCAAGGAACAACATATCTCATCGCAGGATCCACTGGTCCAAAGTTCTATCCTGCAACACCACAACCTTATATGGATATATATTTTGATGAAAAAGTACAGGTGTACACAAATATAGAAGTAAATGACAAACAGATCAACATAATAACGCAAACACGTGATGGTCGAGTGATCGATGAACATACAATAGAATAATGAAAATGAAAAAAGCTGGCAAACCAAAATGGCTTGTCAGCTTTTTACTAAAAGCGGGTGTCAACAGACAAATCGCCATCTGCTCTCATATTCATAAGGAATTAATAGACCGATCTAAAAATGCACGTTATTTTAAAAATATTCCAATAGCCATATTTAGCGAATCAATCGGTTTATTTTAACATATCCCACTCGGGTTCATGGGTTGTTTGCGCTGTTGATTGGATGGAAATTGGTGTAGATGTAGAAGAAATGATCGATATAAAGATAGAGGATATTGCAACTTTTTTTCTATACAGGAACAATTCTCTTTACGTCAATGTGAAGAGTCGAAGCGACTCACTTATTTTTATGACCTTTGGACATTAAAGGAAAGCTACATTAAAATGATCGGAAAAGGTTTATCGATACCTTTACACTCATTTGCCATTGAAAAAGCTAAATCTTCTATTCACTTGACGTCATCCATCCAAGGGCAAGTATGTTATTTTCGGCAGTATGACATTGATCCAGCATATCGACTCTCTGTTTGTGCAAAGCATGAAGATTTTCCTCCCCACATCCAGATGGTGGACTTAAAAACGATAGAAAAATGGTGTATGAGATGGTATAGTGAAGATCTTGTTTAACATGATCTTGGCTCAGTAAAGGGAGCTATTTTGGTTGTTCTAATTATAATAGATCTTATTTTTACTTTTGCTATTTTAATAGTTGGAGTAAGGTGAATTCGTTTCTAAATATCTTGGAACGAGTCATTAAAAACGCTCAAAGATGTTTGGAATTTTATATACCAATTGCTTACAATAAAAATATTGGTTGTGGCTACCTTTTAGCATCCAGGGCAAAAAATTTATTCACTTAATGTTATCATAAAATAAATAGGAAAAAGTATTATTTGGAAAATGTTAGCTATTTCCCATACATTTTACCTAAAAGTTTAATGAAAGAGCTCGTATGATAGTAAGCATTGATCATTTTCAAAACATCTGGGAACAATAAAAAGAAGATGAGAAACAAAAGAAGAGAGGATGTCTCTAAGATGCAATCCTATTTAGAAGAAGATCGTCATTCAGCAGAATACAATTGGCTTGTACAATCGAAAAGTCCCTATCTAAAGCAACATGAAACAAATCCAGTGAACTGGTTAGAATGGTCACCAGAAGCCTTCGAAAAGGCGAAGCGGGAAAATAAACCTGTGTTTGTTTCCATTGGGTATTCCACTTGTCATTGGTGCCATGTAATGGAAAGGGAATCGTTTGAAGATGAGGAAGTAGCGAATTTATTAAATAAATATTTTGTATCGATAAAAGTTGACAGGGAGGAGCGACCTGATATCGATTCAATCTATATGAATGTGTGTCATATACTAACTGGTCATGGCGGTTGGCCATTGAATGTTTTTTTGACACCTGATCAAAAACCATTTTATGTCGGTACGTATTTTCCGAAATATAGTCAATACGGTCGTCCTGGTATGATGGATGTTATCACGCAGTTACATGATAAATACACGAAAGAAAATGAAAATATCGTGCAAATAGCTGATAAGATTACACATACCTTAAACGTACAGGCAGCAATCGATAAAGAAAAGTCTATACCGGAGAAAAAGATTCATGAAGCTTATGAGCAGATTTCTAAACAATTTGACACTGTTTATGGTGGCTTTGGTCAGGCACCAAAATTCCCCATGCCGCATCAGTTGATGTTTTTACTTCGTTATTATGTTTGGGCTAATAAAGAGCAGGCATTGTTAATGGTAGAAAATACACTTCAGGGAATGGCAAACGGTGGTATTTATGATCACATAGGTGGTGGATTTTCCCGTTATGCAACAGATGATAAGTGGCTTGTTCCTCATTTCGAAAAAATGCTATATGATAACGCCTTAATGTTATATCTCTTGGCAGAAACTTACCAAGTCACAAAGGAACAACGTTGGAAAAAGCTTAGCTATGAAGTTGTTCGTTTCATTGAACGAGAAATGACGAGTCCTAATGGAGCATTTTTCTCAGCGATCGATGCTGATAGTGAAGGGGTAGAAGGAAAATATTATGTATGGTCTAAGGAAGAAGTGTTGCAAACCTTAGGTCCAGAGTTAGGAGAGTTATTTTCCCGAGCGTATAATATTACATCAAATGGGAATTTTGAAGGAAAAAACATCCCCAACTTCATTCATACTTCATTGGAAAAAATAGCATCAGAAATAAATATATCAATTGATTTATTGGAAGAGAAGTTAGCAGCCGGAAAAGACCGGCTTTTGCAAGCGAGAAACAAACGTACCTATCCACATGTTGATGATAAAATATTAACGGCGTGGAACGCATTAATGGTTGCTGCCTTAACGAAAGCCGGCGTTGTTTTTCAACAAGAATCCTTCATTCAGCGTGCGGAAAAGGCCATCACTTTCATTGAAGACGAGCTTTGGAAGCAAGAGACAGTTTATGCGAGATATCGTGAAGGGGAAGCAAAATATATCGGCTATTTGGATGATTATGCATTTTTACTATGGGCATATGTCGAACTTTATGAGGCAAAGGGGGAGCTAATATATTTACAAAGATGCGAAAAAATAAGCAATATTTTATTTAATCGGTTTTGGGATAAAGAAAATGGTGGTTTTTTCTTTACAGATGAAGACGGAGAAAAACTAATTATGAGAGAAAAACAGAGTTTTGATGATGCGATGCCATCGGGAAATAATGTAGCAGCATTACAACTATGGCGGTTAGCCAAAATAACTGGTGATCAACAATTAATGAAAAAAGTAGATCATTTAATCAGCGCTTTTCAACGGGAAGTGGAAGCGCATCCAAGTGGACTCGTTTACTTGATGCAAGCTGTTATGGCAAAATATCATGGTGGAAAAGAAGTATTTGTATCCGGCAAAAGTGAAGAGAAAAGAAAGGAAATAAAGAAAGTATATCATTCATCATTTAGACCTTTTGATGTATTCATTGATGTAGATCCCGCTAAAATGAACGCGCAAGCATATGAAGCTTGGCGAGATAAATTAAATAATGAGGATGAAATTGCTTTATATATTTGTGAACAATATGCTTGCAAAGAACCGATCTTTTCATTAGAACAAGCATTGTCCCATTTATAATATTAGTAAATCATAAGAGATGAAAAAGGGCTAGTCTAAAAAGCCCTAATGGTTATTGTAAGTTTTGAATTTAGATTAGAATCATTAGAGTGAAGATAAAGAGGTGGCGACTCCTGCACAATAGCTTGAGCGGGAGATCCCGCAGTCCACCCTTGTGAGAAGAGAAGGTTGAAGCCACGCCCGTGGAAAGAGCGCCCCCCTCGGATATTTTACTGAACGACATAAAAAGGGCCATCCCCTATCATTTTTCATGATTTATTGGATAGCCCTAACCCACCCATTAAGATATCTTGCTCATTATACTTATTAACGAATTGTATTCATGATTCTCTTATACACTTTATCTTTATCAAAACCTTCGCCCATTGTAAATTGTTCAATTAAATTATTATTTTCGTCTAAAAAATAGGTGAATGTCGAATGGATAATTTCTCCTGATCCAGGATCACGATATAAGAATCCAAGCGCATCAGCAATTTTTTTCGTATCTTCTTCAGAGCCTCTTAAGAAAATCCAACCATCGTCTGGTGAGGTAACTTCAAAACTATCCGCATAATCTTTTAAAACATCTTTTGTATCATATTCTGGATCGATAGTAATGGTAATAAATTCAACTTCCTCTCCAAAGACGCCTTCTTCTTTTAGTTCTTGACGGACTTTTGACATTTCTAATGTTGTTGTCGGGCAAACTTTTGGACAATTTGTATACATAAATTCGATTAGTTTAGGTTTTTTTGACATATTAGCAAAAGAATATTCTTCACCGAAAGCAGTTTCCATGACGACATCATCTGGTAGTTCTGCATTTCCTGGTCGCACAAATTTTAAATAGAATATGCCTGATGAGATGCCTAAAATCAACAACACTGTAAAAATAATATATATTTTTTTCAAGCATCTTCCCTCCAATAAATAATAAGAATCTTCTTTATAATCCTGCACTTACTTCAAAAGGATGCATGTGAGGAAGTAAGAGAGAGTTATGGTCTTTTAAATATATTTTGAAGGATAGATAGAATAGGAGAGAGGGGAAGAGGTATAGATAGCTTCTTCCCCTCAGTGATTTTACCATAACTTAAATCCACTAGATCCTGGTGGTGCATTTTGGATAATATCGATGAATGGAATGGTGTAGGCAAATAAAATTAATCCGGCCGTTACACCAATCCATAGTTTCCAGTTTTCAAATACTTTCGGAGTATGCCAGCCTCTTCAGCAACAGTAGCTACTGGGAACTCCTCTTCTCCTTTAGGTGCAAAGAAAGCTAGATGAATGAAGATACCTATCATGATGATCATACCGATAAACAAGATAGATCCACCAACCGCTTGTGCGATTTGATAGGCGCCCCATGAAGCTGTATCAGTATTACCGGCATATTGTGAGTATGCTGAACGACGTGGTCAACCAAGTAATCCTTGCCAATGCATTGCACCTGTCATGATGATCATTCCAACGGACCAAAATATTGTTTGAATGATTCCCCATTTATTTATTTTAGGTGTTAATTTACGACCTGTAAGGGATGGGATGAGCCAATAAGTCGTGCCAAAGAACGTTAACATAACAGCTGCGGCTACGGTTAAGTGAAAGTGGCCTGTTACCCAAATGGTATTATGCACTACTTGGTTCATTTGATTGGATGCGTTAATGATACCGCCTGCGCCTCCAGGGATGAATAAAACCATACCAATAAATGGTGCAAGAAAACGAACATCTTTCCATGGCATTTTTTTGAGCCACCCAAACAATCCTTT
>CAVVKR010000001.1:0-11804 GCA_963748745.1 uncultured Bacillaceae bacterium | reverse complement strand
AAAAATTTATTGTAATAGATAATAATGCTTCATTTCTGTTACCGGTTTTTGATTGCCTCGTGTAAAGGCTGTAATGCCTGTTCTTGCTATTTCTTTTATACCGTATGGACGAAGGAGATCAATTATTGCTTCAATTTTCTCCCAATCACCTGTTACTTGTACTGTTACGCTTTCTTTTGAAATATCAATTAGTGTAGCTCTGAATGGTTCAACAATACTACTTATTTCTCCTCTTGTTTGGGCATTACTCATTACTTTGATTAATGCAAGTTCACGAGCAACAATTGCTTGATCCGTTATATCTGTTACTTTTAACACATCAATCTGTTTGTTTAGTTGTTTAATTAGTTGCTCTAATTTACCGGCATCTTCTACAGAAACGACGAAAGTCATTTTGGATACCCCTTCTGTTTCTGTATGCCCAACTGTAATGCTTTCAATATTAAATTGTCGCTTTGTAAATACGCCAGTAATTCTGTTTAACACACCACTAGAATTCAGTACACGAGCTGTAATGATTCTTCTTTTCATGGTTTCACCCCAATCATTTCATGTAATCCTTTGCCAGGCGCAATCATCGGATTCACATTTTCTCCAGAATGAATGCGACAATCAATGACAACTGGATATTTATCATTCAATGTTTGTTCTAAAATACGTTTTGCCTCGACTTCTGTTGTTGCTTGATACCCTCTTTTCCATAGGATTCTGCTAATTTAATAAAATCTGGCTGATTCGGTATAAGTGATTGCGAGTATCGTTTTTCGTAAAATGTTTCTTGCCATTGCCTTACCATTCCTAGTGATTCATTATTCAAAATAACAACTTTTACAGGAAGCTGTAATTCCGTTAAAAGGATCAGTTCCTGAAGTGTCATCTGAAAGCCGGCATCCCCAACAATAGATACTACTGTTTTTTGGGTTCGGCTATTTGTGCACCGATAGCTGCCGGAAAACCAAACCCCATAGTTCCTAGGCCTCCAGAAGTAACCCAATGGTACGGATCATTAAACTGATAATATTGCGCTGCCCACATTTGATGTTGCCCAACATCTGTAGTGACGATCGCTTCACCATTTGTTAAAGTATGAATCATTTTAATTAATTTTTGCGGTGAAATGGAATCAGCAGACTCATTAAACCATAATGGATATTTTTGTTTCATTTTGTTTAAGTGATTTCGCCATTCAACCGTATCACCGCTTTCACCTTTTTCATTTAGTAGCATGTTGAGCGCATTTTTTGCATCACCGACAATCGGTATGTTAGTTGGAACATTTTTCCCTATTTCGGCAGGGTCGATATCAATATGAGCAATCGTTGCTTTTTTCGCAAAATGATTTAGGTCACCTGTTAATCGATCATCAAAGCGTGCTCCAATACTAATCAATAAGTCACAATGGTACATTGCCATGTTTGCGGTATACGTCCCATGCATTCCGCCCATTCCGAGAAATAATGGGTGATCCGCTGGAAAGCTTCCGAGCCCAAGCAACGTATTAACGACTGGAATGTTCATTTCCTCTGCAAATTTACATAGCTGTTCTGATGCTTTCCCAAATAATACACCGGCACCGGCTAATATAACTGGTTTTTTCGCTTCACTTATTGCCTCTTTTAACTTTCTAATTTGTAACATATTCGGTGTGATTGTCGGTTGATAGCCTGGTAAATGAACTTTTGTATCAAAGGTAACATCGACACATTGAGCTGAAATATCTTTTGGTATATCAACCAATACGGGACCTGGTCTTCCAGTAGTTGCAATATGAAAAGCTTCTTTGACAATTCGTGGAATATCCTTCGCATCTCTCACCTGATAATTATGCTTTGTAATTGGCATTGTAATTCCAACAACATCTGCTTCTTGAAATGCATCCGTCCCAATGACATTGCGTCCAACTTGACCAGTAAAAATAACGAGAGGCAAAGAATCGATCATCGCATCAGCTATTCCTGTCACTAGATTGGTTGCACCTGGTCCTGAAGTAGCAACTACAACCCCTGGTTTACCAGAAACCCGTGCATATCCTTCTGCTGCATGAATAGCCCCCTGCTCATGTCTTGCAAGTATATGTTCAATCGGATTTTGGTATAATGCGTCATAAATCGGTAATACTGCTCCTCCTGGATAGCCGAATAAAATTTCAACATTTTCATTTTTTAATGCTTGAATTAACACGGCCGCCCCATTCATCTTTTTTGTCAACGGTTCGGATTCCGCCTCTACTTTTAATTTCATGTTTATAACCTCCATTATCTTTTTTCCAAAGTCCAAATGAACCCTTTATCATAAAAAAAAACCCTTTCACCGCCCACGCTAATTTGTGTTTAGCGCAGGGGCGAAAAGGCTTGAATATATGCTGTTGCTTTTCACGGTACCACCCTGAATTTGTGCCATTTAAGAAAATGGTCACCTCAGTGAACAAAAGAAATTTTTGTTCTTTTTGATAACGAGTAACTTTACTCGACCACTCCTAATGGACTTTCATCGTTCAAAGTGGTACTCAGAGGCGATGTCGTCATTAGGAGGTATTACCGGTTCTCAGCATAGCCGGCTCTCTGTGAAATACGGATTCCTAACACTTTTACCTCTTCGACATGTTAAAATATTAAATTTTCATAATGCCACCTGTACTTGCTGATGTAACAAGTTTAGAATATCTTGCTAAATAACCTTTTTTTATTTTCGGCTCTGGTTGAACCCAATTTTCTTTTCTTTCTTTTAATTCTTCCTCTGATAAAAGAACTTGAATCGTTCGATTCGTTAAATCGATAAAAATTTCATCGCCATTTTCAATGAGGGCGATTGGACCACCTTCAGCAGCTTCTGGAGAAATATGTCCGATAGATATGCCTCTTGATGCTCCTGAAAACCGACCGTCTGTAATTAACGCTACTTCTGTATCTAATCCTCTTCCAGCAATTGCTGCGGTAGGAGCTAGCATCTCTGGCATACCTGGACCACCCTTAGGACCCTCATAGCGAATAACGACAACATGACCGCTTTTTACCGTTCCATTGTTGATTCCTTCTTGTGCTTCTTCTTGAGAATCGAAAACAATTGCTTTACCTGTAAATGTTTTGATGGAAGGGTCAACTGCTCCAACCTTAATAACAGCTCCATCTGGTGCAATGTTCCCATGTAAAATAGATAATCCTCCAACAGGGCTATATGGGTTTTCCTTTCTACGAATCACTTGATCATTTTTAATATCATATTCCTTCACAGTTTCATAGAGTGTTTTCCCAGTAATTGTGATTCGATCTTTATGAACAGCTCCTTCGATCGTGCAAAGCTCTTTTATAATTGCACTTACGCCACCAGCCCGATGGACATCCTCCATTGTGTAATCTGATGCTGGACTTATCTTTGCTAAATATGGTACTCGTTTGGCTACTTCATTTATTTGATTGAGATCATAATCTATGCCTGCTTCATTCGCTATTGCCAACGTATGAAGCACTGTATTTGTCGAGCCACCCATTGCCATGTCTAAGGCAAAAGCATCATCAATTGCTTCTTTTGTAATAATATCTCGAGGTTTTACATCATTTTTAATCATTGTTAATAAGTATTTAACAGCTTCTTTAATAAGCTTATGACGTTCATTTGAAGTCGCTACGATCGTACCATTACCAGGAAGCGCCATACCGAGCATTTCCATTAATGCATTCATCGAATTAGCTGTAAACATTCCTGAACATGACCCACAAGTTGGACAAGCATTCGTTTCAAGGTCTAATAGTTCTTCAGCAGATATTTTTCCTGATTGATGTGCACCTACTCCTTCAAAAACAGATGCAAGCGAAAGAGTTTCCCCTGTACTTGATACGCCACCTTCCATGGGTCCGCCTGATACGAATACAGATGGTACATTCGTTCTAGCTGCAGCCATTAACATTCCTGGTGTAATTTTGTCACAATTAGGAATATAGAAAACTCCATCAAACCAATGAGCATTAATAACAGTTTCGGCTGAATCAGCTATAAGTTCACGGCTCGGAAGTGAGTACCTCATGCCTATATGTCCCATGGCGATTCCATCGTCAACACCAATCGTATTGAATTCAAATGGAACACCACCTGCTTCCCAAATCGCATCCTTGACAACTTCCGCAAATTTTTTCAAATGAACATGCCCGGGAATAATATCAATATAAGAGTTACATACACCGATAAACGGTTTATCTAAATCCTCTGTCTTTACTCCAGTTGCATATAATAAGCTTCGATGAGGGGCACGATCTATTCCTTTTTTTATCATGTCGCTACGCATTTTATCGCCTCCAGAATTCTCGTTAGCCGGCTATTGTACTACCTATGCTGGTTTTCTATCACACCGTCCGCCGTCACAAGCTTTCTGAATTCTAGTATTATTAAGCCTAGCGTACTAATCATGTTCTGAGGATTACGCTACAATTACAATGATACAGGCTTTTGTCTCAGCTGTGGATAAATTATGACGTGTGAGTATAATCGGAATTTTCTTTATATTTTCATTTCTTACTATATTACTTCATATGACCGTGCATGATATTAATTGTGATCGACCATGCTATGTTTCAACCATATGTCTCAACTATTATTTTAAGAAAGTTGCTTCACCCAGTTTGCTTTGACTAACATGGCAAAAACTTTAGTAATTCATCACTTATCTTAAAATTCATCCAGTTGTTCATGTGGTTTTGTTATTTGTCAATTGAAATGATTATTGATGATCATATTACGACCCTTTTCCCTTTTGGTCAATACCCATTTTTAAAATATTAGACAATTTCGATTTATCTGATTTTATTGAAACCGCTTACAAGCTTGAGAAGATAAGCTTTACCATCCAAATAAAAAAGTTTGAACAATTTTTGAATAAAATATGAACTTTTTAAAACAACATTTTAATTGGTATTAACACCCTTTTGTTACCATTTAATAGAAGTTGTCTTCATAAAAAAAACACTTGTAGCATTGGAAACTACAAGTGTAGAAAAAGGATGAAAATAAAGATTATTTTCCAAAAAAAACAAATAAAATAGAAATAAAAATAACAGCAGAAAAAAGTAAAATATATATGTTGTTTAATGAGCGGATATTATTTTTAATTGAAGTCGTTTCATAATCCTTAGATCTTGCTAATTGTTCCTCAAGTGAATCTCCTTCTTTTTCATACGTGTCTATTTTTTTATTTACATCCTTACCAACATAAAAAGTTAAAACGAGTGCAACGATACAGACAACAAGTGTAGCGATCACTGAAAATAAAAACATTTTAACCTCTCCTTGAACACTAATTAAATAAACATGATGTACTTACATCTGTCTTTCTAGATTGTAAAGCATGTTCCGACTTAAAACCAAAAAACCTTGTAAAATAGTCGCTATCTTTAAGATACCATAATTCCTTCCATTTTTACATCGATTAGTAGGCACACTTATTTTTTCTTCACTTGTTTATTAATAAACATGAAAAATAAAGAAGAATTTTTCCAAAAAAAGAATGACATAAAAATACAAACATATACATAATAGCAGGAGGTGTTAAAAAATGAACAAAATTTTTTTCAGCTTTGTTACATTTTTGTTCTTCATCGTCACTTTCCTAGCTTTAATTGTTGCTATTGTGAATTAATGAAAGTTTCTCCTTTCTACCTGGTGTCTTATTTGTCACCAGGATTTTTTTGAGTATCTTTACCTCTCACTCCTTCTTTTCATTTTTGAATAACTAGCCATCCATATATGTATCTTGTATCGCTGCGAGACGATAGCAAACAATGTTTAAATTCTATGTTATTCAGTAAAGAAGATTATTAAGCATGCGAAACTTGTAAAATCTGCTTATCTTTCTGCACATTTTACCTTTTAAAAAATAATATTACTTCACTATATGATATTTATTGTTCCGTTATTACCACACTTAAGAACGAAATGATAGTGACTGCCTCCCTCTCAAAAGTGGAGATAGGCAGTCATTATATGAATTAATAAGGTTTAAAGGTTTTACAATCCGTTTCCTGGCTTGTTGAAGCTTCCTTTCCTTCATTACTTATAACATAAATTTTATCTGCATCACATTTATTTCCTTGTGCCCAATATGCACAGTTAGTCACTTCACAGAGGACATCTTCAGCCATAAAAATCACACCCCCCTCATCAACTTTTATTTTACCTCCATGATTGATTTTTTATGCTAACTGTAAAAATTTACACATACGGTAATTGGAACTTCATTTTGCACTATTTACTCAAACAATAATGAAAACAAAAATAACCGTTGACAACAGTAAAAAAACAATGTATATTATTATATGTCTTCTTCATTAAATATTTATTTGATTCTGTAGCTCAGCTGGGAGAGCGCCACCTTGACAGGGTGGAGGTCGCTGGTTCGAGCCCAGTCAGAATCATCCCATTTAAACGCTTGACTCATAAGGAGTTGAGCGTTTTTATCTTCATCTATTAAACGAGTAAAAACAGATTAGGCATAAATAATGATTTTTATTGGTTTTAAAGCATAAAAAGCATGGATAAATGCCATTAAGGTACATCATAAATATCGGATCTCTTATTCCCCGTTTTATACCCCCTTCATTAATAAAACCCTAATATATTTTTTAAGTTAAACGAAATGAAATAAGAGTAGAAAGGCTTGTCCAACCTTTAAGCAAAATAGTGCACTCATCTTTTTGATTGGAACTTTATGAAAAAAGAGCAACGATCCCATTCATTTCGTCACCCTTTTTTTATGATGCTTTTTTCCACTGTTCTTTCCATCTCTTGTTATTCGGTAAAACAGAGCTGATAATGAAGAACAACGAACAAGTGATATAGCCTACAATCAATAACATCATAGCCATGTTGTACATCTTCGCTAGCACCAAAAAAACTCTCCCTTATACATTGCTCATTGCTGCAAAAAAAACGGCTAATACTCCTCCAATTACTGATACGATGACAGCATTAGTGATGGCTCTTTGTAACCATTCTCTATCTTCTTTTATTTCTTTCATTGACTGCTCTATACGTTTTATTTTTTCATCTTGTAAGAGCTCCTTTTCCTGAAGTTTTTTTATATTCGCTTTCATTCCTTGTTGCTCTTGTTTCACATTCTCTACGTCATTATGAACGTTTCGTATATCCATCCCATCCCCTCCAATCTAGAGCTTTATTACTAGCATTGTATGTAGCTTGGCCACTCATTGGAACCGCTTTTATCGAGTATAAAAACGTATATTTTCTTTAAATTAACAGGCTATCCCGTAGGTGTCTAAATAAATACATGACCAAACACCCTATTGCGAATGTATAGATCGAACCGACTATATTCTTTTTACACTTTTTTCATATCCATCTTTTTTATTATTGGCTACAAGAGAAATCGCTAAAATATTATTGAGAGCAAAAATACGTTGTTGGTGGCGCAAATAACAATATCCTTTGAAATAACATGGATTTACTTTTATTACTTTTACCATCCGATGAGTAATGTCACCCTTACGATCCATATATATTATTTCTATTTGTTTATTGTGCTCTTTCGCTTTCTGTAACAGCTTTGTCATTCTCTCTTCGCTCCATTTATCTTTAATATAATATTTTCTATCTTTATTATATACGAACAAACATTCCTTTTTAATGCCTGTTTTTAGGAAAATAGCTACTATACTATGCTCTCCCCATGTAAATCCCACTTATCCTCCACATGTTATATCCCTAGAACAAACATTTTAATCTTGTTATCCTATAGATAGAACGGGACGGAGTTTGTCAATATGTAAAGATGTTATACACGAAAATAACTCACGGAATGAAGTCGACGAACAGAGGAAAGATAATTACCGACACAAAAATGATCACTATACTCGAAAAACATACTACTGGCCGCATCACCCTATAACTGACATAATCAAAGAAATAATAGACAAAACTCCGAACCGCTGAAAAAATAATATAAAATGACATTCATAATTTACGATTGGAGGACCAATACTAATGGTACCTAAAGGAACAGTAAAAGATCTTACATTTGAAAGTAAAGAATTAGAAGAAATAATCAACATGTTTATCTATTTCCCTGCCAATTTTTCATCTGCAAATAAATATGCATTATTAATTGCGCAGGATGGAAAGGATTACTTACAACTGGGGCGGATTGCCCGCTTTGCAGACGAGTTAATCGGTCAAAAGGAAATAGAAAATGTCATTATTGTTGGTATCCCTTACAAAAACGTAAAAGACCGCAAGCGAAAGTATCATCCACACGGAGAACAAAATGAAGCTTATAGCCGGTTTTTAGCTCATGAACTCGTGCCATTTATAGACGCTGAATATCCTACATACGGAACGAGGGAGAAGCGGACATTAATTGGAGATTCACTGGCAGCGACGATCTCAATATTAACAGCAGTAAAATATCCCAAAATGTTTGGGAAAGTAATCCTTCAATCACCGTTTGTAAATGAAGAGGTAATAGATGCAGTTCGCAATTATCCTAACCCGCAATTATTAGATGTCTACCATGTCATTGGCAAAGGGGAAACGACAGTAAAAACAATGAAAGGAACGATTGAAGACTTTTTAACTCCTAATCGAAAATTAAGTCATGTATTTAAAGAAAAGGCGTTCCCCTATTTTTATGATGAATTTTCAGGAGAACACACTTGGAAATATTGGCAACCTGACTTAAAACGAGCGTTAAAATGGATGGGGTAGGTAGCCCTCTTTTCCTTTTAAAAAAGCTCTAAACGTATTGTTTAAAATTTCTAACATTTGTTATAATGAAGTATATGTTGCCATAAGTTCCTCAGTTGTTCTAATTTAAAGGAGGTAATAATCAATGAAATACGGTATTGCCATTTTTCCATCAAAAAAATTACAAGATTTAGCGAATTCTTATCGTAAACGCTATGATCCTAATTACGCTTTAATCCCTCCACATATTACATTAAAAGATGCCTTCACATCCGATCTCGAGGGAGAAGCAATAACAGAAAAGATTCAAGCAGTTGCTGAAAAATATGAACCATTCACAATGAAGGTCATTAAAGTAAGTTCATTCCAGCCAGTTAACAATACAATCTATTTTAAAATAGATTCCAATCCCGTGCTTGAAGGATTAAATAAAGATTTAACAGATATTTTTCCAAATGAAGAACCGAAGTACTCTTTCGTTCCACATATAACAATTGGACAAAATCTCTCACATGCTGAACATTCAGATGTGTTTGGGCAATTACGGATGCTCGGTATCGATCACGAGGAAGAAGTTGATCGCTTCCATCTGTTATATCAACTAGAAAATGGATCTTGGACTGTTTATGAAACATTTCGTTTAGGGAAGGAACAGCAATAAGTGAAGGTAGTTCAGGCTACAACAAAACAACAGCTAGAAGATGTACAACAAATCAGAAAAAAAGTATTCATTGAAGAACAACAGGTGCCTCCAGAAGAAGAATGGGATCAATATGAAGAAAGTGCTTATCATTTTGTCCTATATGATCATCACAACCATCCTTCTGGTGCCGGTCGATTGCGGATTATAAATGGAAAAGGGAAAGTAGAACGAATCTGTATCCTTAAAGAACAACGAGGCAATGGATTAGGTCAATTATTAATGAACGCTATTGAAAAATTTGCAAAAAAGTTAGGAATAAACTCCTATGTTTTAAACGCACAATCACAAGCTATTCCCTTTTACAAAAAGCTCGGTTATCAAATTAGCTCCGATGAATTTATCGAAGCAGGTATCAAACATCGAACAATGATGAAGGACTTATGATATAGATATTTAAATTCAACCCGTATCTCTTAAAATAATAAGTGGTACGGGTTTGGCTATTTCCATGCCCTCTAACCGTTATGTATTCACATCAGATGCAAAAGAAGATAGATATTATTTTCCCTTCTAATTTGTATCGTTTTCCGAAAGTAATCGGTAGCATTATGGTCTAGTAAGCCATGCTAATGACTACTGATTGAATAGACTTTCAATCAAACCCGTGGAAAACGCCAAACGCCCCGTCTCTGAACGGAAATCTCCCATAAAAAAGAAGCAAGGGCAGTTCAAAAATCATTGACTGATGACTTCTGAACTGCCCCTCCTTTTTTATTTCCCTGTTTTGTTTAACATTTCGGCAATGGTACCAAAATCAAGTTGTTTTCCATCATTGATAATCGATTGAACAATTTTATTCTCTAATTCTTTAGAAACAGGTTTTTTGGCAATTCGTGATACGCTTTTAATTACTCTTCTTACCGTTTGTTCATCTTGAAAATTCGCATTTTGTAAGGAATTTGCAAGACGCATAATTTCCTGCATATTTACTCCTGTTTTATTTTCAATATTTTTAAAAAATTGGTTTTCCATGTATTCTATGCCTCCCTTTCAGCTACTTCATCTTATGAAAGGGGGAATTTTTGGTGATAAAATCAAGCGAATATCATCATATAATCTTACGCTCTGTAATGAGGGAGATGCGATGACAAAATAATAAGATGGAATAAAATCGTTTGTTTTATTCCATCTTATTTTTATCAATCTTCATTAACAAAAGCTAGCTCCAACAATGATTAGTAGGATGAATAACACTACAATTAATACGAAAGTAGAGCCGCCATAATAACCGCGTCCAAAGCCGTAACCGCCGTAACCACCATAACCGCCATAGCAGCATCCATAACCCCAGGACATAAACCTTCACCTCGCTTTATTATGAGCATTCCTCTATCGACGAGATACTAACGACCTTTTCTTTCTCATCATAAGTGGGTCGTTTCACTTATAACATATGTAGGAGAAGGCTATTGTGTATGGGCGTTAAACAAGAAAATTTTCTTTATCCTTTCGGTTTAAAGATAAGTGCTCCAATAAAGCCAAAAATGATTGCTGCTGAAATCCCGGAGGATGTTACTTCAAACATTCCAGTTAATACGCCAACTATTCCATGCTTTTCCGCTTCTAACATTGCACCCTCCACTAATGAATTTCCAAAACTAGTAATAGGAATAGTCGCACCTGCGCCAGCGAAATCAATCAAAGGCTCATATAATCCAAAACCAGACACAATTGCACCCGTGACGACTAATATCGTTAATGTATGTGCAGGGGAAAATTTCGCTACATCAAGTAAAATTTGGCCGATAACACATATACTTCCTCCGATGACAAACGCCCAGAAAAACATTGCTAACATCAGAAAACCTCCTCATAAAAATGTTAAACGAGAAACGAAACTGCCCTCAATGACTTCATATCCTCCTCGTGATATGAATGGTAATGAATGCACTGCTGGCATGTAAAAGGCATGAAAACCTCATTTGGGTAAAACTTTCACTTTAGAGAAATTCAATTGCAACTGCATGAGCAATACATGGAATCGTTTCTTTTTGTTGATATGAGAGAGGAGATAGTAATGCTCCAGTAGCAACAAATAATATTCTTTTATATTTCTCCTGTTTCATCTGTTTCAATAAATGGCCATATAAAACGGCTGCTGAACATCCTGAACCACTTGCACCAGCTTGAACTGGTTGAGAAGGATCGTAAATCATTAATCCACAATCTTGGAATTGCTTTTCGGAAATGTCCACACCTTGTTCTTCAAAAAGCTCCAATGCAATACTGCGTCCTACTTTTGCTAAATCACCAGTAACAATTAAATCGTAGTAATCAGGTGTTAACTGCATATCCTGCAAATGTCTCGTTATTGTATCGACAGCTGCAGGAGCCATCGCAGCCCCCATATTAAATGGATCTGTTAACCCTAAATCATTTATTTTTCCTATCGTTGCACTTGTTATTCTTGGTTGTT